>KE354244.1 GCA_000415505.1 Streptomyces afghaniensis 772
GACCTGGTCGCCCTCCGTACCGTCGGCAACACGCCCCACGGAGCCATGTGGAACGCCGACCCGCAGGCCTACGAGGAGGCCCTGCGCCGCTTCCTGACCCCTCTCATGTGACCCCGGCGCGTCAGCACCCCCCCGTTCACGCCCCCTTCGCCCCGTCGCAACCACGTCCTGTCCCGCACCCCGACGACCGGTCGTGATGATTCCGTTTAGCGTCGTACCACTGGCCTGTTTGCGGCCCTCGACCACTCGCGGGACCCCGTGCGTTGGCCATCCCCGTCGCCCGCCGTGACATTCCGTTTGGGTTTTCGGACCGTCAACCGGAAGACTGCCCTCGTGACGTCCCGTATCCCGCGCGACTCCAGGCTTCGACTCGTCCGCCCGCGACCCCTGGCCGCCGCCCCGCAAGCGATGAACCAGCGGCGCTCGCGCCGCCCCGCACCGCGCCCCCCGGAGGGCACCCCGGCACCGGCGGAGCTGGCCAGAATGGCACGCTCAGGTCTGGCCGACGCGGCCCGCGTCGCCCGCTGGGCCGACACCGAGCTCGGCCCCGGACGGGGCAGCGCCACCGCCGACGGCAAGGCCACCCTCTCCGCCGCGACCGCCGAACGGGCCGCCCGCGAGCTGGGCCTGACCCCGGATCAGGTCAGAGCCGACTGGGACACCGCCCGTCTCGCCGGTCTCGTCGAGGTGCACGGCGACAGCGCCCGTCCCGGCTGGCGGCTGCGCGCCTGGGACCGCGACGACAGCGCCGTACTGCGCGGCTGGGTCGCCCTCTTCGACGCCTGGTCGCTCGCCTATCCGGAGCCCGACGACCACGAGCCCGCCGCCGTCGCCGAGGTCGTCTCGGCCATGCCGCAGGCGCTGTCGTTCCTCCAGCTGTCCGCCGGCCCCGTCCCCGTGGAGCAGCTCCTCGACCTCCTCGAGCAGCGCGTCACCGAGCTGCGCACCGCGCGCTGCGAGATCCCCTACGGCCCGCAGCCCGAGCCGCCGGCCGAACCGGCGCCCGCCGACGCCCCGCTCGCCCCGCTCCTGGACTGGGCCCTGCGCGCCCTCGCCTCCGTCGGCGCCCTCACCTACGGCGACGGCCAGGCCACGCTCACCCCGCTCGGCAGCTGGGCCGTCTGGGTCAAGCTGGAGCAGATCTGCGTCGCCGCCCAGAGCCCCGCCGGGAACATCGAGCAGGCGGCCGAGGACATGCTCCGTGGCTGCGCCCAGCTGCGCCCCAACGCGGCCCGCGCCGAGTACCGCGCCTGGCTCGCCGCCCGCCCCGTCGGCAGCGCCGTCACCGAACTCCTCGGCGCCGCCCGCGGTGAGGACGCCCTGCTGCGCGGCCTCGCCTTCGAGGCGCTGCGGGTGGTCGGCGCCCCCGCGGAGCCGGACGTCCGCGCCGTGCTGGACGAGCCGACGCTCAGGCCGTACGCACTGCTGTGGCTGGCCGAGCACGACGGGGCCGACCCCGAGGACGCCCACGAGGTCCTCACCCGGGAGGAGGCGACCTGGCTGTGGGTGGACACCGCCGCAGCCGTCGCCGACCACGGTGAGGCCCCGCTGCTCGTCCGCCATCTGGAGTCCGCCGTGCAGCCGACCATCCCGATGCTGCTGGACGAGGTGCGCGCCGTGGGTCATCCGAGGACCGTGCAGGTCCTGGTCGCCCTCGCCGCGGCACACCCCGACCCGGCCCTGGCCAAGGCCGTCCGCCGGGCCGCCTTCCAGGTGCACACCGGCGGCAGCTAGGGCCGACGACAGGCCCTGGAGCCCGGCCGGGACGTCAGCCGGACATCTCCGGCGCGTACGTCCCGAAGCTCCACACGTTGCCCTCGAGGTCCCGGGCCATGTAGTCCCGCGAGCCGTAGTCCTGGTCCGTCGGGGGCATCAGGATCTCCGCGCCGTGATCCACGGCGCGGCGGTGGTGCGCGTCCACGTCGTCCACGACGACGTACACCCCGGTCGCGCCCGCGTCCTTCATCGCCTTGTCGAAGACGCTGCCCGTGCCCTTGCTGCCGATCATCACCGCGCCGTTGCCCTGCACCAGCTCGGCGTGCATCACCGCGCCGTCCTCGCCCTCGAACACCGACAGCTCCGTGAAACCGAAGGCCTGCGTGAGCTGCCGGATCGCCGCCTTCGCGTCGGCGTACAGCACCGTGGGATAGATGCTCGGACGCCCGCCGGACGTGCCTGCCATACCGACCACTCCCTCCTGCTGCCCAGTCTGGCACCCATCACTGACACCGACCCGGCGAGACCAACCGAACACCCGCACGCAGAAAAAGTGGTTGCATCGCCCCGTTAGACTGTCCCCCATGGCCTTTCTCCTCGCGCATTAGACGGCGGGAACGTCCTCAGCCGCCCATCCCGCCCCCGTATCCGCCCTGGAGTCTGTCCGTGATCTCCGCCTCCGGTATCGAGCTGCGCGCCGGTGCCCGCGTCCTCATCGAAAACGCCACCTTCCGTGTCGCCAAGGGCGACCGCATCGGCCTCGTCGGCCGCAACGGCGCGGGGAAGACCACCCTCACCAAGTGCCTCGCGGGCCAGGGCGTGCCCACCGGCGGCACCATCACCCGCTCCGGCGAGGTCGGCTACCTTCCGCAGGACCCCCGCACCGGCGACCTCGACGTCCTCGCCCGCGACCGCATCCTCTCCGCGCGCGGCCTCGACGTACTGATCCGCAAGATGCGCGACAACGAGCAGCGCATCGCCAACGGCCAGGGCGCCACCCGCGAGAAGGCCCTCAAGCAGTACGAGCGGCAGGAGACGGAGTTCCTGACCAAGGGCGGGTACGCCGCCGAGGCCGAGGCCGCCACCATCGCCGCCGCGCTGAACCTGCCCGACCGGGTGCTCGGCCAGCCCCTGCACACGCTCTCCGGCGGTCAGCGCCGTCGTATCGAGCTGGCCCGGATCCTGTTCTCCGACGCGGACACGCTGCTGCTCGACGAGCCCACCAACCACCTCGACGCCGACTCGATCGTCTGGCTGCGCGACTACCTCAAGACCTACCGCGGCGGCTTCATCGTGATCTCCCACGACGCCGACCTGGTGGAGACGGTCGTCAACAAGGTGTTCTATCTGGACGCCAACCGCGCCCAGATCGACATCTACAACATGGGGTGGAAGCTCTACCAGCAGCAGCGCGAGGCCGACGAGAAGCGCCGCAAGCGCGAGCGGCAGAACGCCGAGAAGAAGGCCTCCGCGCTGCATTCGCAGGCCGACAAGATGCGGGCCAAGGCCACCAAGACCGTCGCCGCGCAGAACATGGCCCGCCGGGCGGACAAGCTGCTGGCCGGCCTGGAGGCCGAGCGCAAGTCCGACAAGGTCGCCAAGCTCCGCTTCCCCGAGCCCGCGCCCTGCGGCAAGACCCCGCTGATGGCCGAGGGCCTGTCGAAGTCGTACGGCTCGCTGGAGATCTTCACCGACGTCGACCTGGCCATCGACAAGGGCAGCCGCGTCGTCATCCTGGGCCTCAACGGCGCCGGCAAGACCACCCTGCTGCGGCTGCTGGGCGGCGTGGAGCAGCCCGACACGGGCGCGGTCGTCCCCGGCCACGGTCTGAAGCTCGGGTACTACGCGCAGGAGCACGAGACCCTCGACCCGGAGCGCACGGTCCTGGAGAACATGCGCTCGGCCGCCCCGACCTGGACCTGGTGGAGGTCCGCAAGACGCTCGGCTCGTTCCTGTTCTCCGGCGACGACGTCGACAAGCCCGCCGGTGTCCTCTCCGGCGGCGAGAAGACCCGCCTGGCGCTCGCCACCCTCGTGGTGTCCTCGGCGAACGTGCTGCTCCTCGACGAGCCGACCAACAACCTCGACCCCGCCAGCCGCGAGGAGATCCTCGGCGCGCTGCGCACGTACAAGGGCGCGGTCGTCCTCGTCACGCACGACGAGGGCGCCGTCGAGGCGCTCCAGCCGGAGCGGATCATCCTGCTGCCGGACGGCGTCGAGGACCTGTGGGGCGCCGACTACGCGGATCTCGTCGCCCTCGCTTGATCGAATGCGTGATCAACGGCGTATGGATCATTCGGCCTAGCGGTGATCCATCATCTGTGTGAGATCTCCTCGTACCGAGGTGTGTCCTACATCGATTTCGCGGCCGAGTCCCCGATTCTTCCGGGCTCGGCCGCGACGCCTTTCTGACCTGGCCTTTCCCGTGGGAATCCGTTCGGGTGTACGGACCGCACTCTTCGGAATTCTGTATTCCGTTTGTGGGGACGCGCTCCCGTCGTCACAACCTTGTCTCACGGACCTTGCCGAATGGGTGGCCATCGGCGCCCGGAGGGGTGATCATGAGGAGACCAGAGCGCACTTCCCATGAGGAGGCACGGGTGGCCGAGACTCTGAAGAAGGGCAGCCGGGTGACCGGCGCCGCGCGCGACAAGCTCGCGGCAGACCTGAAGAAGAAGTACGACGCCGGTGCGAGCATCCGGGCGTTGGCCGAGGAGACCGGCCGCTCGTATGGCTTCGTGCACCGCATGCTCAGTGAGTCGGGCGTCACGCTGCGAGGGCGTGGCGGGGCGACGCGGGGCAAAAAGGCCACGGCCTGATCCCCGGGTGGCCCCTTCGGCTTCGATGGTGGCCACCCGGTCGGTCGGCTGATCGGCCGGGTGGTTACTGTGCAGTCACTTAGCTGACCGCACACATCGGAGGCGTCCCATGGCTTCGCCCGACAAGGACCTCGTTCCCGTACTCGACAAGGACGGCGTACGGCTCACCGTCGACGACGCCATCGCCACGGTGACGCTGACCAACCCGGACAAGCGCAACGCGCAGAGCCCCGCTCTGTGGCGGGCGCTGACCGAGGCCGGGCGGCAGCTGCCGGGCTCCGTCCGCGTCGTGGTGCTGCGGGCCGAGGGCAAGTCCTTCTCGGCCGGTCTCGACCGGCAGGCGTTCACGCCCGAGGGCTTCGACGGGGAACCGTCGTTCATCGACCTCGCGCGTGGCAGCGACGCCGAGCTGGACGCGACCATCGCCGAGTACCAGGAGGCGTTCACCTGGTGGCGGCGCAGCGACATCGTCTCCGTCGCCGCGGTCCAGGGGCATGCCATCGGGGCGGGCTTCCAGCTCGCCCTCGCCTGCGACCTGCGCGTCGTCGCGGACGACGTGCAGTTCGCCATGCGCGAGACCAGCCTCGGGCTCGTGCCCGACCTGACGGGTACGCATCCGCTGGTGGGACTCGTCGGATACGCCCGCGCGCTGGAGATCTGCGTGACCGGGCGCTTCGTCACGGCCGAGGAGGCCGTGCACACCGGGCTGGCCAACGTGGCCGTGCCCGCCGGCCAACTCGACGACACGGTCCGCGACCTCGTGTCGGCCGTGCTCGCCGCGCCCCGCGACGCGGTCGTCGAGACCAAGGCACTGCTGCGCGGCGCCCAGGACCGCACCTACGAGGACCAGCGCACCGCGGAACGCCAGTCCCAGGCCCGCCGCCTGCGCGACCTCGCGGGCGTCGGGGACTGAGCCGGCCGTAGGACGGGCGCCGGCACGGGAGTTGCCGCCGACCACGCGGTGTCCCGCGCCGCCGCTGGGCTGGCGCGGGCGGACGGCAGCGCCACGCCATGTCGCCGGGTGGCGGGTGCCACGTGGGCGCGGTGTCTGTGCTGCCGCTGGGCCGGCGCGGGCGGACGGCAGCGCCACGCCGTGCCGCCGGGTGAGCGGGCGCCCCGCGGGGGCGGCACAGGCGGGCGCAGGGGCACCTCGTGTCGCCGGGTCGGCGGACGCCCCACGGCGGGTGCCGCTCCGTCAGCCGATCCCGCTCACCAGGACCGCCACCGTCGGGTGGTCCGGCAGTGTCGTGCGCACCGCGGTGCGGACCTGGCGCGCCACGTCCCGGGCCCGGTGGTCCTCGCGCACCGCGAGTTCCAGCCGGACGTGGCGGTGCGGCAGCGCGGCGTCGCCCGGGAGTTCCTCGATGTGCACGGGGTGGCCCAGCGCGCCGGTCAGCCGGAGCACGCCCGGGACCTCGAGCGCGGCCGCGGCGACGCGACCTCGTCGTCGCCCCCGGCTGCGCGGCGCGCGGCGGCTCGGCAGCGGCGCGCCGCGCAGGCCGGGCGCTTCCGCCTCCTCGTCCAACAGGCCCGTCACGCGCACGATCCACCTCCGACACCGTCAGACCGAGCCGCTGCGTCGCGGCCGTCGCCAGCGTCGCCCGCAGCAGGGACGCCGTCGTCGGCAGCGGCTGCGAGGCCGTGGCCGCGAACTCCGCCGTCACCCGCAGCGGCCCGGGCGGCAGACCGCTCGGCGGGGCCGGCACGGCCGGGCTCCCGGTGTCCGCCGGATCGGCGAGCGCGACCCGGAGCGCGTCGAGGCGCACGCCCGGAGCGTCCGCCACCGCGCGCCGCAGCACCGCCTCGGCTGCCTGCTCGGCGATCCAAGCGCCGTCCCGCGCATCACCCAGCGGCAGGAGCCTGCCGAGGCCCAGCTGATGTCTCACTGTTTGCGTCCATCGGTCGGCCGTCATTCCTCCAGCCTGCCGTATCAAAGGCGCGTATCCACGCAACCGTGCTTACCGTGGTCGAAGGATGACAACCCGAAAAGGACGTGCGGCGATGACTGACATGACCGAGAACCGGGGCGGGGAGACCGAGACGTCGGCGGCGCGCAGGAGTCCGCTGGCCAAGCGTGGCGGGGGAGACCCCGGGTCCCGGGGACGGACGACCATCGCGGACGGCGTCGTGGAGAAGATCGCCGGACTCGCCGCTCGCGATGTGGACGGCGTGCACGCCATGGGCAGCGGCCTGTCCCGCACTTTCGGAGCCGTGCGCGACCGCGTGCCCGGCGGCGCGAAGTCGGTGTCGCGCGGTGTGAAGGTCGAGGTCGGCGAGGTGCAGGCCGCCCTGGACCTGGAGATCGTGGTCGTCTACGGCGTGTCGATCGCCGATGTGGCCCGCGACGTACGGGAGAACGTCATCACCGCCGTCGAGCGGATGACGGGCCTCGAGGTCGTCGAGGTCAACATCGCGGTGAGCGACGTGAAGCTGCCGGACGAGGAGGAAGAGGAACAGGAGCGCCGGATCCAGTGAGGCACCCGGCACCGCAGAGCGCAGCGACCGAGAAGCTGAGGAGCGCAGCATGAGCATGGCCGTCGCCGGCATGATCGCCGGCATGGCACTGGCATTCGCCGGGTACTTCGGCGGGTTCGGCGCCTTTCTGCTGGTGGCGGCGCTGGGCGCCGTCGGCTTGGTCGTCGGCCGGTTCCTGGAGGGGGACATGGACTTCGGCGACTTCTTCCGTCCCCGTGATCGGCGGCGGTGACGGCCGTGAGCGCAGGGGCCGGTGAGCTCGACAGACCCCTGACCGTCGTCCCGCCGGGCGAGCGGGGTGCCACCCGGATCGCCGACCGGGTCGTCGCGAAGATCGCCTCGCAGGCGGCCCGCGAGGCCGTCGGGCCGCTGCCGCCCGACGCCGACCGGCCGTCCGCCTCCGTCGCCGTGCGCCACGACGTCGCGCACGTCCGGGTCCACGTCGAGCTCGACTACCCCTGCGACGTCGGCGCGCGCTGCCACCAGGTGCGTCGCCGAGTCGTCGAGCGGGTAGGCGACTTGGTGGGAATGCAGGTGCCGGAGGTCGTCGTCCAGGTGGAGCGGCTGCACCTGGCCGCCGGGCCCGGCACAGTACAGGGGAGGACGCGATGAGCGAACCCCGGGGCACCGAACAGCCCGAGCTCGAGGGCACCACCCAGCGGCTGCCCGTCCTCGAGAAGTCGCAGCCCGGCACCGGACCGGACCGGTCCGCGCCCGGGAGCGGAACGCCGCCCGTAGGCGAGGGCGGGGGCGGCCGCGAAGGCCGCTTCTGGTCGGCACGCCGCGTCCCGGCGGGCATCGTCGCCCTGCTGCTCCTGGGACTGGCCGGACTGTTCCTCTACGACATCGCGTCCGTGCGCGCCGACCGGCCCGTCATGAGCTGGCGCCGGGAGCTGGCCCGGCAGCTCGCCGAACGGCCCCTCGACGACACCTGGGTGCTCGTCGGGGCCGGGGTCGCCGCGGCTCTCGGGCTCTGGCTGCTGGTCCTGGCCGCCACGCCCGGCCTGCGGCACGTGCTCCCGATGCGGCGGACGCACGCCGACGTACGCGCCGGACTGGACCGGGACGCCGCCGCGACCGCGTTGCGCGACCGGGCCATGGAGGTGGCCGGCGTGCATTCGGTACGGGTGCGGGTGCGCCGCAGGCGGGCGGACGCCCGCGCCGTGTCGCACTTCCGTGAAGTGGACGATGTGCGAACCGACTTGGACGCCGTGCTCACCGACGCGATCCGCGGGCTGGGACTCTCCCGGCCGCCCGCGCTGTCGGTGCGCGTCCGGCGGCCCGGCCGGAAGGAGTGACAGCGATGCTCAGGGTCGTCAACCGCGTGTTCCTGGGGCTCGTCGGCCTCGTCCTGCTGGTGCTGGGCGGCTCCGTACTGGCCGTCGGCCTCGGCGCTCCGGCACCCTCCTGGTGGATCCACCACAGCCGCCACGACGTGCTGCTGAGCGACGCCGAGCGCACCCGCTGGCGGGACGACGGCTGGTGGTGGCCGGTCGTCATCGCCGTACTCGCCGTCGCGCTGCTGCTCGCCCTGTGGTGGCTGGTCGCGGTGCTCCGCCGGCGCCGCCTCGCCGAGGTCCTCGTGGACACCGGCGACGGCGAGGGCGCCCTGCTGCGCGGCCGGGCCCTGGAGGACGCCCTCACCGAGGAGGCGGCCCGGGTCGACGGTGTCGGCCGGGCCCACGCCCATCTGACGGGCCGCCGCAGCGCCCCCGAGGCCCGCGTACGGCTCGCACTGGAACCGCACGTGGACCCGGGCGCCGCCCTGCACGACCTGACGACCGGCGCCCTGACCCACGCCCGGACATCGGCGGGACTCGCGTCGCTGCCGGCGGAGGTACGGCTGCGGGGTGTCAAGCACGGTGCGGAGAGGGTGAGCTGACCGTTCGGGACCGAAACGGCACGCTGACAGTCCGGGACGAAACGGCGCTCAGAACCCGTGCCGTGCTCCGCCGTCCACCGGCACCATGACCCCGGTCAGATAGGAAGCCGCCGGAGACAGCAGGAACGCCGCCACCCGCCCGAACTCTTCCGGCGCCCCGTACCGCCGCAACGGAATGCGGGACTCCGACGCCGCCCTGGTCGCCTCGGGATCCGCCGACAACGCGTCCAGCTCGCGCACGCGGTCCGTGTCGATGCGCCCGGGCAGCACACCGACCACCCGAATCCCCCGCGGCCCCAGTTCGTCGGACAGCGACTTGGCGAACCCGGCCAGCCCCGGCCGCAGCCCGTTCGAGATCGTCAGCCCCGGAATCGGCTCGTACACCGACCCGGACAGCACGAACCCGATGACACCCCCCGACTCCAACTCCGCCGACGCCGCGCGAGCCAGCCGCACCGCGCCGAGGAACACCGACTCGAACGCCGCCTGCCACTGCTCGTCCGTGTTGTCGGCGACGAACCCGGCGGGCGGCCCGCCCACGCTGACGAGGACACCGTTGAAGCGCCCGAAGTGCTCCCGCGCGGCACCGATCAGCCGGGCCGGTGCGTCGGGGTCGGCGTTGTCGACGGCCACCCCGACCGCGTTCGGGCCCAGCGCGGCCGCCGCGTCGGCGACGCTCTTCTCGTCCCGCCCCGAGACGACCACCTTCGCCCCGTCCGCGACGAGCTCGCGCGCGGTGGCGTTGCCGAGGCCCCGCGTGGCCCCGGTGACGACGTACACCCGGTCTTTCAGTCCAAGATCCATGGTCCCTATCCTGCCCCGTCCTCACCGAACAGGGCCATGGCGGTGTTCACCAGGCCGATGTGGCTGAACGCCTGCGGGACGTTGCCGAGCTGCCGGCCGGACACCGGGTCGAACTCCTCGGACAGCAGGCCGACGTCGTTGGCGAGTCCCGCCAGCCGCTCGAACAGCTCCCGGGCCTCTTTCGTACGGCCCGTCATGTGCAGGGCGTCCGCGAGCCAGAACGAGCACACCAGGAAGGCGCCTTCGGAGCCGGGCAGTCCGTCGACGGCCGCGTCGTCCTCGTGGTCGGTGGTGTAGCGGCGCAGGAAGCCGCCGTGGTCCAGCTCCTCGCGGACCGCGTCGATGGTGCCGACCACCCGTGGATCGTCGGGCGGCAGGAAACCGACGCGCGGGATGAGCAGCAGCGCGGCGTCCAGTTCGGGCGAGCCGTAGGACTGCGTGAAGGTGTTGCGTGCGGGGTCGTAGCCCTTGTCGCACACCTCGCGGTGCACCTCGTCGCGCAGCGCGCGCCAGCCGTCCAGGTCACCGTCCAGCTCCGGGTGGCGCTCCAGGGTGCGCACGGCACGGTCGGCGGCGACCCACACCATCACCTTCGAGTGCACGAACTGGCGCCGGCCGCCGCGCACCTCCCACAGCCCCTCGTCCGGCTGCCGCCAGTGGGTGCGCAGGAAGTCCATCAGGGCTCTCTGCAGTGCCCACACGTCCGGCTGGGCGGACAGGCCCGACTCGCGGGCCAGCGACAGGGAGTCCATGACCTCGCCGTAGACGTCCAGCTGAAGCTGTTTCACGGCGTCGTTCCCGATCCTCACGGGGGCGGACCCGGCGAAGCCGGACAGCCACGGCAGCTCGAACTCGGGCAGCCGTCGCTCGCCCGCCACGCCGTACATGATCTGGAGGTCCGCCGGGTCACCCGCGACCGCGCGCAGCAGCCAGTTGCGCCAGGCCTCGGCCTCCTCCTGGTAGCCCGCGGCCAGCAGCGCGCCCAGGGTGAGGGTGGAGTCGCGCAGCCAGCAGTAGCGGTAGTCCCAGTTGCGCACCCCGCCCGGCTCCTCGGGCAGTGAGGTCGTCGCGGCGGCGACGATGCCGCCGGTCGGGGCGTAGGTGAGTGCCTTGAGGGTGATCAGGGAGCGGACGACGGCGTCCCGGTACGGTCCGTCGTAGCGGCAGCGCGACGCCCAGGCCCGCCAGTCCTCGACGCTGTGCCGCAGCGACTCGTACGGGTCGACGAGCGGCGGGCGCTCTTCGTGGGAGGGGTGCCAGGTGAGGACGAACGCGACCTTCTCGCCCTTGCGGACCGTGAACTCCGCGTGCGTCCCGAAGTCCTCGCCCCAGCTGCGCACCTCCGGTTCGCTGCGCAGCCAGGTCGAGTCGGGTCCGGCGACGGCGACGCGGTGACCGTCGGCCCGGCGTACCCAGGGGATGATCGAGCCGTAGTCGAAGCGCAGCTTGAGGACGCTGTGGAGCGTCACCTCGCCGTCCAGGCCCTCTACGACGCGTACGAGGTCGGGGGCCTGGTCGCGCTGGGGCATCAGGTCGGTGACGCGGACCGTCCCCCGCCCGGTCTCCCACTCGGTGTCCAGGACGAGGGTGTCGCGGCGGTAGGCGCGCCGGGTGCACCGGTCCGCCCCCACGGGGGCGATGCGCCAGAAGCCGTTGTCCTCGTCGCCGAGCAGCTTGGCGAAGCAGGCGGCCGAGTCGAAGCGGGGCAGGCAGAGCCAGTCCACGGATCCGTCCGTGCCGACCAGGGCGGCGGTCTGTTCGTCGCCGATGAGCGCGTAGTCCTCGATGCTCGGGTGCACGGAGTGCGGGTTCCCGGCAAGTCGGCGCGGCAATCAGGGCAGGGGCCGGGGGAGTGACGGGCCTTCGGCGACCGGGGCGCGCGTGCCCGAGAAGATCACCCCCGGGTCCGACGGGGCCTGGTTGAGCACCCACAGGCCGATCAGGGTGGCCAGCGTGAACACGACGGCGATCAGCACGGCGAGCACGAGCCGCCGCCGGCGCTCGCGCCGCAGCCACTCACCGCGTGCCGTGCGGTACGCGTCGGGGTCGGGGAGCACCCCGCCCGCCAGCACCCGGAGCGCCTCGCGGAGCTCCTCCTCGGTGCGGCCGTGACCGGCCCGGTCCGGACTGGTGCCACGCGACGGAGTGTGGTCTCGATTCGTCATCGCCGGGCCTCCATCGCCTGGGTCAGGGCGGCGATGCCGCGTGCCGTGTGCGTCTTGACCGAACCGCCGGATATGCCCATCGCGGCGGCTATCTCGCTCTCCTTGAGACCGAGCCAGTGCCGCAGCACCAGCGCCTCGCGCTGCCGGGGTGGCAGCTGCTGGAGCGCGTCGATCAGCACGCGCTGGTCGTCCCGCAGCAGCGCGGCGTGCTCGGCGGAGGCGACCGTGTCGTCCGGCGGGTTCTCCTCGTGTCTGCGGGCGACTTGAAGGTGCCGGATCCGCATCCGCGTCAGATTGCAGACGGTGGAGCGCAGATACGCCTCCGCCGCGGCCGCGTCCCGCAGCCGCCGCCACTTGCGGTAGATCTGGTAGTACGCCTCGGCCACCACGTTCTCCGGGTCGTCGGCGCCGAGCAGGACGGCGAGGCGCAGCATCGAGGAGTAGTGCAGCTCGAAGAGGCGGGCGACACCGGCCTCGCGCTCCAGGTCGGCGGAGTCGCCGGCCGGGGGAGCGAGGGGCTCGGCCGGTGCCGGTGCCGGTGTCGGCACCGGTGGCAGCGTGGGGTTCTGTCTGCGTCTCACGAGTTGTTCGCTCCGGTCTCCGGGCGTCGCCGGACGGTCAGGCGGGACGGCAGGTCGGTCGCGTCGGCGCCGCGCGGGACACCGAGGCGGGTCAGCACCGCGGTGGCGGTCAGCGCGACGGTCAGATTGAGCAGCAGGGCGGCGAGCCCGGCGTAGATCTCCAGCGGCCGGGCGCCGACGCCGAGCGGCACGATCGGGGAGAACCCCTCGCGCACCACCAGGTACGTCCCCGACGCCATGCCCACGGCCCATCCGGCGAGCAGCGCCCGCGGGTGCGGCCACCGGGTGAACAGCCCCACGGCGACGGCCGGGAAGATCTGCAGGATCCACACGCCGCCGAGCAGCTGGAGGTTGACGGCGTCCTGGTCGCGCAGACCGAACACGAACGCCACGGCCCCCACCTTCGCGGTGAGCGACACCGCCTTGGCGATCCGCACCTGCCGCTTCGGCGTGGCCGTCGGATGGACGTACTCGACGTACACGTTGCGGACGAAACTCGTGGCCGCGGCGATCGACATCACCGCCGCCGGGACGAGCGCCCCCACGGCGATCGCAGCGAACACCAGGCCGGCCAGCGGCGCCGGCATCAGCCGGTCCACCAGCATCGGCACGGCCGCCTCGGCACCGCCGCGCGGAGCCCGCACCCCCGCCGCGAGGGCGGCGATGCCGAGGAACCCGAACAGCGCGAGCAGCCCGGTCCAGGCGGGCAGCGCGACCGAGACCTTGCGCAGGGTGCGGGGGCCGTCGGCGGCGAAACCGGCGGTGAGCACGTGCGGGTACATCAGCAGGGCGAGGGCGGAGCCGAGCGCGAGCGAGGCATAGGCCGGCTGCTGGGCGGGGGACAGGAGCAGCGCCGGGCCGCCCAGCCGCCGCGCCGCGCCGTCGAAGACCGGGCCCGGGCCGCCCAGCCGCGCGAGGACCAGCCAGGTCACCGCGGTGAGCGAGACGAACACCGCCACCGCCTTCAGCGCGGAGATCACCGTGGGCGCCCGCAGCCCGTGCCGGTACGTGGCCACCGCGAGCCCCGCGAACAGCGCGACCAGCACCAGGTCCCCGGCAGCGCCCCGCGGGTACACGCCCCCGGCCGTCAGGACCGCCCTGATGCCCAGCAGTTGCAGCGCCAGGTACGGCATCGTGGCGAGGATCCCGGTCAGCGCCACCACCAGGGCCAGCGGCGGCGACCCGTACCGGCCGCGCACGAAGTCGGCGGCAGTGATGTAGCCGTGCCGCCGGGCCACGCTCCACAGCCGGCTCAGCAGCACGAAGGCGAGCGGGCAGACGATCACCGTGTACGGCACGGCGAAGAAGGCGGGGGCGCCGTTGCCGTAGGCCAGTCCGGGTACGGCGGTGAAGGTGTACGCGGTGAAGATCGTGCCGCCCAGCAGCAGCCAGGTCCAGCCGGGGCCGAGGGAGCGGTCGGCCAGGGCCCAGCCCTCCAGCGAGGGCAGCCGGTCGACCGGGCGCAGCCACCGCGCGGTGACGGCGAGCAGCGACGCCCCGCCGATCACGGCGAGGAACGTCGCGGTCATGGCGCCGTCAGCCATGGGTCACCGTCCTTGGTGTGCCTGTGCCCTCGCGCGAGAGTTGCGCGGACGGCCCGTCCGGAGGACAGGAAACCGGCGGGAAATCTTTCTCGAACACCGTGTCAACCACTTCCGGCGAGTGCGCAACTCTTGCACAGACCGACAGCGAGCGGGAGAGGAGCACAGGTCATGGCACACACCGGGCACCCCCGGCTACGGCGCGTCGCCGTCGCCCTGCTGCTGCTCGCACCCGCGGCCGGGTTGCTGTGGGTCCCGCTGTACGCCGGTGCCGGTCCGCGGCTCGCGGGGACGCCGTTCTTCTACTGGTACCAACTCGCGTGGGTACCGGGCTGCGGCCTGTGCCTGCTCGCCGCGTACGCGCTGACGGATCGGCACCGCTGATCCGCACGCCCTGATCCGCACTCCCCGTTGTGCACACCCGTCGAGGTGAGGAGCCGCCATGCCCGCATCAGCCCTGCCCGAATCCGGGCCCGAGGTGCCGGAAAAGTCCAGAACACGGCCGATTCTGCTGTGGACCGCCGTCTCCCTGCTCGGCGCGGTCGCCTGGGGCGTCCTCGCCCTGGCCCGCGGCGAGCGGATCTCCGCGGTCTGGCTGGTGATCGCCGCGCTCGGGTCGTACGCCATCGCCTACCGCTTCTACTCCCGGTTCATCGCCCGCCGGGTCCTGGAGCCGGACGACCGCCGGGCCACCCCCGCCGAACGCCTCGAGGACGGCGTCGACTACCACCCCACCGACCGCCGGGTGCTGCTCGGGCACCACTTCGCCGCGATCGCCGGCGCCGGACCCCTGGTGGGACCGGTGCTCGCGGCCCAGATGGGCTACCTGCCGGGGACCCTGTGGATCGTGGCGGGGGTGATCTTCGCGGGCGCGGTGCAGGACATGGTCGTGCTGTTCCTGTCGATGCGACGGGACGGCACGTCGCTCGGGCAGATGGCCCGCGACGAGATCGGCCGGGCCGGCGGGGCCGCCGCCCTGATCGCCGTGTTCGCCATCATGATCATCCTGCTGGGAGTCCTGGCGCTGGTCGTCGTCAACGCCCTCGCCCACAGCCCCTGGGGCACCTTCTCCGTCGCGATGACCATCCCCATCGCCCTGTTCATGGGCTTCTGGCTGCACGTCATCCGCCCGGGCCGGGTCGTCGAGACCAGTCTGATCGGCGTGGTCCTGCTGCTGCTCGCGATCGTCGGCGGCAGCTGGATCCAGGAGTCCTCGCTGGCCTCCGCCTTCACGCTCAGTCCCACGACCCTGGTCTTCTGCCTCGTCGGCTACGGCTTCGTCGCCTCCGTCCTGCCGGTGTGGATGCTGCTCGCGCCGCGCGACTACCTCTCCACCTTCATGAAGATCGGCACCATCGCCCTGCTCGCGGTCGGCGTGGTCGTCGCGGCGCCGGTCCTGCGCACGGACGCGGTGAGCGACTTCGCCTCGTCGGGTGCCGGGCCCGTCTTCGCCGGGGCCCTGTTCCCCTTCCTCTTCATCACCATCGCCTGCGGCGCGCTGTCCGGCTTCCACGCGCTGGTCTCCTCCGGGACCACCCCGAAGCTGATCCGGAAGGAGTCCCAGGTCCGGATGATCGGCTACGGCGCCATGCTGATGGAGTCGTTCGTCGCGATCATGGCGCTGATCGCCGCGGCGACCCTGGAGCCGGGCCTCTACTACGCCATGAACGCCCCGGCGGCCCTCCTCGGCACGACGGCCGAGTCGGCCTCCCACGCCGTCGCCGGCCTCGGCTTCACCATCACCCCCGACCAGCTCACCCAGGCCGCCAAGGCCGTGGAGGAACAGACGCTGATCGCCCGCTCCGGAGGGGCTCCGACCCTGGCCGTCGGCATGTCGGAGATCTTCTCCGGGGTCTTCGGCGGCGCCGGGATGAAGGCCTTCTGGTACCACTTCGCCATCATGTTCGAGGCGCTGTTCATCCTGACGACGGTGGACGCGGGCACCCGCGTCGGCCGCTTCATGCTCCAGGACATGCTCGGCAACGTGTGGAAGCCGGCCGGCCGGGTCAACTGGAAGCCGGGCATCTGGCTGTGCAGCGCCCTCGTCGTGACGGCCTGGGGCTACTTCCTGTACACCGGAGCCACCGACCCGCTCGGCGGGATCAACCAGCTCTTCCCGCTCTTCGGCATCGCGAACCAGCTCCTCGCCGCGATCGCCCTGGCCGTCTGCACCACGATCCTGATCAAGTCCGGCCGGCTGCGCTGGGCGTGGGTCACCGGCGTCCCGCTCGCCTGGGTCGTGGCGATCACCTTCACCGCGGGCTGGCAGAAGATCTTCTCCGCCGACCCGAAGATCGGCTTCTTCGCCCAGCGCGCGCGGTACGCCGACGCCCTCGACGCCGGTCAGGTCCTGCCACCCGCCAAGAACCTCGACGACATGCACACCGTGGTCACCAACTCCACGGTCGACGGTGTGCTGATCGCCCTGTTCCTGCTGCTGGTCGCCGTCGTGATCGGCAACGCCGCGGTGGTCTGCGTGCGGGCGATACGGGCCCCGGGCTCCACTCCGGTCACGGAGGCGCCGTACGTGGAGTCCCGCCTCGACGTGCCGGACGTGCCGGACGAGCCGCTGGCGGGAGTCCGTACGTGAGGGTGGTGCGCTGGGCACGGGCGGTGCGCTGGTACGTGCGGGAACTGACGGAGGTACTGAACCGGTCACACCGCGAGGAGTGCCGGCAGGGGCGCTGCTGCTGACGCGGCCGAGGGGCGGCCGGCCGGGGTCACACCGCCGCCGGCTCCGTCTCACTCACGTCGGCTTCCCGGGCCGCCGCCTGCGCCCGGTCGCGGGCCTCGCGGCGGGCCAGGACCACCCAGCCGACCGGGACGGCGGCGGAGAACAGCCACCACTGGATGGCGTAGGCGTAGTTCAGGGCGGCGTCCTCCTTGCCGGGGTCGCCCAGCAGTTCGGGGATGTCGCCCTTGGGCTCGGGGGCCGTCTGCGCGATGTAGCCGCCGAGCACCTGCGCGTCCAGGCGCCGGGCCTCCTGCTCGCTGTTGATCAGCATGATCTGCCGGTCCGGCAGGCCCTTGAGGTCCTTGATCCCGCTCGCCGCGGTCGTCTCACTCGGCATCAGCCGCCCCTCGACGGTCACCTCGCCGGCCGGCGGTGCGGGGACCTTCGGGAACGTGGTCTGGCTCGGGCCGTCCGAGGGGATCCAGCCCCGGTTGACCAGCAGGACCTTGCCGTCGTCAAGGACGAACGGGGTCAGGACGTGGTAGCCGACCTCGTCGTCGGAGTTGGTGCGGCGGCGGACGACGACCTCGTCCTCCGTGTCGAAGCGGCCCTTCGCGGTCACGGTCCGGTACCGCTCGGCGCTCGTGACGGTGTGCCCGGGCGCGGTCAGCTTCTCCACGGGCACCGGCTCGGCCGCCAGCGCGTCGGTGACCAGCTGGTTCCGGGCGGTGCGCTCCTCGTAGCGGTGCATCTGCCAGATGCCCAGCCTGATCATCGTGGGGATGAGAAGCAGGGCGATCAGCGTGAGGATCACCCACTGCCGGGACATCAGGAAGCGGTACACCCCACGACCGTACAACTCGGTCGTGGGGTGCATTCAGGCGGGTGCGGGTTCAGACCTTGTCGACAATTCCTACCTTTCCCTCCGCGCGGGCGCAGTGGGCTCCGCAGAACCAGTGGCCCTCGACCTCGACACCCTGGCCGATGATCTGGACCCGGCAGTGCTCGCAGATGGGGGCCATGCGGTGGATCGCGCAGGCGAAGCAGTCGAAGACGTGCACCGCCCCCTGCGCATGCACCTCGAAGGTCATTCCGTACTGATTGCCACATACCTCACAGGTCGCCATGCGCCACAGGGTGAGCCGTCGTCCCCGCCCGGGCGAGCGGCCGCCGGGCGAGTCGCCCGTCAATCACCCATCCGTACGGTCACCCATCCGTACGGTCACCCCTCCGAAGCCGGCTCCACATCCGCGAGGAGTTGCCCGAACGCCGCCTCGTCCACGATCGGGGTGCCGAACTGCCGGGCCTTGACCACCTTGGACGTGCCCGAGTCCGGGTCGTTCGTGACGAGCAGGCTGGTCAGCCTGGACAGGCTGGTGGCCACGTGCAGCCCGGCCTCGGTCGCCCGGTCCTCCAGCAGCTCGCGCTCGGTCGAGGTGTCGCCGGAGAAGGCGACCCGCATGCCCTGCTTGAGCCGCCCGCCCGTCTCGTAGCGCCCAGGGTTGGGGTAGGGGCAGGCGGGCCGCTTCCGGGACGGGCGCCAACTGGTCTGGCGGTAGCCGCCGTAGCCCCGCGGGCCCGCCTGCTGCCCGATGCGCGGCGTGGCGGGGCGGTCCGACCACTCCGTCAGCGGCCGGCACTCGTGCAGCGGCAGCCGCACGCCGCTCGCCGCCGCGGCCCTGAGGCTGGGGCGGAACGCCTCCGCCAGCACGCGCGCGTCGTCCAGCGCGTGGTGCGCCCGCCGCTGGACGACGCCGAAGTGCGCGGCGAGCGACTCCAGCTTGTGGTTGGGCAGCGGAAGCCCGAGCTCCTTGGAGAGCGCGATGGTGCACAGCCGCTGCCGCACCGGCGCCTCGCACTTCGCGCGGGCGTACTCCCGGGCGATCATCTGCCAGTCGAAGACGGCGTTGTGCGCGACGAGCACCCGCCCCTGGAGCCGGGCCGTGAACTCCTCGGCGATGTCCTGGAAGAGGGGCGCGCCCTCGAGTGCCTCGCTCGTCAGTCCGTGGATCCACACGGGGCCGGGGTCGCGCTCCGGGTTGACCGTCGTGTACCAGTGGTCCTCGACCTCGCCGCGCGCGTCCAGCCGGTAGACGGCCGCCGAGATGATGCGGTCGTCCCGGGCCAGGCCCGTGGTCTCCACGTCAACGACCGCGTACCCCTTGGGATACGCGGCCGGCCACGACGTGGGAGAGAACGCTGCGGTTGTCAGGTCTTCCAGCATGGTTCCTGAGGATACGGGCCACGACTGACACCGCCGTCCGCCAGGTGCGCAAGCTCCGCTCTTCCGATGCCCCCTCAGGCGCCTTGTCCGGTCTGTCCGTTCGTGAGGCGTACGTCTGATCGACGGTCAGGTGCTGTCGTCCCGCTCCGTTTGGCGGAGATCGCCAAGAAGCAAGCGCGTACCGTCGGTAATACTTGTGGGTAACAACGTCTGGCCGGGGCGGGGCTGCCGCCCTACGGTTCAGGCATGCCGAACCTGCCCGATGTCGTGCTGTGGTCGATACCCGCATTTGTGCTGCTCACCGTGATCGAGGTGGTCAGCTACCGCCTCCACCCCGACGAGGGCGCGGCGGGCTACGAGGCGAAGGACGCCGCGACGAGCGTCGGCATGGGGCTCGGCAGTCTCGTCTTCGACTTCGTCTGGAAGATCCCGATCGTCGCCCTCTACACGGCCCTCTACGAACTCACGCCCCTGCGCGTGCCCGTCCTGTGGTGGACCGTCCCGCTGATGCTGCTCGCGCAGGACTTCTTCTACTACTGGTCCCACCGCGGCCACCACGTCATCCGCATCCTGTGGGCCTGCCACGTCGTCCACCACTCCAGCCGGAAGTTCAACTTCACCACCGCGCTGCGCCAGCCCTGGACGTCCCTGACGGTGTGGCCGTTCTACGTCCCCCTCGTCGCCGCCGGAGTCCACCCGGCCGCGCTGGCGTTCTGCTCCTCCGCGAACCTCGTGTACCAGTTCTGGATCCACACGGAGCGGATCGACAAGATGCCCCGCTGGTTCGAGTTCGTCTTCAACACCCCGTCGCACCACCGGGTCCACCACGCCTCCCAGGGTGGTTATCTCGACCGCAACTTCGGCGGCATCCTCATCGTGTGGGACCGGCTGTTCGGATCCTTCGTCGCCGAGACCGTGCGGCCCGTGTACGGACTGACCAAGAACATCGACACGTACAACCCGCTGAAGGTGGCGACGCACGAGTACGTGTCCATCGCCAAGGACCTGAAGGGGGCGCGCGACTGGCGCGAGCGCGCGGGGCGCGTGTTCCGGGGGCCGGGGTGGGGGCCCGCGCCGGCCGCGCCACCCGTGGCTCCTACCGGTACGACTGCTGAGAGCGCGTCGGCGTGAGCCGCTCCCGGCTCCTCCTCGGCGCCTTCGGTCTCGCCGCCGTCGTCGACCTCCTCTCCCTCGCGGCCGGCTTCGACGCCGGGCACGCCGTCGCCAAGCCGCTGCTGATGCCGCTCCTGGCACTCTGGGCCGTCCTGCGCCGGGCGCCCCGGCCGCTCATGGCCGCCCTGCTGTTCGGCTGGGCGGGGACGTGCTGCTGCTGTCCGACGCCGAGCCGGCCTTCCTCGCCGGCATGGGCTGCTTCGCGGCGGGACACGTCTGCTACCTCGTCCTCTTCGGGAGGTACGGCAGCCGGTACGCGGTGCCGCGCGCGCGTGCGGCCCTCCTCGCCCTGGGCTACGCCACCGCCCTCGTCGCGACCGTCGCGCTGCTGTGGCCGGACCTGCCCGCGGACCTGCGGCTGCCCGTCGCCGGGTACAGCCTCCTGCTCACGGCCATGGCGTACCGGGCCGCCATCCGGCTCGGCCTCTTCACCGGACTCGGCGGTGCGCTCTTCCTGCTGTCCGACTCGCTCATCGCGACCGGCGTCGCCGACTGGCCGCAGCCGCCCGCGCCGGACTTCTGGATCATGCTCACGTACATCGCCGCACAGGCCCTGCTGGCCGGCGGCACGCTCGGGGCGCTCAACGCGCGCAGGGCGCCGGCCGCGACGTACGGAGAGATGCGGGCCGTCTGAGGGTCGCCGGCGGGTGGCGAGCGTCACCAGCGGATGGGCAGCGGGAGGGCCGTCAGCAGCCCGGACACGGCGACCGCCAGGCCCAGCGCGACCACCTCCGCCCGCGCCGGTGCACAGGCGGTCAGCGGGTCGGCCGCCCGGCGCAGCCGCAGCCGCGCCCACAGGGCGAGGGCGGCGACGGCGGCCACGAGGAGCACCTTGGCGAGCAGGGCCCGCCCGTACGCCGTCGCCGTCAGCTGCTCCAGGACCGTCTCCGGCGGCATCCGGCGCAGTGAACTCCACACGCCCGTCGCGGTGACGGCGGCGAGCAGAACGGCCGCCACGCGCGCGTAGAGACCCAGCAGGGCCGCACCCGCCTCCGCGCCGTACCGGCCGTGCCACAGCCGCAGTGTGCGCAGTGCGTGCAGCAGACCGCCCGTCCACAGCGCCGCACAGGTGAGGTGGACGAGCGTCAGCCCGGAGCCGGTCAGCGGGGTGTGCTCGGTAGCGGGGTGCGCGCGCAGGGCTTCGGCGACCACCACGGCGGCCGGCGGCCACAGCTGCGTGGCCGGCCGGCGCGAGCCGGCACACAGCCCCGCCACGAGGAAGGCGTTGACCTCCAGCAGGGCCAGCTTGCCGTCCCGGGACGCGTAGAGGCCGCCGACGTCGATGTCCGACAGGCCGTCAGGGACGAGATTGCCCGTGGCCACGACCGAGGCGAGCCCGAGCGCGGCGACGAAACCGGCGGCGGCCGCGAACGCCGACCAGCTGCGCGGCGCGACGGGACGGCCGCCGGCTGTCTCCGTACCCGGCACGGAACGCGCCAGCCGGTTCACGAACAGTTCGCCGATCGGTACGCACAGGGCCGCGAACAGCACCGTGCGCAGCAGGGCTATGCCGCCGGCGCCGGGCGCGGCGGCCTCCCCGGTGCCGTGCAGCGCCGAGGACGGGCCGAGCAGCGGGATCAGCGCGGCCAGTGCCACCAGCACCAGGACGGCGACGGGTCTTGTCAAAGTCACCCCGAGATCTTCACCAGCCTTCACACGGCTGGGCAAATCCTCGAGGACGGACTCAGGCGACCTTCGACGCGGCCGACCACCACAACCGGACTTCCTTGCGCACGTCCGTCGGCCGCAGCTCCCAGCCCTGCGCGAGCGCGACTTCGGCGACGTACCAGCCGCCGACGCCGCGGTAGGCCCGCAGCGGTATCGCGCACTCGGCCGGCGGCCGCGGCTTGTTCGGCTCGACCGGAGCCGAGGCCCGGGCGGTCCGCTTCGCGACCGCCTTGTCCACGCGTGCCTTGTAGTACTCGGCATCGCCGCGTTCGAGGGTGTTGCTGAACGCCGTGACCACCTCGGCGAACATGCCGACGACGAGAAACGCGGCCACCACCGCCACCCACAGCACACACACCACTGACAAGGAATCCTGCCGCAGACAGGAAGCGGGCCGGGCGGGTGCCCCCGCCCGGCCCGGACTACCTCCACACGAGTTCTACTTGGTCACCGCGTCCAGCGCGTCAGCGATGCCCCAGCCGTAGAAACCGTTGCGGTTCTTCGAGCCCTCGCACACCGCGTCGGTCTTGCCGTCGGCGTCGATGTCGTACGGGTCGGTGCACGGGGTGGAGTCGGCCTCGGCGTACAGGAGGGCCTTCACCAGGGCCGGAGAGGCGTACGGATGCGTCGACTTGATGAGGGCGGCGACGCCCGCGACGTGCGGGGACGCCATCGACGTACCGGCCATGTAACCCCACTTGCCGCCCGGCAGCGTGCCCAGGATCAGGCCGCTCGTGGCCGGCGCCTCCGGCTTCTGGTAGGCGGTCGAGTCGCCGCCCGGGGCGGCTATGTCCGCGACACCCAGACCGTAGTTGGAGAAGGACGACTTGATGCCCTTCGCACCCGTCGAGGCGACCGTGACGACGCCCGGCAGCTGGGTCGGGATGTCGAGGCACTTCGACGGATCGACGACCCGGTCGCCCGGCGTGGTGTCGTTCGGCGAGGACGGGTCGGTGATCTCGTCGGAGGCCAGGTCGTAGTTCTCGTTGCCGGCCGCCGCGACGTTGACCGCGCCCTTCTTCTCCGCGTACCGCGAGGCCCGGCCGACCGCGTCCAGCAGCGCCTTCTGGTCCGGGTCGTTCTTGCAGTTGAAGTACCAGGGGTCGGTGTAATAGCTGTTGTTCGTCACGTCGACCCCGTGCTCGGCCGCCCACACGAAGCCGCACACCACGGCCTCCGTGTAGAAGAAGCCGGACGGGTTGGACACCTTGATGCCGGAGACCTTCACCCCGGGTGCGACACCGGTCATGCCGACACCGTTCTTCGCGGCGGCGATCTCACCGGCCACGTGCGTCCCGTGCGGGCTCTCCCCGGCGCCCGGCCGCCAGGCCCCCTCGGACGTGTCCGGCTTGCCCGAGACACAGTTGACCGACGCGCCCCGGTCGAAGTTGGGCGCGATGTCGGGGTGGGTGTCGTCGACGCCGGTGTCGATCACGGCGACCGTGACCTCTTTGCTGCCCAGCGACTTCTCGTGCGCCTTGTCCGCCTTGATGGCGGGCAGATCCCACTGCTGCGGCTCCAGCGGGTCCTGCCCGGCGGGGGCCTCGGCCTCGGCGACCTCGGCCGCGCTCAACGCCTTCGGCGTGCCCAGGTCGCCCGTCGACGCCGACGGCAGCGGCTTGGTGCGGGTGGCACCGGCCGACTGCACCCCGCGCACCTTACGGATGCTCTTGGCGAAGTCGGGGTTCGAGGAGTGGACGACGATGACGCCGATCTGGTCGTACGACGTCACGATCGTGCCCCCGGCCTTGCCGACGGCCTTCTTCACGTACGCCGAAGTGCCCTGGCCCGGCTCGACGTTGACGACGTAGCTGAGCGAGGTCGCGTCGGCCGAGACCGCCGTGGGTGCCTCGTCGGCGGCCGTGGCCGTGGTGTTCGGCAGGAAAGCGAGGGCCGTGGCCACGGCCATCCCGGCCGGGATCGCGACGGCGCGGCGGTAACGCGCGTGCGGCGCAGTCATGGAGTCTCCAGTTCGTTCGCGGTTACGGGCGGACTGTGCGGAAAGTCTGGGCAGCGCGCGTCACTTGACGGCGCGCAGCGCGTTGACGATGCCGTACCCGTAGAAGCCGTTGACGCGCTTGCCGCCCTCGCACACCGCGTCCTGCGTGCCGTCACCGTCCTGGTCGTACGACTCGGGGCAGGCGGTCCGGTCGGCCTGCGCCTTCAGCAGGGCCTGGAGCTGGGCCGCGGACGCCCACGGGTGCTTGGACTTCAGCAGCGCGGCCACAGCGGAGGCGTGCGGGGAGGCCATCGAGGTGCCCTGGAGGAAGCCGTACGCGCCGTTCGGCAGCGTTGACAGGATGCGGCCGTCCTTCGAGGGCGTGTCGGGTATCTGGTAGCGCCGGTCGCCGCCCGGCGCCGCGACGTCGACGACGCCCTCGCCGTACGTCGAGAAGTACGACTTCACGTTGTCGACGCCCGTCGAGCTCACCGTGACGACACCCGGAAGCTGGTTCGGCACGTCGAAGCACTCGTGCGGGTCGATGGTGCGCTCGACGGGGGTGGAGTCGTCCGGGCTGGAGTCGTCGACGATCGCGTCCGCGTCCAGGTCGTGGTTGGAGTTGCCCGCCGAGGCGACGTTGAGCGTGCCCTTCTTCTGCGCGTACAGCTGCGCCCTGTTGACCGCGTCGACGATGGCCCGCTGGTCCGGATCGTCCATGCAGTTGTACAGCCACGGATCGACGTAGTAGCTGTTGTTCGTGATCTCGACGCCGTGGTCGGCGGCGAACACGAAGGCGCACACCACGCTCTCCGGGTAGAAGAGACCGTTCGCCCGGTCGGTCACGTTGATGCTGGAGACCTTCACACCGGGTGCGACGCCGGCGACGCCGATTCCGTTGCGCGCGGCGGCTATCTCACCGGCGACATGCGTGCCGTGGTAGTCGTCGGCGGTGTACGGCCGCCAGGCGCCCTGGCTGGTGTCGGGCTTGCCGCCGGCGCAGTTGGCGGACTGGGACGCGGAGAAGTTCGGGGCGATGTCGGGGTGGGTGTCGTCCACGCCGGTGTCGATCACGGCGACGGTCACCTTGCTGCTGCCCGGGTTGATCTTCGCGGCCTTGTCGGCGCCGATCGCGCGCAGATCCCACTGGTCGGCCTCGAGGGGCTCGCTCTCGGGAGTCTTCGCCGAGGCGGCCTCGGTGCGCTTGGCCTGGGCGGCCGTCAGGTACTCGACCGCGCCCTCCTCCTTCGTCCCCGCGGCCGTCAGGGGCGTCGTGCGCGTCGCGCCCGCCGACTGGACCCCGCGGGCCTTGCGTATGGTCTTGGCGAAGTCGGCGTTCGAGGAGTGGACGACGATCACGCCGATCCGCTCGTACGTGGCCACGACCGAGCCGTCGGCCTTCCCGATCGCCTTCTTCACCGACGCGATCGTGTGCCGGTCCACCTTGGTGTTGACGACGTACGCCAGCTTCGGCGCGTCCGCCGTGCGGGCGGCCGACTCCGCCTGGGGGGCCGCCGACGCGGCGGCGGGCAGGAAGCCCAGCGAGGCCGTCAGGGACAGCACGACGGGCACGGCGAGGGCGAGCCGGCGTCTGGAACGCAAGTGAGACATGGGGTCTCCACATCCTCCGGAAACGAAACCGGCCCGAGGCACAGGTGGTGCTCGGGCAGGTACATGACGAGGTGGTGCAGGGCGAAGCTATCTCGCGCTCTCGCTGGCCAGCAACGTTTTGTCGAAACGACTTCGGAAAGAACGCCGCGCGGTTGAACCGGTTCTCGCGTGCCGCCGTGACGTTGGACAAGGAGCGCGAGGACACTCGCCTCCGTCCCTGTTCACAACCGCTTCCGTCATCGCGAGGAGACTCTCCGTGGCCACCGACGCACCGCCCCCCTCGAAAGAGCAACACAAACTCCCCTCACCCGAGGAGTTCAGCGAGGTGCAGGAGAGCGCGGAGTTCGGTGAACTGCGCCGCTCCTACCGCTCCTTCGCCTTCCCGCTGACCGTCGCCTTCATCGCCTGGTACCTGCTGTACGTCCTGCTGTCGAACTACGCGGGCGGCTTCATGGGCACCAAGCTGTTCGGCAACATCAACGTCGCCCTCGTCTTCGGCGTCGCCCAGTTCGTCACCACATTCCTCATCGCCTGGTGGTACTCCAAGCACGCCGCCGCGAACCTCGACCCCAAGGCCGAGGCCATCAAGTCCCGGATGGAGGGCGGCGCATGAGCACCGCACAGCAGACGCTTCTCGCCGCGAACGAGGCCAGCGAGCACCGCCCGCTGATCATCACCCTGTTCGCGCTGTTCGTCCTGGCCACACTCGGCATCACCATCTGGGCGGGCCGTCAGACCAAGGACGCCGCCGACTTCTACGCGGGCGGACGCCAGTTCAGCGCCTTCCAGAACGGCCTCGCCGTCTCCGGCGACTACATGTCGGCCGCGTCGTTCCTCGGCATCGCCGGCGCGATCGCCATCTTCGGCTACGACGGCTTCCTCTACTCCATCGGCTTCCTCGTCGCCTGGCTGGTCGCCCTGCTCCTGGTGGCCGAGCCGCTGCGCAACTCCGGCCGCTACACCATGGGCGACGTCCTCGCGTACCGCATGCGCCAGCGCCCGGTCCGCACCGCCGCCGGCACGTCCACCATCGTCGTGTCGATCTTCTACCTGCTGGCCCAGATGGCCGGCGCGGGCGTCCTCGTCTCGCTGCTGCTCGGCATCACCTCCGACGCCGGCAAGATCCTCATCGTCGCCCTCGTCGGCGTCCTGATGATCGTCTACGTCTCCATCGGCGGCATGAAGGGCACCACCTGGGTTCAGATGATCAAGGCCGTGCTGCTCATCGGCGGCACCATCCTGATCACCTTCCTGGTGCTGCTGAAGTTCAACTTCAACATCTCCGACCTGCTCGGCACCGCCGCCGAGAAGAGCGGCAAGGGCGCCGCCTTCCTGGAGCCCGGCCTCCAGTACGGCGCGACCGGCACCTCCAAGCTGGACTTCATCTCCCTCGGCATCGCCCTGGTGCTCGGCACCGCCGGCCTGCCGCACATCCTGATCCGCTTCTACACGGTGCCCGACGCCAAGGCCGCCCGGAAGTCCGTGAACTGGGCCATCGGCATCATCGGCGGCTTCTACCTGATGACGATCGCGCTCGGCTTCGGCGCCGCCGCGCTCATCTCGCAGGAGGAGATCATCGCCTCCAACCCGTCCGGCAACACGGCGGCACCCCTGCTCGCCCTGCACCTGGGCGGCGTCGACTCGACCTGGGGCGCGATCCTGCTCGCCACGATCTCGGCGGTGGCCTTCGCGACGATCCTCGCCGTCGTCGCCGGCCTCACCCTCGCCTCGTCGTCGTCCTTCGCGCACGACATCTACGCCAACGTCATCCGCAAGGGGAAGGCCTCCGGCGCCGAGGAGGTCCGCGCGGCCCGCTGGGCGACCGTCTTCATCGGCGTCGTCTCCATCGGCCTGGGCGCCCTGGCCCGCGACCTGAACGTGGCCGGCCTGGTCGCGCTCGCCTTCGCGGTCGCGGCCTCCGCCAACCTGCCGACGATCCTCTACAGCCTGTTCTGGAAGCGGTTCACCACCCAGGGCGCCCTGTGGTCGATCTACGGCGGTCTGATCGTCGCCGTCGGCCTGGTGCTGTTCTCGCCCGTCGTCTCCGGCGACCCCAAGGCGATGTTCCCCGAGGTCGACTTCGCCTGGTTCCCGCTGAAGAACCCGGGCATCATCTCCATCCCGTTCGGCTTCCTCATGGGCTGGCTCGGCACGGTCCTGTCCAAGGAAGAGCCGGACGTCAAGAAGTACGCCGAGCTGGAGGTCCGGTCCCTGACCGGCACCGGCGCCCACTGAGCACGAACCCCCTCGCGCGGCCGCGTCGTAGGAACCTCCAGGTCCCTGCGGCGCGGCCGCGTTCCACGTCGTGGGATCGGGCCTGTGGTGATGTCAGTGCGGTCACGTAGGCTCTCAGGTGTCGGAGAAGAAGTGCTCCGGGCACGATCCGCGTCGAGGGAGGGGGCCCACGTGCTCATCGACACCTACGGCCGAGTGGCCACCGACCTGAGGGTCTCGCTGACCGACCGGTGCAACCTGCGCTGCACGTACTGCATGCCCGAGGAGGGCCTGCAGTGGCTGGCCAAGCCGGACCTGCTCACCGACGACGAGATCGTCCGCCTGATCGACATCGCGGTCACCTCCCTCGGTATCGAGGAGGTCCGCTTCACCGGCGGCGAGCCCCTGCTGCGCCCCGGCCTGGTCGGCATCGTCGAGCGCGTCGCGGCCCTCGAACCGCGCCCCCAGATGTCCCTCACGACCAACGGCATCGGCCTCAAGCGCACGGCGGCGGCCCTGAAGGCCGCAGGCCTGGACCGGGTCAACGTCTCCCTCGACACGCTCCGCCCGGACGTCTTCAAGACCCTCACCCGCCGCGACCGCCACAAGGACGTCATCGAGGGACTGCACGCCGCGCGCGACGCGGACCTCACGCCGGTCAAGGTCAACTCGGTCCTGATGCCGGGGCTCAACGACGACGAGGCCCCCGACCTCCTCGCCTGGGCCGTGGAGCACGACTACGAGCTGCGCTTCATCGAACAGATGCCCCTGGACGCCCAGCACGGCTGGAAGCGCGACGGCATGATCACGGCAGGCGACATCCTCACCTCCCTGCGCACGCGCTTCGAGCTGACCCCCGAGGGCGACGAGGCACGCGGCTCGGCACCGGCGGAGCGCTGGCTGGTCGACGGCGGCCCGCATGTCGTCGGCGTGATCGCCTCCGTCACCCGCCCCTTCTGCGCGGCCTGCGACCGCACCCGCCTCACCGCCGACGGACAGATACGCACGTGCCTGTTCGCCCGTGAGGAGACGGACCTGCGCGCCGCCCTGCGCTCGGGCGCCCCGGACGAGGAGATCGCCCGCATCTGGCGCCTGGCGATGTGGGGCAAGAAGGCGGGAGCGGGGCTGGACGACCCGACCTTCGTGCAGCCGGACCGCCCCATGTCAGCGATCGGAGGCTAGCTAGGGATTCTGCGAGGACTCCCATTCCTGCAGCAGCACCACGTCCTTCAAGAACCCCCGCACCCCGAGGAACTGCGACAGATGCTCGCGATGCTCCTCGCACGCGAGCCACGTCTTGCGCCGCTCCGGCGTATGGATCTTCGGGTTGTTCCACGCCAGCACCCACACGGCATCCGTACGGCAGCCCTTCGCGGAACAGATGGGCGTCTCGTCACTCACAGCTTCGTCTCACCACTGCACACAGAAAAGGCGACGCCGAGCAGCCACGGGGGGAGCTGCCCGGCGTCGGTCCGTCGCTCCGACGGGGGATGCGGAGCGCGTACGAAGTATGTCACGGGTAACCCCGCGCCCGGCACCTGAACAACATGATTGATCTGAGCTTTTCTTGAGCTTGGCGGGAAGATGACTTCCGTTTGTGATCGCCCCCGAGGGCCCCTACCGCTCCTGCGAATCGGTCCGCGCCCCCGGCACCGTCCCGGACACGGCGTCTTCCGCGACGGATTCCGCGGGACCGTCCTGCGTCCCCGGCGGCGCGATCATCGGCCGCACCGGCGGCACCACGAACGTCGACGGCAGAGACGGCGCGTTCTCGCGCCCGGCGTTCGCGATCACCACCGCGATGTACGGCAGCACCAGCCCGAGCACCAACGCCACGACGGCGACGTGCCGTTCGACGTTCCACAGGGTGGCCGCGAGGATCACGGAGATCGTGCGGACCGTCATCGAGATCACGTACCGGCGCTGCCGCCCGCGGACGTCCTCCTGGAGTCCGGCCCGGGCGCCGGTGATCCGGAACACCTCGACGTGTCCGCCGCCATGCTGCTTCCGCATCGCATTCCACCATCCGCCCGTATCGGATCTCCCCGCCCCGTAGCCGCCCTGGACCGGTCGGGGAGCCTGGCCAGGACAGCTTCCACGGTACGCCGCACCTGCGTCGGCTACGAGACCGGGGCCGGTCCGGCCCGGACGAACGGCCTGAGCCGTGATAGGTACGGCCATCCCTGGCATGCGGCGTAGGGCACCTGGGCCGACACTGGGCGTAGTGCTCACGTCGAGCCGTACGAGGAGGCAGCGATGGGCTGGTTGTGGGCGATCATCGTGGGACTGGTACTGGGTCTGCTCGCCAAGGCGATCATTCCGGGCAAGCAGCACGTCCCCCTGTGGCTGACCGTCATCCTGGGCATGATCGGCGCCGTCGCCGGCAACGCCATCGCCCGGGCGGCCGGTGTCGACGCCACAGCGGGCATCGACTGGTGGCGGCACGTCTTCCAACTGGCGATGGCGATCATCCTCGTCGGTCTCGGCGACCGGGCCTGGACGGCGGCCGGGGGAAGCAGACGCAGGGCATAACGGGGCGCACGGCAACGGGGCGGTCTCCGGGCACCGGAGACCGCCCCGTTCCGCACGCGCTCAGGCGCCGGTGACCTCCACCGCCGCCAGGTTCTTCTTGCCCCGGCGCAGCACCAGCCAACGGCCGTGCAGCAGGTCCTCCTTGGCGGGGACCGCGTCCTCGCCGGCGACCTTGACGTTGTTCACGTAGGCACCGCCCTCCTTGACCGTGCGGCGCGCGGCCGACTTGCTGGCCACGAGGCCCACCTCGGCGAACAGGTCGACGACCGGACCGAGCTCGACGACCTGGATGTGCGGCACCTCGGACAGGGCCGCGGCCAGCGTCCGCTCGTCGAGCTCCGCCAGCTCGCCCTGCCCGAAGAGGGCCTTGGACGCGGCGATCACGGCGGCCGTCTGGTCGGCGCCGTGCACCAGGGTCGTCAGCTCCTCGGCCAGCGCACGCTGCGCGGCACGGGCCTGCGGACGCTCCTCGGTCTGCTGCTCCAGCTCCTCCAGCTCCTCGCGGGAACGGAAGGACAGGATGCGCATGTACTTGGAGATGTCCCGGTCGTCCACGTTCAGCCAGAACTGGTAGAACGCGTACGGCGTCGTCATCTCCGGGTCGAGCCAGACGGCGCCGCCCTCGGTCTTGCCGAACTTGGTGCCGTCCGCCTTGGTCATCAGCGGGGTCGCCATGGCGTGCACCGTGGCGTCCGGCTCCAGCCGGTGGATCAGGTCCAGACCCGCCGTGAGGTTCCCCCACTGGTCGCTGCCGCCCTGCTGGAGCGTGCAGCCGTACCTCCGGTACAGCTGGAGGAAGTCCATGCCCTGGAGGAGCTGGTAGCTGAACTCCGTGTAGCTGATGCCCTCGGAGGACTCCAGGCGCCGGGCGACGGAGTCCTTGGTCAGCATCTTGTTGACGCGGAAGTGCTTGCCGATGTCCCGCAGGAACTCGATCGCGGAGAGGTTCTCCGTCCAGTCGAGGTTGTTGACCATGACGGCGGCGTTCTCGCCCTCGAAGTCCAGGAACGGCTCGATCTGGGAGCGCAGTTTGCCGACCCAGCCGGCGACCGTCTCCGGATCGTTCAGCGTGCGCTCCGCGGTCGGGCGCGGGTCGCCGATCAGGCCCGTGGCGCCGCCCACCAGCGCCAGCGGCCGGTGACCGGCCTGCTGGAGCCGGCGCACGGTCAGCACCTGCACCAGGTGCCCCACGTGCAGCGACGGCGCCGTCGGGTCGAAGCCGCAATAGAACGTGACGGGACCGTCCGCGAGCGCCTTGCGCAAAGCGTCCTCGTCAGTGGACAGGGCGAACAGCCCGCGCCACTTCAGCTCGTCGACGATGTCCGTCACGGTTCTCGTGTCTCCTTGATGATCTTCGGGCAGTCGGGTGACAGCCGACTACGAGGTTATACGCCCTGACTGACAGAGCTCATATTGAAATCCGGTACGCGCAGCGCGGGCATCGCGGCCCTGGTGAACCAGTCGCTCCACTCCCTGGGCAGCGTCTTCTCGGTACGCCCCGCCTCGGTGGCCCGGCCGAGCACGCCGACCGGCGACTCGTTGAACCGGAAGTTGTTCACCTCGCCGGTCACCTCGCCGTTCTCGACCAGGTAGACGCCGTCCCGGGTCAGACCGGTGAGCAGCAGCGTCGCCGGATCGACCTCCCGGATGTACCACAGGCAGGTCAGCAGCAGCCCGCGCTCGGTGTTCGCGACCATCTCCTCCAGGGAGCGGTCGTCGCCCCCGTCCAGGACGATGTTGTCGATGCCCGGCGCCACGGGCAGGCCGGTGAGGCCCGCGCTGTGCCTGCTGGTCGTCAGATGCCGCAGCTCGCCCCGGCTCATCCACTCGGTGGCCGCGAGCGGCAGCCCGTTGTCGAACACCGACTGGTCACCGCCGGAGGAGTGCGCGATCACGAAGGGCGCCGACTCCAGACCGGGCTCGTGCGGGTCGCTGCGCAAGGTCAGCGGCAGGTCGGTCAGCTTCTCGCCCACCCGCGTGCCTCCGCCCGGCTTGGAGAACACCGTGCGGCCCTCCACCGCGTCCCGGCCCGACGCCGACCACATCTGGTAGATCAGCAGGTCCGCGACGGCCGTCGGCGGCAGCAGCGTCTCGTACCGGCCCGCGGGCAGCTCCACGCGCCGCTCGGCCCACCCGAGCCGCACGGCCAGCTCCGCGTCCAGCGCCGCCGGGTCGACGTCCTTGAAGTCCCGGGTGGAGCGACCGGCCCAGGCGGACCGGGTCCGGTCCGGCGACTTGGCGTTCAGCTCCAGCGTCCCGTTCGGCTGGTCGTGCCGCAGCCGCAGCCCCGTGGACGTCCCCACGTACGTGGACACCAGTTCGTGGTTGGCGAAGCCGTACAGCTCCCGGCCGCCCGCACGCGCGCGTGCGAAGGCTTCGCCGAGTGCCGGAGCGAAGTCGGCGAACACGGCGGAGGAGGTCTCGACGGGCGCCTCCGTGAACTCCGGCGCCTGCGTCACACCCGTGACCAGCGGCTGTGCGTCCTCGGCGGGCCCGGCGCCGCGCGCGGCGGCTTCGGCGGCCCGCACCAGGGGCTCCAGCTCGTCGGCCGTCACGGCGGACCGTGACACGACCCCCGAGGCCGTGCCCTCCTTGCCGTCGACCGTGGCGACGACGGTGAGCGTGCGCCCGCGCGTGACCCCGTTCGTGGTCAGTGCGTTGCCTGCCCAGCGCAGGTTGGCGGTGGACTGCTCGTCGGCGATGACGACACACCCGTCCGCCCGGGACAGTTCGAGGGCGCGCTCGACGACCTCGTGCGGCTTGCTGGTTCGCGCGCTCATCGACCGGCCTCCTGGGTCGTGTTCAGAATGTTGACGCCCTTGAAGAGGGCCGACGGGCAGCCGTGCGACACGGCCGCGACCTGGCCCGGCTGGGCCTTGCCGCAGTTGAAGGCGCCGCCCAGGACGTACGTCTGCGGACCGCCCACCGCGGCCATCGAGCCCCAGAAGTCGGTCGTCGTCGCCTGGTAGGCCACGTCCCGCAGCTGCCCGGCGAGCCGCCCGTTCTCGATGCGGTAGAAGCGCTGCCCGGTGAACTGGAAGTTGTACCTCTGCATGTCGATCGACCAGGACCGGTCGCCGACGACGTAGACGCCCCGCTCCACGCCCCCGATCAGGTCCTCGGTGGACATCCCGGCCGGGTCCGGCCGCAACGACACGTTGGCCATGCGCTGCACCGGCACGTGCCCGGGGGAGTCGGCGTAGGCGCATCCGTTGGACCGCTCGAAGCCGGTCAGTCTCGCGATCCGCCGGTCCAGCTGGTAGCCGACGAGCCTGCCGTCCTTCACCAGGTCCCAGGACTGCGCCGCGACGCCCTCGTCGTCGTACCCGATGGTGGCCAGCCCGTGCTCGGCGGTGCGGTCACCGGTGACGTTCATCAGCTCCGAGCCGTAGCGCAGCTTGTTCAGCTGGTCGAAGGTGGCGAAGGAGGTGCCGGCGTAGGCGGCCTCGTAACCGAGCGCCCGGTCCAGCTCGGTGGCGTGCCCGATGGACTCGTGGATGGTCAGCCACAGGTTGGACGGGTCGACGACCAGGTCGTACAGGCCCGCCTCGACGCTCGGTGCCCGCATCTTCTCGGCGAGCAGTTCCGGGATCTGCTCCAGCTCGCTCTCCCAGTCCCAGCCGGTGCCCCGCAGGTACTCCCAGCCGCGTCCCACGGGTGGGGCGAGGGTGCGCATCGAGTCGAACTCGCCGCTCGACTCGTCCACCGACACGGCGTTGAACACCGGGTGCAGCCGCACCCGCTGCTGCGTGGTCACGGTCCCGGCGGTGTCGGCGTAGAACTTGTTCTCGTGGACGGTGAGCAGCGAGGCGTCCACATGGTCGACCCCGTCGGCCGCCAGCAGCCGCGCGCTCCAGTCCCCGATCAGCCCGGCCTTCTCCTCGTCGGGCACGGTGAACGGATCGATCTCGTACGACGAGATCCAGGTCTTCTCGGCGTGCACCGGCTCGTCGGCCAGCTCCACGCGCTCGTCGGACCCGGCCGCCTTGATCACTTGCGCCGAGAGCTTCGCCATGGCCACCGCCTGGGAGGCCACCTTGGCGGCGGCGTCCAGTGTGAGATCCACCCCGGAGGCGAAGCCCCAGGTACCGCCGTGCACGACACGCACCGCGTACCCGAGGTCGGTGGTGTCCGACGACCCGGCGGGCTTGGCGTCCCTGAACCGCCAGGAGGCGCTGCGCACCCGCTCGAACCGGAAGTCCGCGTGCTCGGCGCCCAGCGCACGCGCGCGTGCGAGGGCCGCGTCGGCGAGGGCGCGTAGGGGGAGGGCCGTGAAGGCCTCGTCGATGGTATGAGGCACCGCCGTCTCTTTCTGTCGAGGTGAGGGTGGTCGCCGTACTTCGTGACTGCTCCGATCATGTCGTCTCGGCCCGTGCGCGGGCCACGAGTTTCCCGACCCGGGTGCGCGGGTTTCTGTAGGGACCCGACAGTGAGTCCCGTACGCCACTGTCGGTGCCCGATTGTCCGCGGGCCTGCCCGGACCGATAGGTTTTCGGAGAAGCCGCCTGTCATCGCCGCCTGTCGTCCAGGCGCCCGGGCGGGGTACCAGACCGCTACCGAAAGGGTGATCCGTTGAGCCGCTCGGTTCTCGTCACCGGAGGCAACCGGGGCATCGGCCTCGCCATCGCCCGCGCTTTCGCCGATGCCGGCGACAAGGTCGCCATCACGTACCGCTCGGGTGAGCCCCCGGCGGCCCTGACAGAATTGGGCTGCCTCGCCGTCAAGTGCGACATCACCGACGCCGAGCAGGTGGAGCAGGCCTACAAGGAGATCGAGGAGGCCCACGGCCCCGTCGAGGTCCTGGTCGCCAACGCCGGCGTCACCAAGGACCAGCTCCTGATGCGCATGTCCGAGGAGGACTTCACCTCGGTCATCGACACCAACCTCACCGGCACCTTCCGCGTCGTCAAGCGCGCCAACCGCGGCATGCTGCGCGCCAAGAAGGGCCGCGTCGTCCTCATCTCCTCGGTCGTCGGGCTGCTCGGTTCCGCGGGACAGGCCAACTACGCCGCCTCCAAGGCCGGCCTCGTCGGCTTCGCGCGCTCCCTCGCCCGTGAGCTGGGCTCGCGCAACATCACCTTCAACGTCGTCGCGCCCGGCTTCGTCGAGACCGACATGACCGCGGTGCTCTCCGACGAGCAGCGCGCCGGCATCGTGAAGCAGGTCCCGCTCGGCCGGTACGCGCAGCCGGAGGAGATCGCCGCGACGGTGCGGTTCCTCGCCTCGGACGACGCCTCGTACATCACTGGAGCCGTCATCCCCGTTGACGGCGGACTGGGAATGGGTCACTGATCACCATGAGCGGAATTCTCGAGGGCAAGCGCGTCCTGATCACCGGTGTGCTGATGGAGTCCTCCATCGCCTTCCACGCCGCCAAGCTGGCCCAGGAGCAGGGCGCCGAGATCATCCTGACCGCGTTCCCGCGGCCCACGCTGACCGAGCGGATCGCCCGGAAGCTGCCCAAGCCCACCAAGGTCATCGAGCTCGACGTGACGAACGACGAGCACCTCGGGCGCCTGGCCGACATCGTCGGCGAGGAGCTCGGCGGCCTCGACGGCGTCGTCCACTCCATCGGCTTCGCCCCGCAGGACGCCCTGGGCGGCAACTTCCTCAACACGCCGTTCGAGTCGGTCGCCACGGCCATGCACGTCTCGGCGTACTCCCTGAAGTCGCTCACCATGGCCTGCCTGCCGCTGATGCAGAACGGCGGCTCCGTCGTGGGTCTGACCTTCGACGCGCAGTACGCCTGGCCGCAGTACGACTGGATGGGCCCGGCCAAGGCCGCCCTGGAGGCGACCAGCCGCTACATGGCCCGTGACCTGGGCAAGCAGAACATCCGCTGCAACCTGATCTCGGCGGGCCCGATCGGTTCCATGGCCGCGAAGTCCATCCCTGGCTTCGGCGAGCTGGCCTCCGTGTGGGACTCGCGCTCCCCGCTGGAGTGGGACCTGAAGGATCCCGAGCCGGCCGGCCGCGGCATCGTCGCCCTGCTGAGCGACTGGTTCCCGAAGACCACCGGCGAGATCATCCACGTGGACGGCGGTCTGCACGCCATCGGAGCCTGATCTCCCGTACGCCGTCGGCGCCCCGTTTCCCGCAGCGCGCGGGGAGCGGGGCGTCACCCGTTCGGCTCATCCGGCCAGGCGGGGGAGGCGCACAGCCGGGCACCCTGGAGTACGCGTCACCACGCGATCCCCTCCCCAGCACGGCCGAGGAGGTCCCCTTGTGCGCTTGTCCCGCCGAACGGCCTCACTGTCCCTCGCCGTCGCCCTCGTCCTGACCCTGGCGTACGAGGCGGTTCCCCACGCGCGCGTGCCCGCCGGCGAGCCGGAGTCGGCCGACCCCTTCGGCGCCGCCTGCCGGACCCGCGTCACCGGCTCCAAGGTGACCGTGTACTGCCACAACCCGTACCCCGAGGCCGACCGCGTGAGCCTGCACGTCGAGTGCGCCCGCTGGTGGGACATCGACACCGACAGCTCCCCGGTGGAGGCCGGGCCCGCGCAGACCGTGCGGCTGACGGGACGCTGCTGGAAGGAAGTCGGCGACGTGTGGATCAGTCACCGGCGGGCGAGCTGATCCCGCCCAGGCGGCACTGGAACGGATAGCGGGCGGCTTCCGCCGCCGCCTGCTCCGCGTCGCCCGTGCGGATCGCGTCGAGCAGCCGCGCGTGCTCCATGTACGTCTCCGGCGTCAGCTCCTCGCCGACGTCCTCGCGCAGCCAGTCCCGCAGCACCTCGCCCAGGTCCGCGTACATGGCGGTCATCACGTCGTTGTGGGAGGCCGACACCACGGCCAGGTGGAAGGTCGCGTCCGCCGTCACGAACGCCTCCGCGTCACCCGACTCCCAGGCCTCCTCACGCCGCAGCAGCAGCGCGTCGAGCTGCTTGAGGTCCTTCTCCGTACGCCGCTCGGCGGCCAGCCTGGCCGCGGCCGACTCCAGCGTGGACCGCAGCTCGGCGATGTGCCGGGGTCGGCGCCGGCGAACCGCCGCTGCATCACCCCGGCCAGCTCACTCGTCGCCACGACATACGTGCCGGAGCCCTGGCGGATGTCCAGCAGGCCGTTGTGCGACAGGGCGCGGACGGCCTCGCGGACGGTGTTGCGGGCGACACCCAGCTGCTCGACCAGTTCGGGCTCGGTCGGGATGCGGGAGCCCACCGGCCACTCGCCGGAGGTGATCTGGGCCCGCAGGGCGGCGATGACCTGCTCGGAGAGCGCCGAGCGTCGGGGATGGCTCAGGGGCATGGCACACCTTCGCACGACCGGGGCGCCGGAGGGCAGCCGGGGACGGGACGGACTGGACAGTCAATCATCCTATGATTCTATGATGGGCCTCATGGCTAGTGAGGAAACCCGGACGATGACGCCCCCGACCGTACGCAGCTCGGCCGCGCACGAGGCCCGGGAACCCGGCGGCTCCTCCACGCGCGCGTGGACGATGCGGCTGCTCGTCCTCGGCATCGTGCTGTCCGCGCTGAACCTCCGCCCCGCCATCACCAGCCTCGGCGCCCTTCTGGAGGAGGTCCGCGACGGGCTCGGCATGAGCGGCAGCGTGGCCGGACTGCTCACCTCCGTGCCGCCGCTGTGCTTCGCCGTCTTCGGCGTCATGGCCCCGCGGCTCGCCCGCCGCTTCGGAGCCGGCGCCGTGGTGTGCGCCGGCATGGCCGCCATCGCCACCGGCCTGGCGATCCGGCCGTACGCCGGCGGCACGGCCGGCTTCCTGGCCGCCAGCGCCCTCGCCCTCATGGGCATCGCTGTCAGCAACGTGCTGATGCCGGTCATCGTCAAGCACTGGTTCCCCGACCGCGTCGGCTCCATGACCGGCCTGTACTCCATGGCGCTCGCCCTGGGCACGGCCCTCGCGGCCGCGGTCACGGTGCCCCTGACCGACACCCTGGGCGGCAGCTGGCAGTCGGGCCTCGCCCTGTGGGCGGGACTGGCCGTGGCGGCGGTCCTGCCGTGGCTGCCGTTCGTACGGGGGCTGCGGCGGCGCCCGGGGCGGGGGAGCGGGGCGGAGACGGGCCCGCGTCTGCCGGGGGTGCCGTGGCGGAGACGCCGGCCTCCGACGGGACGCAACCCGGGCGCAAGGAAACCTCTGCCCCTGCCTCGACGGGACACGCGCGCGAGGAGACCTCTGCCTCCGCTTCGACGACACCCGCGCGCGAAGAGGCTCCGCGGCTGCGGATCACCCGGAGCCGCACCGCCTGGGCCCTGGCCGTCTTCTTCGGGCTCCAGGCGACCGCCGCCTACATCACCATGGGCTGGATGGCGCAGATCTTCCGGGACGCCGGCGTGCCCGCGGGCACCGCGGGGCTGCTGCTCGCGGTCACCATGGTGATGGGCGTACCCCTGGCCTTCGTCATACCGCGCCTGGCGACGCGGCTGCCGCACCAGGGCCCGATCGTGCTCGCCCTGGGCGTCTGCGGCCTCGCCGGCTACGCCGGGCTGTACCTCGCGCCGGCGGGCGGCGCCTGGGCCTGGGCCGTGCTGCTCGGCGTCGCCAACTGTGCTTTCCCGCTCGCGCTCACCATGGTCGGCATGCGAGCCAGGAGCGGCCCGGGCGTGGCCCAGCTGTCGGCGTTCGCGCAGAGCACCGGCTATCTGATCTCCATCCCGGGGCCGCTCCTGGTGGGCGTCCTCTACCAGCACAGCGGCGGCTGGGGCCTGCCGATCGCGCTGATGAGCGCCCTGATGATCCCGCAGATGGCGGTCGGCTTCCTGGCGGGCCGGGACCGCACGGTCGAGGACGAGGCGGGCCGCTGAGCCCGCCGCGGAGCCGTTGATCTCACCCCGGGGCGCCCGGTGTCCGCGGCGGGTGCGAGACTTGCCCCATGCCAGTGCTCGACCCGAATCCCCAGCACGGTCAGAAGAAGATGCTGCTCGTGTTCGGCGCCTTCTTCGCGATCTTCATCATCATCGGCGTCATCGCGACCATCGCCTCGCCATGACCGGCCCTCGCCCCGCCCATGGTGGGGCTAGCCCCCCTGTCCCCTAGGGGGTGAGGGTCAGGGTCAAGTGGGTGGATCACCGGATGGGTCGGCCGCCTCGGATTCCGTAACTTCGACGTGTGACCGCGAGACGCGGGCCACGGACCATTCGAAGAGCGGAGGCACCCATGTCGGCTCCTACGCGCACCCGGCCCCATCCGGCGACCCGGGCCGGCGTCGGCAGCCGGCTGCCCTGGTGGGCGCTCGCCCTGCCCACGCTCGCCTTCGTCGCGCTGCTTGTGCTGATCCTGAACCCGTCCGACGCCCAGGCGGCCACCGGCGACCCGGTGATCACCCACCTCGTCGAGCGCGTCCAGCAGCTGACAGCCCGCTGAGCACGGCGGAAAGCCGGTGGTCAACTCCCTGCGCCCCGTGGCCTGTTTCGTGCGAAGCTGGATCTCATGAGCGTCGCAGAACCCCGCAGGATTGTCCTCTTCCGCCATGCGAAAGCCGACTGGCCACAGGTGAGCGATCACGAGCGTCCGCTCGCCGACCGGGGCCGAAAAGAAGCGGCGGAGGCCGGGCGCAGGCTGGCCGACACCGGCATCGCCTTCGACCTGGCCCTGTGCTCCACCGCGGTCCGGACCCGGGAGACCTGGAAGCTCGCCGTCCAGGAGTTCCCACAGCGGCCGAAAACCGTCTACGAGGAGCGGATCTACGAGGCCTCACCCGGCGAACTGATCGCCGTGCTCAACGAGACCCCCGACGACGCGCAGAACCTTCTCCTGATCGGCCACAACCCGGGCGTCCAGGGCCTCGCCGACATCCTGGCGGGCACGGCCGAGGGCGACGCCCGCGACCGGATGACCCGCCGTGGATTCCCGGCCGCCGCCTTCGCCCTGCTGTCCTTCACCGGCTCGTGGAAGAGCCTGGAGCCGGGCGTGGCCACGCTGGGGGACTACTGGGCACCGACCGAGTGACCGACTCCGCGTGAGCAGGGCCCGGCACCGTGCGGTGCCGGGCTCACTCGGCCGGTTCAGACCGCGTCGAGGGTGTCCGCCGCCTCGACCTCTTCGCGCGTGATGCCCAGCAGGTACAGCACGGTGTCAAGGAAGGGGAAGTTCACCGCGGTGTGCGCGGCCTGGCGCACCACCGGCTTGGCGTTGAAGGCGACGCCGAGACCGGCCGCGTTCAGCATGTCCAGGTCGTTGGCACCGTCACCGATCGCCACGGTCTGCGACAGCGGCACACCCGCCTCGGCGGCGAACCTGCGCAGCAGCCGGGCCTTGCCGGCACGGTCGACGATCTCGCCCGTGACCTTGCCCGTCAGCTTTCCGTCGACGATCTCCAGCGTGTTGGCGTGGGCGAAGTCCAGCCCGAGCCGCTCCTTCAGGTCGTCGGTGACCTGGGTGAAACCGCCGGAGACGACGCCGACTTGGTAGCCGAGCCGCTTCAGTGTGCGGATCAGGGTGCGGGCGCCCGGCGTCAGCCGCACCTCGCTGCGTACCTTGTCCACGACCGAGGCGTCGAGCCCCTCCAGCAGCGCCACGCGCGCGTGCAGGGACTGCTCGAAGTCCAGCTCGCCGCGCATCGCGGCCGCCGTCACCTCGGCGACCTTGTCCTCGCAGCCGGCGTGCGCGGCGAACAGCTCGATGACCTCGTCCTGGATGAGCGTCGAGTCGACGTCCATGACGACCAGGCGCTGTGCGCGCCGGTACAGACCCGCGGCGACGACCGCCACGTCGATGCCGAGCTTCGCCGCGTCGGGCGCCAGGGCGGTCCGCAGCGGCTCGGTCTCCACGCCGGAAACGGCGAACTCGACCGCGGTCACGGGGTACTTGGCGAGCCGGAAGATACGGTCGATGTTGCCACCGGTCTTCGTGATCCGTGCGGCGATCGCCGCAGTGGCCTCCGCGGTGAGCGGATGCCCGAGCACGGTCACCAGGGAGCGGCCCAGCCCGCGCGGCCGGTTGTCGCCGAGGCCGGAGATGATCTCCGCCTGCATCTTCATCGACTCGGCCCAGCTGTGGACGGTCGCCCGCAGATCGCCCTCGAGCCCCTTGGGCGGCTCGGTCACGAGCGCGCACAGCACCATTCGGCCACGGGTGACGACCTGCTCGATGTCGACGACGTCGACGGAGTAGGCGGCGAGGGTGTCGAAGAGGCCGGCCGTGATGCCCGGACTGTCCTTGCCGAAGATCTTGACAAGGAGGGTGGGGACGTCGGAGGACGAGGTCTGCGAAGCGCTCATGGTGGTTCCACCGTATCCGGCAGGCAGGTCGCACCGCCCGTGAGGTCCGCCTGGCGGACAGCGAACACTGGGTGACGCACGGGTGGCGCGGACCTTGCGTCCCCCGTCCCGGGGGCCTGCTTCCGTCCCCAAGGGGCCTACTTCCCCCCACGCGGCTTCCGCGGCGGCGGGGGAGGCGGCGGAGGCGGTGGCCCGTCGTCCGGCCGGGCCGGCGGACGGTTCC
>KE354245.1 GCA_000415505.1 Streptomyces afghaniensis 772
GCAGGGCGGACTCCGCGTGGCAGCGGGCGCTGCGGGGCACGGCGGAGGAAGCCGCAACCGGCCTGCTCCGCGCGCTGGTCCAGATCCCGCCCGGCAGCGGCACGGCCCTGCGCGCCCGGCTCGCCCGCCGCGACGTGGGCGAGGAGCAGTGGGCCATCGCCCGCGCACTCGCCGAGGCCCGGGTTCTGGTCCTGGGCGCGGACCCCGAGCGGGGCGAGACGGTCGAGCTGGCCCACGAGGCCCTCATCGAACACTGGCAGCCGCTCGCGCAGCAGCTGGAAAAGGACCGTACATTCCTCACCTGGCGCGGCGAACTGCGCTACGACCGTGCCCGGTGGTGGCGGGCAGGGCGGCCGGACGGGCTGTTGCTGGAGGATCCGGCGTTGTCGGTGGCGGTCCGAACGCTCGACGAGCGGCGTGACGAACTGACGGAGGAGGACCGCGAGTTCATCGAGGCGAGTGTCGGGCTGCGGGACCGCAAGGAACGCGAGGCCGCACGGTCCGAGCGCCGGAAGCGGTACTTGCGGATGCTGTGGGCGGTTGTCACGGTCCTGGCCGTCGTGGCCGCGACGGTGGTGTCCGTGCTGTATCTGAATCTGCTGAGGGAGCAGCGGCGGTTGGCGTCGGATCGGCTGGCGCAGCAGGCCGCGAGTATCGACAGCACGTCCCTGACCATCTCCTCCCTTTACGCGGTCGGGGCCTACCGGTCGGAGGCAAGGCCGGAGGCGCGCTCCGCCCTGCTCGCACAGTACTTGCGGTTGCAGGACGTGGAGCGGGTGGTGATGGAAGGGCACGCGGAGGTCAAGGACGTGAAGCTCACAGAGGACGGCACGCACGCCTATGCCCTGCTGAGCAACGGGGACTTCGCGAAGCTGGACCTACGCGGGAAGAAACGGCCCGTGCCAACGCTCCGTGAAAAGCGGCGCGACAATGAGCGGATCGCCGTGTCGCCCGACGGGCGGATCATGGCCCGGGCGAGCAACTGGGGCCTTGTCTCGCTCGGAGTGCCGACCGCCGCCGACCCCGGCGTCCTCAGGACCGTCCCGCTGCGTGAGGGCGACCCCGTCAAGAAGAACCCGCGCGCCGCCTACGACATGCGCTTCGACGGGGACGGGCGGCGGATTCTCGCCACGATCCCGCGCGAGGGCGTGCTGATGTGGCGCACGGACGACGGCCGACGGCTGGGCCGCACCCTCGTTCCGCCGCGCGGCTGGGACGCGGCACAGGCCTGGTTCGCCGCGGACGACACGGTCGTGGCGCGGATCGTGCCCTCCGGAGCGGAAGCGGACGACACCCGGGGACGGCTGGTCTCCTGGGACCTGGAGACGGGTTCACTGCACCGCCCTTGGGACGAGCGGACCACGGCTTCCGCGACCGTCAGCGGCAACGGCCGCGTCCTGGTCACCTGCACCGAGCAGGGCGCACTCGAAGCCTGGCGGCTGGGCACCGCCCCGCGGCGTTTCCAGAGCTGGAGCAACAGCAGCTTCCAGGGGCTGTGCCCGCTCTACACGCCCCGGGTCGACGCGACGGGCCGCTACCTGATCAATCCCACCGGGCGCATCGGCACGGACCTGGGCCGGATGCGGTTCCTCGTCATCGACCTGGAGAGGGGCTGGCCGGCCACGTTCGACACGCCCGCCGCCGCTCCGGAGGACCAGAACATCACCGGCCGCGGTTTCGCTCCCCCGGTCGCCCTGGCCGGCCCGCCCAACGACCTGCGCGCCGCCGTCGGAGTCGGCGGCAGCATCGTCACCGTACGCGTCAAGCCGCCCACGTCCTTCGACACCAACGCCCTGCTCAACCGCATCCGCACACCGGACGCGCCGAGCGGCAGGATGGCGGTCGTCGACTCCAAGGGCACAGGGCTCCAGTTGTGGAACCTGGCCGACCACCGTCTCCTCGCGACGGCGCGACCGTCCCGGCCGCTGGCCCGTATGTACGCGGCCTTCAGCCCGGGCGGGCGGCGAATGCTGACCATCGCCGAGGACCAGCGCACGGTGCTCGTCTGGCGGATCGACGGCTCTTCCCTCAGAGAGGAGCACGTCCTCGAGCTGCCCGCACCCGACGGCATCACCGCGTCCGGTCCGGACCCCACCACGGGGCGCGTCCCGTCCTGGATCAATCTGAGCTTCTCCGACAACGACCACGCCGTGATCTCGGGACTGTCGTACGTCTCCCGCTGGAATCTCGAGACCGGCAAGCCGGAGGGCGAGATCTACCGGCCGCCCGTCCAGGACCGCGCCCAGCTGGCCAACGAGGCGGCCGGCACCTTCGCCTCCGCCGTACCCGGCAAGCCGCAGGCGGTGGTGCGGACGGTGGCCGAGATCGGCGTGTGGGACTTCACCACCGGTGAGTTCAAGAGGTGGATCAAGAAGGAGGACTACGACCGGTCGGTCCGGTCGTTCGCCCTCTCCCCCGACGGCAAGGTCCTCGCCGTGCAATACGCGGGCGGTCGGGTGCGACTGTGGGACGTGCGAAAGAAGGGCTGGAAGCCGTCCCTCACCTACCACGGCGTCTACTACCTCGGCCGCTTCCTCGGCGACCGCCTTCTCCACACGACCACCGCCGCCGGCGAACAAGTCGTCTGGGACATCGACAAGCGCCAGGACACCTACCGCTACTACGTGGGGTACGGCTCCGCCCTCTCCCCGAGTACCGACGGCAAGAACCTCACGCTCGTCGACGGCTCCCGCACCTCCACCATCCCGCTCGATCCGGAGCGCTGGACGGACCGGCTGTGCGCCCTGGCGGAGCGGGAGCCGACCGACGAGGAGAAGGACCTGGCGGCCGATCCGGACCAGGTCGAGGACGTCTGCCCCGGTTTCTAGGAACTCGCCTTGGCCAGCTTCAGCGCGTAGTCCCCCCACCACTGCCCCGCCTTGGGTCCGCCCTTGCACTCGCCGTCCGACTCGCCCGGCCGCTTGACCCACAGGTACGCGTCGACCAGCGGGTCCGCCGTCTTCGTCGTCGGCGTCTCGCCCAGCGCGCGGCCCGGCGGGTTGCACCAGCGTTCGTCCGGGTTGCCCTGGGCGTAGGGGCCCTTGCCGTTGCGGCTGGTGTCGATGACGAAGTGCTTGCCCGCGACCTTGGCGGAGAGCTGCTTGCCGTAGGCGATGGAGTCGTCGGTGGAGTAGAAGTTGGAGACGTTGACGGAGAAGCCGTCGGCCTGTTCGATGCCGGCCCGCTTCAGCGGCTCGAAGATCTGGTCGGGGTTCTGCCAGCCGGCGTTGCCCGCGTCCAGGTACACCTTCGTGTTCTTCAGGGACTTCAGCTTCGTGACGGCGCCCTTGAGGAGGTCGTAGCGCTCCTCGTGGAACTGCTCCGGTGTGCAGCCGTCCACCAGGTGCAGCAGCGCGTCCGGTTCGAGGATGACTGTGGCCGAGCGGTCGCCGATGCCCGCCGCCACGCCGTCGAGCCACTCGCGGTAGGCGTTGCCGTCGGCGGCGCCGCCCTGCGAGTACTGGCCGCAGTCGCGGTGCGGGATGTTGTAGAGGACGAGCAGTGCCGTGCGGCCGGCCTTGTCGGCGGCCTCGGTGAAGCCCCGGGTCTGCTCCTCGGGGTTGTCCGGGCCGACCCACTCGGCGACCGGCTGCTCGGCGATCTTGCGGATGTGCTCGGCGTCCTGCTTCTTGCCGGCCTTCTCCAGGGCTGCGACCTGCTGAGCCGCGGTGCCGTCCGGATTGACCCAGAACGGGGCGATCTCCTTGGGCTGCTGTGTGATCCCGGCGCCCGCGTCGGCGCCGGTGTCCGATCCGTCCCCCCCGTCGGACGAACACCCCGTGATCAGCAGTGCCGCCCCCAGCACCACTGCGGACACCCGCCTCCCGGCGGACGCCCCTGCCCCCCTGCTGCCGTACATCCAACTCCCCCTTGGGTGCAGCGTTCCAAGTCTCAATCCTGACATACGTCCCTCGACACCCACGAGGCCGAAGCCACCTGCGCCGATGACGCAGAGCCACCGTATCGGGACTTGGCGTTATTCAACCTCTAGGCCCGGACGGCCCTTTGGTTCTAGAGTCTTCTCAGCAGGGCCCGGCCTCCGGCCAGAGTTTCACCCACCGTGGCCCCCGCGGCCTCCCGCGCAGTTCGCCGGGTTACTCCCGCAGCCCGTGCGCGCGGTCGAGGACCGGCCCGGTCGGCGACTTCAGGGGGAGCGGGTCGCCGACCGGGTTGGGTGGGCGCCCAAGGGGTTAGAGACCGGTTCCCGTCAGGTACGCCGACACCACCACGTTCGCCGTGTAGCTGCGGGTCGTACGGTCGAAGCTGCCGCCGCAGGTGACCAGCCGCAGCTCGGCACGGCCCGACTCGCGGGGCCCGTAGGCCTGGTGGGCGTCGAAGCGGTCGCGGGTGAGGACCTGGACGGACTCGACGGTGAACTCCGCGACCTTGGCGTCGGCCCGGATCACCCGGATCGTCTGGCCCGGACGCATGGCACTGACCTTGTAGAACACGGCGGGCCGGGTGTCGGTGTCGACGTGACCGACCATCAGCGCGGTCCCCGGCGCCCCGGGTGCCACGCCGCCCGCGTACCAGCCGACCGTGCCCGGCTGGTCGTACGGCGGCGGATCGAGCGCGCCGCGCGCGTCCAGACCCCGCGCCACCACGGGCGCCTGCACCCCGAGCCCGGGGATGTCGACGCGCTGCGGCAGCGCGTCGCCCAACGGGCGGTGCGCGGGCGGCAGTTTCACGTCCGGGGGCCGTCCGGCCGCCGCCATGTCGCCCGTGGTGGGGGCGGAGATGCCGTGCCGTACGTCGGTCACCTCACGGCCCCACAGCCACAGCCCGAGCAGCAGCGCCACCCAGGCCACGCCGGCCAGCAGGCGGCCGGTGCCCGAGGAGAGGCCCTTGTTTCGACCCTGTTCGGACATGGTCAGTCCGTTCCACGGCCCCGGCGGACACCGCCCAGCGCGACGACCACCGCGGCCACGCCCGCGAGAACCAGACCGGTCACCCCCTGCGCCGTACCGGGACCGGCCCCCGGTCCTCGGCGGCGACGAGGTCCGCCGCGCCACCGCCGCCGGCCTGGACCGGGGCGACGGGAGAGGCGTACGGGCCCGGTCGCCGGGAGGCGGACTGCTGCTCATCGTCACCGGGCGTGGACGACTGCCCACCGCCCTCGGGCATGGGCGGCTGTCCGACGGTGTCGGGTGCGGGGGGCTGCCCGACCGTCCCGGGCGCGGGGGGCTGCCCGCCGGTCCCGGGCACGGACGCATGCTCGTCCGTCCCGGGCACGGACACATGTTCGTCCGTCCCGGGCGCCGGCCGCTGCCGCTCCTCACCCTCCCGCCCCTCCCGGACGGTGAACGTGCCGGTCCGTTCGGCGCCCCCGCAGGTGACCTTCACGGCGTACGTCCCTGCGTCGAGCGTGGAGCGGACGCGGCTCTCGCCGACGAGTTCACCGTCATGGACGGTGAGCCGCGCGTCCGCGACGAACGCCGCCGAGCGGGCGACGGCCGTCCTCTCCGCACAGTCGGGCACGCGGAGCGTGACGTCACTGCCGGGCGCGGGGGTCGCCGGGGTCACCGAGACGCCCCCTGCGTCCACCGCGTACGCCGCCGGGGTGAGGACGGCCGCGACCAGGACGCTCGTACAGACAGTGACTTTCAGAGAACCCATCGTGAACCTCCAGACGCCTGGAGCCTCCCCCGCACGGTGGGCCCCCGCATCCTCAGGGAGGCGGCGACTGCTCCGTACGGGTGGCGACGGGTTTGAGCTCCGGCCGGCTGCCTCGGGCCCGGAGGCCCGCTGTCTCCGGGCTCAGACCCGGTCGACGAGGTCCGCGATCGAGTCGACGACCTGCGACGGCCGGTACGGGAAGCCCTCGACCTGGTCGGGCCGGGTCAGGCCGGTGAGCACCAGGAACGTCTGCATCCCGGCCTCCATGCCCGCCAGCACGTCCGTGTCCATGCGGTCGCCGATCATCGCACTGCTCTCGGAGTGCGCGCCGATGGCGTTCAGCCCGGTCCGCATCATCAGCGGGTTCGGCTTGCCCGCGAAGTACGGCTTCTTGCCGGTCGCCTGGGTGATCAGCGCGGCCACCGCGCCGGTCGCGGGCAGCGGGCCCTCGGTGGACGGGCCCGTCTCGTCGGGGTTGGTGCAGATGAAACGGGCGCCGCCGAGGATGAGCCGTACCGCCTTCGTCATGGCCTCGAAGGAGTACGTGCGGGTCTCGCCGAGGACGACGTAGTCCGGCTCGTGGTCGGTCAGGATGTAGCCGATGTCGTGCAGCGCGGTGGTCAGGCCAGCCTCGCCGATGACGTACGCCGACCCGCCCGGCCGCTGGTCGTCCAGGAACTGGGCGGTGGCCAGGGCCGAGGTCCAGATGCTCTCGATCGGCACGTCCAGGCCCATGCGGCGCAGCCGGGCGTGCAGGTCGCGCGGGGTGTACATCGAGTTGTTGGTGAGGACCAGGAAGGGCTTTCCGGACTCACGCAGCTTCTTGAGGAAGGCGTCGGCGCCGGGGATCGGTACGCCCTCGTGGATGAGCACACCGTCCATGTCGGTGAGCCACGACTCGATGGGCTTGCGGTCTGCCATGTGCGGGATCTCCTGCCGTACGCGTGCCAGCGTGAGCCTTGGGGCCAGGCAGCCCCCAGCCTAAACAGTGGCCGGATCTTGCGGAATGGCCCGTATACGGCATCCCGACAGGCGGGACGGCTCTGCCCAGCGACTCAGCGGCTCAGCGGCGCCGGCGCGCGAGGAGCACTGCCCCGGCCCCTGCGAGCAGCAGCGCCGCGGCGGCCGCGGCGACTTGGCCGCCGGTTCCCGTACGGGCGAGTTCCTCGGCGAACGGGAAGCGGTCCTCGCGGGGCGGGACGGAGGCGTCGGAGTCGGGGTCGGGGTCGGGGTCGGGCTGGGAGTCGGTGCCGCCGTCGGCCTCCGGCTCGTCCCCGTCGATCGGCGGTTCGGTGTCGATCCCGAAGCGGTAGTCGTTCGACTGCCCGACCCAGTCACCGTCGTCGTCGTGCCGCTGCACCACGGCGGCGTTGACGGTGACCTTGTTCGGCACGGCGTCCGAGGTGACCGCGAGCCGCACCTTCACGGAGACGGTCTTCCCCGGCCCGACGGTGAACCCGGCGAAGCGGTCCTGGTCGTCGGCGAACGCCCCGATGAGCTCGTCCTCACCCGTCTTCTCGAACCGCACGGAGTGTGCTCGCGCCCCCTCGAAGAACTCCAGCCGGGGCTGCGAAGGCTCCAGCACCCGCTTCTCGTCGACGAGCACGACGACCGGATGGATTCCGGTGCACGGCCGGTCGGTCGTGTTGGTCAGATCGACGTACCAGGTCCCGAACCCGCCCCCGGCCTCGTAGGCGCCGGGCCCGCCGTGGATGCGGGTGGTGAGCGGGAAGGTGTGGTCGTCGGGCGCGGCACAGGCGGGCGCCGGCTCGTCCGCGTACGCCGGATGGGCCCCGGTGAGCAGGACGGTGGTGGCTGCCGCCGCCAGGCAGAGGTGAGCGGGCGTGCAGAGTCGCATGGAGATGTGACATTGCCGGATGGAGCCGTTGGCGAGCCGACATCGCCGGGAACGCCCCCGAACGGCGGCGCGAATCCGCCCGGTCGGCGGACACCTGAGGCGACCGGACAGGATCCTCAGCGGCGCCCCAGCGCCTTCGCACGCGAGTGGGCCCAGCCGGTCAGGAGCACACCGGCGGCGGTGAGAACCGCGTAGGCCAGCAGCGTGGGGAGGAAGCCGCCGGGGAGCCCGTCCAGCAGCCCCCGGTCACCGTTGTCGACGAGGAGCCGGACGAGCGCCTGGGCGCAGACGACCAGCATCACCATGCCGAGGACCTGTAGGACGTCGTACTTCATGGCCTTCCCTTCCGGGGGGAGGTGGGAGGAGGGTGTGTCTGTCGACGTTACGAACGTATCAATCGGCGGGAGGGTATACGCCGCTATAGGCAGCCCAATCTCGCATTACGTCACACTTTCTCGGCGCGCTATCGTGAAGGCGTGCGTGACGAAAAAGAGCGGGCGTGTCCGGTGTGCGGCAAGCCCACGGTCCGTCCTGGCCGGGGCCGTCCGCCCGTCTACTGCTCCCGGAGCTGTCAGGCCCGGGCGTACCGCCGGCGCCGGCAGCCGCT
>KE354246.1 GCA_000415505.1 Streptomyces afghaniensis 772
CGGCGCCGGATCGCCGAGGCGGTGTGGCGCATCGCAGCCGAGCAGGGGCTGGACGCGGCGAGCATGCGCAGGATCGCTGCGGAGGCCAGGGTGTCGCTGCGGGTCGTGCAGTACCACTTCGACTCCAAGCACGCCCTGATGGTCGACGCGCTGCGACTGCTGCACGAGGAGAACGAACGGCTGGCCCAGGGACGCATTCCGTACGACATGACGGAGCCGTGCGCGCTGCTGCGGGCGGTGCTGGACGAGTTCCTGCCGTTGGACGAACAACGCGCCTTCGCGTTGCGGGTGTTCACGGCGTACTACGCGCGGAGCCTCACCGATCCGGTGCTCGCCGAGGTCTTCCTGACCGCCGAGCAGCCGCTGGAACGGCTCGTCGCGGACATCATCGGGGTGGGCGAGGCGGCGGGGAGCACCGCGCCGGGCATCGACCGGGTGTACGAGGCCGACCTGCTGGTGTCGGGCGCGATCGGGCTGGGCCTGGACGTGGTGCACGGCCGCCGCTCACTCGCGGACGTACGGACGGTGCTGGACTACCACCTGGGGCGGATCTTCCCGGACGCCACGGACACGCCCCAGCGGAATCCGACCACTACGGCGAATCCGACCGCTACGGCGAACCCGATCGCTGTAGCGAATCCGGCCCACACTCCGAAACCGGCCCACGCCCCTCAGCCGACCCCCACACGGAATCCGACCCTCACACCCAGCCGAGCCCTCACACCGAACCCCGCCCCCACCTCTCACGCGACCCCGCGCCCGAACACCGGCCCCAGCACCAGCTGAGCCGCCCCAGCCGCCACGACCCGCCCCCACCGGCGCGACCCGTACCGGCACGGCGTCCTCCCCGTCCGCCGCGCCCGCGCCGCCACGTACCGCCCCGACCCCCGCACGAACGCCTCCGGCGCCGAGGCCACGGTCCGGCCCCCCAGCAGGACGACGTCGATGTCGAGCAGCCCCACCAGGTTCGCCGCGCCCGCTCCCAGCACCCGCGCCGCCTCCTCCACATCACCGCGCGCCACGGCACCGAGGCACAGCGCCTCCACGCAGCCCCGGTCGCCGCAGGTGCACGGCGGGCCGTCCAGCTGGATCACCTGGTGGCCGAACTCCCCGGCCCCGGTCCGGGCTCCCCGGTGCACGCTCCCGCCGATGACCAGACCGGCCCCCAGCCCCGTACCGAGGTGCAGGTACGCGAAGGAGCCGCTCTCGCCCCCGGCCGCCAGGCCCAGCGCCGCCGCGTTGGTGTCCTTGTCGACCACGACCGGCACGCCGAGCCGCGCCGCCAGCGCCTCCCGCAGCGGAAACCCGTCCCACTCGGGGAAACCGGTCACCCGGTGCAGCACACCCCGGACATGGTCGAGCGGCCCGGGCAGCGCCACCCCACCCCGAGCAGGGAACCTCCAGGGCCGAGGGACGGCCCGGCGGGCAGCACGTCGGCCGCCGCCGGGACGGCCTCCGGGCCCGTCGCCCGCGAGACTTCCGTCGCCGCCTCCCCGGCGGACTCCGTCACCGTCTCCCGGAGGGACTCCGGGCCCGTCGCCCGCAAGGCTTCCGCCGCCGTCTCCCGGGCCGTCTCCGCCGCCGCCCCCGCGAGGCTTCCGCCGCCGTCCCCGGACGGACTCCGGGCCCGTCGCCCGCAAGGCTTCCGTCGCCGTCTCCCGGGCCGTCTCCGCCGCCGCATCCCGCAAGGCTTCCGTCACGGTCTCCCGGACGGACTCCGGCCCCGCCCCCGCAATGCTCCCGCCGCAGTCTCCCGGACGGACCCCGCCGCCGTCCCCCGGAGGGACTCCGCCGCCGTCCCCCGGACGGACTCCGGCCCGCCCCCCGCAAGGCTTCCGCCGCCGTCTCCCGAACGGACTCCGCCGCCGCCCCTCGCAAGGCTTCCGCCGCCGTCTCCCGAACGGCCTCCGGCGCTGCTCCCCGCAAGACGTCCGACGCCGTCTCCCGCACGGTCTCCGCCACCGCCCCCCGCAAAACGTCCGCCACCACCCCCCGCACGGTCCCCGTCACCGCCGCCAGCACCGCCCGCGCCCCGGCTCCCAGATCCAGCGCGGCGCGCCGCTCCCCCACCACCGTCCCGCGCAGATCCACGAGCACGGCCCGGACCTCGTCCCGGTCCAGGTGGATCCCCACCGCGTGTCCCGCCTCGGGCACCAGTCGCAGCACCGTGCGCGGCTTGCCCCCGGTCGACGCGCGGCGCCCCGCCTCCGCCGCGAGCCCGGCCTCCCGCAGCCGGGCCGTGATCTTGCTGACCGCCTGTGGGGTGAGGCCCGTCCGCTCGGCGAGTTCGAGCCGGCTGATGCCGTCGGGCCCGGCCGTGCGCAGCAGGTCGAGCACCAGCGCCGCGTTGTGGCTGCGCAGGGCGAGCAGGTTCGCCCCGCTCCCTGTCACCCCGGTCCATGTCCCTGCGGCACCGTGCATGCCACCCACTCCGCCCGTACGGTCGTTCGCCCTGTTCACGCCCCCATTGTCCCTGGCGCTTGCACTTTGGCAACAGCGTTGCGAAAGTGGTGCCATGACTGGCACACCCCTCCGCGTCGGCCTCGTCGGCTACGGCCTCGCCGGCTCCGTCTTCCACGCCCCGCTGATCGCCGCCACCGAGGGCCTCGCCCTCGACACGGTGGTCACCTCGAACCCCGAGCGGCAGCAGCAGGCCCGCGCCGAGTTCCCGGACGTACGCCTCGCCGCCGGCCCGGACGAGCTGTTCGACCGGGCCGCCGAGCTGGACCTGATCGTCGTCGCGTCCCCGAACAAGACGCACGTGCCGCTCGCGACCACCGCCCTCCGGGCCGGTCTGCCGGTCGTGGTCGACAAGCCCGTAGCGGGCACGGCGGCCGAGGCCCGTGAGCTGGCCGCCCTGGCGGAGGAGCGCGGCCTGCTCCTCTCCGTCTTCCAGAACCGCCGCTGGGACAACGACTTCCTCACCCTGCGCAAGCTGCTGGCCGAGGGCGAGTTGGGCGACGTCTGGCGTTTCGAATCCCGCTTCGAGCGCTGGCGTCCGAAGCCGAAGGGCGGCTGGCGGGAGTCCGGCGACCCCGCAGAGATCGGAGGTCTGCTGTACGACCTCGGCAGCCATGTCGTAGACCAGGCGCTGGTCCTCTTCGGCCCGGCCGCCGCCGTGTACGCGGAGTCGGACATCCGCCGCCCGGGCGCCGAGACGGATGACGACACGTTCATCGCGATCACGCACACGAGCGGCGTCCGCTCCCACCTCTACGTCTCCGCGACGACCGCCCAGCTCGGCCCCCGCTTCCGCGTCCTGGGCTCCGCCGCGGGCTACGTCAAGTACGGCCTCGACCCCCAGGAGGCGGCCCTGCGCGAAGGCCGGCGCCCCGGGCCCGGCTGGGGCGCGGAGCCCGAGTCGCTGTGGGGCCGCGTGGGCTCCGGCGAGTCCCCGGTCACGGGAGGCGGACGCCCCGAACCCACCCTCCCGGGCGACTACCCGGCTTACTATGCGGCCGTGGCGAAGGCCCTGCTGGAGGGGGCCCCGAACCCGGTGACCGCCCTGGAGGCGGCCGCCGCCCTGGACGTACTGGAAGCCGCCCGTCGTTCGGCCCGCGAGAAGGTGACGGTGACCCTGTGACCCACAAGAGCAACCCTTCGCACAGCCAGGAGCTCACCCCGAAGTTCCACCCGGAGCTCACCCCGAGCCTGGACGAGCTGGAGAAGGAGGAACGCCGCCTGGTGTTCCGCCAGTTCACCCACGACGACGCCTGGGAGCTCGGCTCGCTCCTCGTCAGCATGGCCCGGGAGCGGCAGGCCCCGGTCGCGATCGACATCCACCGCGCCGGCCAGCAGCTCTTCCACGCGGCGCTGCCCGGCTCCACGCCCGACAACGACGCCTGGATCGCCCGCAAGCGCCGGGTGGTGGAGCGCTACGGCTCCGCCTCCTACCTGGTGGGTGCCCGCTTCCGCGCCAAGGGCACGACGTTCGAGGAGTCCTCGCGCCTCGACCCCGACACGTACGCGGCACACGGCGGTTCCTTCCCGATCACCGTCGAGGGCGCCGGCGTGATCGGCGCCGTGACCGTGTCCGGGCTGCCGCAGCTCCAGGACCACCGGTTCGTGGTCGAGGCCCTGGAGCGGTTCCTGGACCGCTAGGGGTGTTGGAATCAGGGCCTGTTGGAATCATCGGCGGCCCCCTCCGGTTGGCACTGCCGTACGCATGATCAAGCATGGCGCCCAACCGGAGGGATCCCAACCGATGACCACCGCTCTGAAGGAAACCGTCGGCCGGTACGGCATCTGGAGCGTAGGCCTGCGCTCGGAGGACCCGGACCGGCGCGGCGAACTCGCCGAGGCCGCCGCCGAACTGGAGGAACTCGGCTACGGCGCCGTCTGGCTGGGCGGCAACAGCTCCGCCGCCAACGCCGCCCCGCTGCTCGAAGCGACCTCGAAGCTCGCGTTCGGCACGAGCATTCAGAGCATCTGGCAGCACGAGCCGGACGCCGCCGCCACGGCCTTCGCGGAGCTGGAGTCGACCCACCCCGGGCGTTTCCTGCTGGGCCTCGGCGTGAGCCACGCCAAGCGCGAGGAGCAGTACTCGCGCCCCTACTCGGCCCTCGTCGGCCACCTCGACGGCCTGGACGCCGCCGGAGTGCCGGCGGACCGCCGCCTCCTTGCCGCCCTGGGCCCGAAGTCCCTCCGGCTGGCCCGCGACCGGGCGGCGGGCTCGATCCCGTACCTGGTCACCCCGGAGCACACCGCGCACGCCCGCGAGATCCTGGGCGAGGCCCCGCTGCTGGCCCCGGAGCTGGGCGTCGTCCTGGAGACGGACCCTGCCCGTGCCCGCGCCCTGGCCCGCGAGTTCCTCGCGATCTACCTCCCGCTGCCGAACTACACCAACAACTTCCTCCGGCACGGCTTCACCGAGGACGACCTGTCGGACGGCGGCAGCGACCGCCTCGTCGACGCCCTGTTCGCCTGGGGCGACGAGACGGCGATCCGCGCCAAGGCCGACGCCTTCTTCGAGGCAGGAGCGGACCACCTCGCCCTCCAGGTCCTGGACGGCGAGCCGCGCGACGCCCTCCCGAGGAAGGCCTGGCGCGACCTGGCAGCGCTGCTGGGCTGACCCTTCAGGGGCGCGGGGAACTGCGCGAACAACCACGACTGACCCGCAGTCGCGAACGCTCCGCAGCTCCCCGCCCCTCAGGCGTCTTTGAACTCTTGCCGCTGCCGCCCGAGCCCCTCGATCTCCAGCTCCACGACATCCCCGGCCCGCAGGAACGGCTTGGGCTCGGGCGCCCCCAGCGCCACCCCCGCCGGGGTCCCCGTGTTGATCACATCGCCGGGGTACAGCGTCATGAACTGACTGAGATACCGCACGACCTCCCCCACCGGGAAGATCTGCTCAGCCGTCGTCCCGTCCTGCTTCAACTCGCCGTTGACCCACAGCCGCAGCGACAACCGCTGCGGATCCGGCACCTCGTCCGCCGTCACCAGCCACGGCCCCAGCGGGTTGAACGTCTCGCAGTTCTTGCCCTTGTCCCAGGTCCCGCCCCGCTCGATCTGGAACTCCCGCTCGGACACGTCGTGCGCCACGGCGTACCCGGCGACATGCGCGAGCCCCTCCTGCGCGGACCCCAGGTACCTGGCCGTACGCCCGATGACGACGGCCAGCTCGACCTCCCAGTCGGTCTTGCGGGACGCGCGCGGCACGAGCACCGTGTCGTGCGGCCCGACCACGGTGTCCGGCGCCTTCATGAAGAGGACCGGCTCGGCGGGCGGCTCGGCACCCGTCTCGCGCGCATGGTCGTGGTAGTTCAGACCGATACAGACGATCTTGCCGATCCGCCCCAGCGGCGGCCCGATCCGCAACCCGGTGGCGTCCAGTGCGGGCAGCTCGCCGGCGTCGGCGGCAGCACGGACGCGGTCGAGCGCCGCGTCGTCCGCGAGCAGCGCCCCGTCGATGTCCGGCACGACGCCCGACAGGTCCCGCAGGGTCCCGTCGGCGTCGAGCAGTGCGGGCCGCTCGGCCCCGGCCGTACCGACTCGCAGCAGCTTCATGATCACGTCTCCCTCGATCGCGGGCGCCCGCCGGAGGCCTGCGACCCGGATGCGGCGGGCCAGCCATCGGAGGACTGGTCGATCCTCCAAGCTGGCAGTGCACTCCGCAATACCCAGTTCACGTACTGGACCTCTCGTACCCGACCGGCTACCGGTACAGCACAGCCCGCTCGACGACACTCCACGTCGTACTGGTCACGACGTACAGCGCGGCGGCCAGCGGTACGACGGCCACGGTGACGAGCGTGAAGAAGGACATGAAGGGCATCACCTTGGTCACCGCCCCGAGCCCCGCCACCTGCGGCTCACCGGCCGGGAGCGCCGGGCTCGCGGCCATCATGCGCTTGCTGAGGCGGTAGCTGAACACGGCGACCCCGGCGACGACCACGAACAGCCCGGCGTAGACGAGCCCCGGACCACCGAGCAGACCGCCCTCCCCGAGCGCGTCCGCCCACCGCCCGCCCAGCGGCGCGGCGAACAGCTCGTGACCGAGCAGCGCGTTGGCCCGGCCGCCGATCGTGTCGCTGGAGAACAGGTGGTAGAGCAGGAAGAACGCGGGCACCTGGAGCAGCCCGGGCAGGCAGCCGGCCAGCGGCGACACCTTCTCCTCGGCATGCAGTTCCAGCACGGCCCGCTGGAGCTTCTCGGGGTTCTTCCCGTGCTTCTTCCGCAGCTCGGCGATCTTCGGCTGGAGCGCGGTCCGGGCCTTCTGGCCGCGCGCGGCGGCCCGGGACAGGGGGTGGACGAGGAGTCGTACGAGCGCGGTGAACAGGACGATCGCGGCGGCGGCCGCGGAGGCGCCGAACAGCGGCTGGAGGAGGTCGGCGAGTCGCTCGACCAGCTGGGCGAAGACGGACATGGGTGAGCCCTCCGGGGGTCTCGTCGTGCCGGGAGTGGGACATGGCGGCATGACGACCCGCGCGGGGCCGGCTACGTGAAGTGCTGGACGTGGCCCTACGCGAAAGTCGCCCGGAGGGCGTGCCCGGGTGCCCGGGGCCGAGTGCGTCCCCGGGCGTCGGGATCGCGCTGTGGCAGGAAGGCCGTACGGAGGTCACGATCGCGGATGGCCGTACGCACCCGGGTGCGCGGCACGGCGGGCGCGCAGCGCGAGCCGATGAGGACACAGACCGTGAGCGCGGCAGAGGCCGCGGCTGTCGCGGCGAGCGCGACGGTGGCGTAGAGGCTGCCGGTGTCCAGCAGCGCCACTTCCAGGACCAGGAGGAGCAGCACGAGAGCGGGACGCAGACCCGTCCAACCGCGGGCCATCGGCTCCCCTCCTCCCGAACACTCGCTCGCTCGACTACCCGTTCGCTTCGCTCTGTTCGTTATACAGGATCGCTCCGACGGTCGCGTCCGAGACTTCGTACACGGGTTTTAGAAAGGTTCGTCGCAACTCTCGACAACCCACCCGCCACACCCGATGCTTCTCGTTGCCATGAACGGGCCAACCCGCGACGCCGGGCCGGGGGGACCGACGCCTGCCCCGATTTCCCCTACGGAGGAGCCGTGATACGACGCAGAACCCTGCTGACCGCAGCAGGCGGTACGTTCCTCGGCAGCGCCCTGGCGACAGGAACCGCGCACGCGGACGCCACGATCGCCGTCAGCCCCTCGGCGACGTACGGCACCTGGGAGGGCTGGGGCACCTCCCTCGCCTGGTGGGCCAACGTCTTCGGCGCCCGGGACGACTTCGCGGACCTCTTCTTCACCACCAAGTCGGTGACGTACAACGGCAGATCGCTCCCCGGCCTGGGCCTGAACATCGCCCGCTACAACCTCGGCGCGTGCAGCTGGAACAGCGTCGGCGGCGAGACGATGGTCAAGTCGCCCAACATCCCCGGCTTCAAGCAGATCGAGGGCTTCTGGCAGGACTGGAACAACGAGGACCCCGCCTCCTCGGCATGGAAATGGTCGGCGGACGCCAACCAGCGCGCGATGCTGGTGAAGGCGACCCAGCGGGGCGCGATCACGGAACTCTTCGCCAACTCCCCCATGTGGTGGATGTGCAGCAACCACAACCCCTCGGGCGCGGCGGGCGGCGGCAACAACCTCCAGACCTGGAACTACCGCCAGCACGCCTCCCACCTGGCGGCGACGGCCCTGTACGCCCGCGACAACTGGGGTGTGAACTTCGCGACGGTCGACCCCTTCAACGAGCCGGCCTCCACCTGGTGGACCGCGACCGGCACCCAGGAGGGCTGCCACATGGACCCCGCGGTCCAAGCGGCCGTACTCCCGTACATGCGCAGCGAGTTGGACAAGCGCGGCCTGACGGGCCTGCGCATCGCGGCCTCGGACGAAACGAACTACGACACGGCCCGCTCCACGTGGGCATCCTTCAACTCGTCGACCAAGTCCCTGGTCTCCCAGGTCAACGTGCACGGCTACCAGGGCTCGGGCGGCCGCCGCGACCTCCTCTACACGGACGTGGTCACGACGTCCCGCAAGAAGCTGTGGAACTCCGAGACGGGCGACAGCGACGGCACGGGCCTGACCATGGCGTCGAACCTCTGCTACGACTTCCGCTGGCTGCACCCCACGGCGTGGTGCTACTGGCAGGTCATGGACCCGTCGACGGGCTGGGCGATGATCGCCTACGACGCGAACACCCTCCAGCCGACCACGGTCCAGACGAAGCACTACGTGCTGGCCCAGTTCAGCCGCCACATCCGCCCGGGCATGACGATCCTCGACACGGGCGTGAGCTACGCGGTGGCGGCGTACTCGGCGTCGGCCCGCCGCCTGGTGATCGTCGCGGTGAACACCGCGGCGTCGGCCCAGACCCTCACCTTCGACCTCTCCCGCTTCTCGACGGTGACGGGCGGCACGAACGGCGCGGTACCCCGCTGGAACACGGTGACGACGGGCGGCGGCGACCTCTACACGCCGCGCTCGGACATCCGCCTGTCCGGCAAATCGGTCAGCGTCCCCTTCGCCGCAAAGTCGGTCCAAACGCTACAAATAGACGGCGTAACCCTCTAGCCCGCCGCCATGGCGGCGATTCGGGACGATCCGTAAAGCCGGGATGACAAGCATGGGGAACCCGCGCAGGCCGGGCGTCTGGCCTGCGCATCTCTCACGCTCGTCATCTCCCGGCAGTACGGTGTCCCCCATGCGCCCCGACTCGCCTGCCGAAAACGTCGACCACACCGCCGAGGCGGCACGCCTGGAGCGGACCGCCGGCCTGTATCCCGAGGACTCCGAGGCCCTGCTGCTGCGCGCCGCGGCCCATCTGGAACTCGCCGGTGACCGCCCCACGGCCACGGCCCTCTACGACCGTCTGCTGTCCGCCACGGACGGCCTGGAGAACCCCCACCTGGTACGGGCGCTCAAGGCGTCGAACCTCTGGGAGTACGGCCACGAGGCCGAGGCCAGGGCGATCATCGAGGGCGTCCGGGTGGCGTCCCCGCGGGACCCTGCCCCCTGGGTGATCGTCGCCGAGGCCCTGGAGTCCCACGACGAGCTGGAAGCGGCGCACGACACGTTCACGGAGGCCGTACGCCTCCTCCTGACCGACGTACCGGCACCCCCGCAGCCGACCCACCCCCTCCTCTTCGGCCGCCACAGGATCCGCCGCATGCTGGGCAAGTCCCACGACGAGTGGGACGCGCTGGCGGACACGGTCCACTCCCTCCCGATCACCCTGGACGAACTCCACGACCCCAAGCGCGTCTGGTCCCTGGGCTCGGAAAACCCCGCCGAACTGGAGGCGGAGATCACCCGCCTCCGAGCAGAACTGGGCGCCTACCGCGAGGCCCTCTCCCGCCCCTTCCCGGTAGCGATCCTCCACTGGCCGGCGACGGAGCTCTCGGAACTCCTCGAGGCGTACCCGGACCTGGCCTCGGAGTACCCCTCCCACGAGACCCACCTCGCGACCATAGAGTCCGCCCTGCGAGAACTCGCGTCCTCCGGCACCCCGAACCTGGGCATCGTCACCGGCACGGTCCCGTCCTACGAGGCCTTCGCAGCGTCGGAACTCTCCTCCCCGTCCGACGCGACCCTGCTCCCCCAGTACGCGACGACCCTGGCGGCGAGGGGGCGGGCGGTGGCCTGGCCCCCACAGAGCACCGCGGCCTGTTGGTGCGGCTCCGGACAACCGTACGGCGCCTGCCACGGACGCACGGCCTGACACGGGCACCGGGTCCTCCGTCCCACCCGGCCAGGAACTGAAGATCCCCCACCGCGGCGGCCACGAGCACGACAAAGTCACGACCCGCCACGAGGAGACACCGGAGGGCCAGGCAACGGTGTACCGCTGGTGGGAACGGACGGAGATCGCCGAGTAGCCGGGGCAGTGCCGACCCGGGCCGGCCCGACAGCCGGCCCCACGGAACTGCCACGACACCACCCCCGTCTTCCCGGACGACAGACGACTGACGACTGACGTCGGCTCCCGGGGGGAACGTCACATGGACCAGCCCTGGCTCACGATCGCACTCATCATGGCCGCTGCCATGACGGCCTTCGGAATCTGGAACCTACGCATAGCCCAACGCCAGCGCCGAGCCCTCTCCCGCCTCGGCGTCCGGGGCATCCGCACCAGGGGCGAGGTGGCCCGAGGCCCCCGCCGAGAGGGCCCCATCCTCCACCCGCCCCAGGTCCGCTACAAAGCCCCACCGGTCGACCGCCCCAACGCCCCGGCCGACCAGACGTACCGCCGCACCCCTCTCAACCACGAGCAGCACCCTCTCCACGCCGGAGTCCCGGTCGTCCTCCGCTACGACCCGAGGGACCCACGCCGGGTGGTGGTCGTACACCAGAAGGACGGAAGGCCGGCGAACGTGTCGTACTCGGCGGGGGCGCATCTGGCTTGGGGGGTCTCTTGCGTGCTGCTCGGGTTGGGGATGGGAGCGGGCGCGTTCTGGTGACGCCCCGAACGCCTCACCCCACCGGCGACCCGCCGCCGAGCCGCTGACGCATTCACCCACGCCGGGCGCCTGGAGCCAACCAGTTGCGCTCCCCACCTGCGGCCCCCGCCTCTCCGGGCCGCCCGCTCGCTTCTCTCCCGTGCTTCCGCGGCCCGGGTCAAGGGTGGCCCGCAGGGCCATCGGCGCCAGCCGACGCGGAACGCAGCGCAGCGGAGTGAAGCGCCCTTGAGGCGGGGCGCGGAGGTACGACACTGGCCAGAGAAGCGGGCGGCCCAACAGCACAGCTGGTCCCCTTTCGAGACAGCCCCTCTAGTGACAGTGATTGCTGTTAGAACAGATCCATATCGGCACGGGTGGTCGTGTACGAGAAGCACGAGGGATCAGGGGAGCAGTCGTGGCAGAGCACGGGGGCGCATCGAAGCCGATCGCGGGGGTCTACGAGAAGCTAATCACCCACGACCTGCACGGCGAGTTGGAGCGATTCACGGCCGCAGGCTGGAAGGCAATCGACGCTGAAGTCACACCCGAGTCCGCCCCGCACGTGCTGGCACGCTACATCGGTGAAGCCGTCAATCAGCGCCTGAGCGAGCTTCCGCCCGAAGACCGCGTGACGGTCGCGAACCGGATCCTCTCGGCCCTTGCCGCCAGTGCACCCAACCCGAGCGAAGCTGAACGCCCAAACAGAATCGTCGAGGGTCCTCGGCAGCTCCTGGCACTCGCTCAGCAAGAGGCACCAGGCGTCTACGCCCTTCGCCCTCTGACTCCCTTGTCCGAGACATCGCTCATCACAAACTCCCCCGATGACCTCAGTCTCGGCACCGAGTTGAGGGCAGAGCTCGCTACGGCAGACCGCATCGACCTGCTCTGCGCGTTCGTGAAGTGGTACGGCATTCGCGTCCTGGAAGACTCGTTGCGTGCCGCGAAGGAGCGAGGCGTGCCGATCCGTGTCATTACGACCACCTACATCGGCGCCACTGACCGCCACGCACTCGACCGCCTCGTCCGTGACTTCGGCGCTACCGTCAAGGTCAACTACGAGATTCGATCCACTCGACTGCACGCCAAAGCTTGGCTTTTCCGACGAGACACAGGCTTTGACACCGCATACGTCGGCAGCTCGAACCTCTCAAAAGCTGCGCTCCTCGACGGCTTGGAGTGGAACGTCCGTCTCTCCTCCATCGCCACACCGGCAGTACTCAACAAGTTCGAGGCGACCTTCGACGCGTACTGGAACGACTCCGCGTTCGAGACGTACGACCCCGATCACCACGCCGACCGCCTCGATCAAGCCCTGACCCAAGCGAGCGGCACCACCTCTACCACTGACTTGAAAATCAACCTGTCCGGGCTGGAGGTACGCCCCTTCCCCTACCAGCAGGACATGCTGGAACGCCTACGAGTAGAGCGCGAGCTCCGCGGACGCAACCGCAACCTGCTGGTCGCCGCCACCGGTACAGGCAAGACCGTCATGGCCGCCCTGGACTACCGAAGCCTCTCCAAGAGCTTCAATAACCACCGCCCAAAGCTGCTGTTCGTCGCCCACCGCAAGGAGATCCTCAAGCAGTCTCTGCGTACCTACCGAGAGGTGCTGGACGACGCCTCATTCGGCGAGTTGCTCTACAGCGGTGAGGACCCGCAAGCCTGGGACCACGTCTTTGCGAGCGTCCAGTCACTGAACATCCAGCGGCTTGAAGAGCTGGCTCCCGACCACTTCGACATCATCGTCATCGACGAGTTCCATCACGCCACGGCCGGCACCTATCGCCGCGTCATCGACCACTTCAAGCCCAAGGAACTGCTCGGCCTGACCGCGACGCCCGAACGGATGGACGGGCTCAACGTGCAGGATGAGTTCTTCGAGGGCCGCATCGCCGCCGAGATGCGACTCTGGGAGGCCCTTGAAAATGACCTGCTATGCCCCTTCCACTACTTCGGTATCCCTGATGGCACAGACCTGACGAACCTCACCTGGCAGAGGGGTACCTACGCGGACCAGGAGCTCGGGAACCTCTACACGGGCAACGAGGCACGTGCCCGCATCGTCGTTAAGCAGATCCGAGACAAGGTCTCCCAGCCGGGAGCCATGCGTGCGCTGGGCTTCTGCGTGGACAAGAAGCACGCACGCTTCATGGCCGACTTCTTCCAAAAGGCCGGCTTTCAAGCAACCGCACTCACCAGCGACTCGCCTGCCGCAGTACGAGCACAAGCACTCGCCGACCTGCGAGCGGGAAGTTGCAAGACATCTTCTCTGTGGACCTGTTCAACGAGGGCCTCGACATTCCCGATGTCGACACACTCCTGCTCCTGCGCCCCACCAACAGCGCTACGGTCTTCCTCCAGCAACTGGGACGTGGACTACGGCGTACTGAGACGAAACCCGTGCTCACGGTCCTCGACTTCATCGGACAGCATCGGGCGGAGTTCCGCTTCGAAGAGCAGTTCCGAGCTCTGACGAACCTCTCCAGGAACCGGCTCGTCGACCACATCGAGCACGACTTTCCGCTCCTGCCCTCCGGGTGCCAGATCATCCTGGAGGGCAAGGCCAAGGACCTGGTGCTGGGCAACATCCGGACCCAGTTGAGCGCTACCGTCAAGACGCTGGTCAACGAAGTCAAGGCCTATGACACGCCGCAGCTAGCGGACTACCTGCGGGAGAGCCGCAGGGAGATCAAAGAGCTGTACAAGAGCGACAACTCCTGGACGTCTGTCCTTCGCCGAGCCGGTCTGATAAAAGCGGCTGCTCCGGCTGGCGAGTCGGCGCTCCTCAAGCGCGTCCATGCCTTCCTGCACGTCGATGACCCTGATCGCGCGAACGCGTACATCCGCCTCCTCGCCGACGACGTACCCGCCTACGAGGAACTGGACCCCACGGACCAGGCGTACGCCCGGATGCTCTTCTTCAATCTGTGGGACAACGCGGGCGGTTTCACCAGCTTCCAGCAAGGCCTCGACGCACTCCGCGATCAACCAAACGTCCGCGATGAGCTCCGCCAGGTCCTTTCCTACGTCATGGAGCAGGCGGACCACTTCCCGATCCCCCTATCGGGCACCCACGACCAGGTCCCGCTACAGGTCCACTGCTCCTATAACCGTTCTGAGATCCTGGCGGCTCTCGGGGTAGCACGCTTCGGCGGCCAGATGCCCAGGTCCTTCGCACAGGGCGTCCAGTGGGTCGAGGACCTCCAGACAGACGCCCTCCTCGATCACCTTGGAGAAGAACGAGAAGGACTTCTCCCCCACTGTCCGATACAAGGACTACGCCCTGAGCCCGACCCTCTTCCATTGGGAGTCGCAGAACTCCACGGCCGAAAGCTCCCCAACAGGACTGCGCTACCAGCACCACGCCCAGCGGGGCAGCCATGTCCTGCTCTTCATGCGCCGGTACAAGAACACCGACATCGGTAAGTCTCAGCCCTGGATGCTTCTCGGGCCCGCCATCTACGAAGGCCACACGGGCAGCAAGCCGATGGCGATCACATGGCGCCTGGAGCATGAGCTGCCAGCCGATGTCTGGTCGTACGCAGCCATCAACGCAAGCTAGTGCCCACGTTCGATGTCAGAGTGGTCGGCTAACGTCAGAGCATGGACTTAGCTTCGATCAAGCCCGGGCTGATGACCACGCGTGCTGTGATGCAGGAACTGTTCGGCGGAGGAACGCAGGGAGGGAGTCATCCCCTCCAATACCACCCCAAACATCCTCATCTACGTAGATCACGACAGCGGCAGGAAGTACGGCTATGAGGACGGCTGGCTAGAGGAAGAGGACGAGCGCGGGCCGGTGTTCGAGTACACCGGCCAGGGCACTCGTGGAGAGCAAACGTTTCTGGGGCTGAACGGTTCCCGCAACGCTGCCGTCCTGTGCCACGCGGACACGGGAAGGTCCCTGCGTGTCTTCATGGCAGCTGGCAAGGTGCCTGGCTCAAAATCTGCCGCCAAGCGCCAGCGATACGTGGGCGAGTTCGAATTGGACTCGCAGCAGCCGTATACCGTGCGCGAGGCGAACGACGAGAGGGGAAGCGGCGTCGCATCATCGTCTTCCGCCTCCGCCCTAGGGGAGACTTTGAGCGCCTCACCCAGGATGTCATCTCTCGCGCGCAAGAAACCGACACCCAAATGGTTTCCGCCACGGTAGTCACATGCAAAATGGTGGAACCGAAGAGGAAACGAGTCTCAGAGAGCAGGCGGGCTGCTCAGCCGAGCCTCATCGCCGACCTGCGCCAATCTGCGTTGCGGGATCAGTACCTCGAGGATCTCACCAAGCGTGAGCATAAGGTCTTCGCGTACCAAATCAAGATTTCAGGTACGACCAAGACGCTCAAGACCGATTTATACGACGCCACCACGCATGAACTGCATGCAATAAGGGGCGCCAGTAGTCGCGATGAACTGCACATAGCCATAGGTCAACTGAAGGACTTCGTACGGCACATTAAGCCGCGCGACCCCAAGCTGACCGTACTGCTTCCGGAGAAGCCACAGGGTGACTTGCTGAATCTTCTCCATACAGAGGGAATCGACCTCGTCTACCAAGATACGCATGGCTACACGAGATGTTCAGCCAAGTAGGAGCACCCGGCACGCATCCTTGGAGCACCCATGGCAGAGTCAGATGAGCATGTCTTCCTGTCAAAAACAGCCCTCCATGTCATGGAGAGCGCCTCGAAATCCACACTATTTGGCTACACAGAGGGCCAACGGAAGCGCTTTGACTTCTCCTGCGACCTAAAGAAGGACTGGTCAAAGGTGATTTCAGGGCAAACCCTCTGGGGGCATGGTGGAGACGGAATCGACAAGGATCTCAGAACTCTCCTCCATGAGGAGGACATCGCGGCGGCTGTATACATTGCTCGCCACGAAAGTCGCAATCGTTCTCGCCTCGCCGAGGTTACCCAGGACTACCTCCGGACCATGCCCGAAAGCTTGTCCCGCCTGCGGGTATTCTGGGTGCCGGCGGACTTCGATGCGGACGACGAAAAGTCCCGCAAAACCGTCCACAACCTCTTAAAAGAGGAGATCACCAAGGACCTTCTCCTCCAAGTAGCCTTAGGAGGCCTTACCTCCGCTGATGTGACCCGCTTCGCGTCCTCAAGGCGCCCCGGCCTTCCGCTCGAGATCTTGTCGCACGTCAAGAAGCAAGGCTATCGAAACCATCGACACACAGCCAAGGCACTGGACGTCAATCTAAACGCTCTCCAATTCGAAACGGAACGGCTCTTCATCATAGGATTCTTAAAGAGCGATAGTCCGCAAGGGGGCCTATACAGCGTGACGGACAGTGGAAATGCAATGCTCGATATCTGTTCACGCCTACGCGACTACCTCCACGGCAGCCTCGGCAACGGAAACAAGAATGAGGATTTCGAGCACATATGCAAACTGCTAGGCATCGACTACCCGTCGATATCCAGCACGGACCCCCTATTGGTCGGTGATGACCACCGCAACATAGAGGACCACACAGCGCTGCTCCTACAGCACGTGGCTCAAGCGGAGGCAGACGGCTCCGTCGAGTGGCCCGAGCCCTACTTCAACCTTCCCTCGGCCTCCGAAATCTCGACCGCGTAGCGAGCCTGAGCCCAGCCGAGCCGTTGTTGGCCCTTGGATAGTCTCCTCACATGATTCGCGCAGTGGTCTTCGACGTCGGTGAGTGCCTCGTGGACGAGAGCCGGGAGTACGGCACTTGGGCCGACTGGCTGGGTGTGCCGCGGCATACCTTCCACGCAATGTTCGGGGCCGTGATCGCCCAAGGCCGCGACTACCGGGAGACGTTCCAGGAGTTCCGGCCCGGCTTCGAACTCTACGAAGAGCGGGAGAAGCGGGCCGCTGCCGGACAGCCGGAGAGCTTTGGGGAAGAGGATCTGTACGAGGACGTCCGACCTGCTCTCCGGCAGCTCCGGGCCGAGGGGCTGTAGCTCGGTATCGCCGGCAACCAGACCGTACGCGCCGGAGGGATCTTGCGGGCGCTATTCTCCGACGACGTCGACTTGATCGGTACATCCGACGACTGGGGCGCCAGCAAGCCCGACCCCGAGTTCTTCAAGCGGGTGGCCGACGCCGTGCCCTTTGAGGTCGGCGAGATCCCGTACGTCGGTGACCGGTGCGACAACGACATCAGGCCTGCAGGGCAAGCGGGTATGCACACAGCGCTTGTGCATCGCGGGCCCTGGGCCACCATTCAGTGGAACAGCGCCGAGGCCTTGGAACTGCCGACCTTCCGTGTCGAAGGGCTGCTTGAACTGAGCGGCCTAGTGGGCGAGTTCAACGCCTCAGCGCGCTGAGTGTCGTAGACCAGTTGCGCCACAATTTTATGTGCACGCCTTGCCGGCCGGCGTCTGTACGTACGCTGCGATCTCAGCCTGGTGACGCCTCACTGCCCTTCACATAGGGCAGCGCCTCGGCCTTGAATCGCATCTGCGCGCGGTCGAGCATGTCGTCCGCGTCGCAGCCGTGGGCCTGGAGCCAGTGAAGGAAGTCGGTGATCGCCGCGATCACCGTCTCCTCCGCCACGGCCGAGGTCAACCTGCCCACACCTGTTCTGCACGACAACGGCGTAGCAGCGGCGTAGAGGCTGAGCAGGGCTTCGGCCCGCATCACGCTGGGAGCTTCCACGTGGCCGTTGGGTGCCGTGAGTTTTGTGGCCAGCTCGCACCACGTGACCTTCCGGTCCGGGCGTAGCAGAACACCCCAGCGATCGGCTACAGCGTCCACGAGCGCCATGCCCCTCCCCTCCAGGGATTCCGTGCTCGGGTCCCGGAGGACGGGCAGGGCCCGTGTGTCGGGATCATGCACCTCGATGCGCAGGTGCGTGCCCCGCACGGAGACAGCCAGCGTCGCGGGCGTGCCATGTCCAACATGCGTGATGACGTTGGACACCAGCTCGCTGACGCAGAGTTGGGCCTCGTCGGTGATGTCCTGCAACCCCCACACGCCTAGGTGCAGTCGCATGATCCGGCGCAGGGCAGGCCACCGTCCACGGGTTCGGCCGTGAAGGCAAGCTCCCACGGCTTGCGCGACATGCACGCTTCCTGGCTCACGCGGACCCCTCTCGTCGCAGTCGACACCACACCGCAGCGCAGCGTCACAACGATCACTTTGAGTTGTGCTGTCGACCACTGTGCTGGCAGCGCATCCCTTTGTGCAATGTGCACGCGGGATTCCCACTTCCGTGTGATTGGCAAGCACACCCCTTGGCGCGAGACTGAACGCCCGCTACTGGAAAGAGGATTGAGATGGCCGGTTCACCCACGGCACGCCGTCGGCGCCTCTCGATCGAGCTGAAGAAGCTCCGAGAGAAGAGCACACTCACCTGCGCCCAGGCGGTTGGCCCTGGACTGGAGCGGCTCCAAGGTCAACCGGACGGAGACGGGCAGTGGCGTATCCAGCCGTCGGACATCGATGCCCTGTGCCGCTTCTACGGCACGAGCGACGAACTGCGCGAATTCCTCAAGTCGCTGGCGAGGCAGGCAAAAGTGCGCGGTTGGTGGCAGGTCCACGGCGCCGGCGTGCCCGAGTGGTTCAACATCTACATCGGCCTCGAGCAGGATGCTTCGACCTTCCGCCAGTACCAGTGCGAGGTCGTACCCGGCCTCATGCAGACCGAGGTGTACGCGTCCGAGCTCCACAAGTCCGGCGCACATATGTCGGCCGAGGACATCACCAAGGCGGTGCAGGTGCACATGGAACGCCAGGCCATGCTGAGGCGACCGGATGCTCCCGACGCCTGGTTCATCGTGAACGAGGGTGCCTTGCGCCACGTCATCGGGGACCACGCCCTTATGCGAGAGCAGATGGAACGCGTCCGGGAGACGGCCGATCTGCCGACCGTGACCGTGCAGGTCCTCCCCTTCGACGCAGGGACATATCCGGCCACCGGTTCGTTCACCATGCTGGGATTCCCGGCCCCCGAGGATCCGGATCTCGTGTATCGCGACGGCATCACCGATGCCATGTACTTGGAAGGCGAGCATCATGTCCGTGAGTACACGAGGGCGTTCGACGGTCTTCGTAGCCGCGGCCTTGAGTCCTCAACGCTCGGCCTCGTTGATCGAGTCGATCCTGAAGGATTACGCAAGGTGACAATAGAAGCGTCCGGCGGAAGCGGCCGTCCGGTGTGGTTCACGTCGTCGTACAGCAACGGCGCCGGGGGCGAGTGCGTCGAGTGCGCGTTCACCGGCGGAGGTGCCCTCGTCCGCGACTCAAAGGTCGCGGACGCGCGGGTGATCGTGGTGGGAAGCGATGCTTGGCGCTCCTTCGTCCAGAACGTGAAGCGCGGCGGGGCGGCACTCTGAGGGGTGCCGCCCCGCTACCTCGCGTCGGTCGGCCAAGGAGCCGGCTGGTCCTCGGACCAAGCCGCGAACGTCACGTTGGCTGTGAGGTACTCACGGCCGCCCGGTTTTCCCGAGGTTGGCGGTTCCGGGGCGGCCCAGGGCTGGGGCGGCGGGAGCGGTTGGGGTTGGGTGCAGGGCCGTTGCCGGGTAGACGGTGAGTGGTGGTAGTTGTTGGGCTTCTCCGAGTGACCGTGGCTGGCGTCAGGTCAGGGAGAACTTGGCGACGTATTCATCGAACGGCTCGATGCCGACCTCCGCGCGGAGGTCGTCCATGCGCTCGGGTTCCTCGCAGGGCCACGGAACCGGTGCCCCGTCCTTCACGCCGGCGATCTGTGTGCCGTAGACCTGTTTGCGGCCCTCGTTGACCAGGGTGCGATCGCGGAGGAAGGCCAGTTCGCGGGGGCTGGCCGAGCCCGCCGATACCGCCTGCTGCATGAGGTGGAGGGCGCGGCGCTGGACATCGAGCTGTCGGTCGGCGTGCTGGGCGATCAGCCAGGCCGCGCGGGCGGCCTCCTCGCCGACCAGTTCTGCCGTCGGCCAGCCGTACTCGTCCATGATCTCGCTGAGCCGGTCACCGTGCCGTGCGGTCAGCCGGCGCCATGCCAGCTGTTCGGCAGGGTCATCGCTGTTCGCGTGGACCGAGGACAGGTGATCGGCCGCCGCCATGGCTGTGAGTTCCTCCGCCAGCGCGCCAACGTCGTGCGCCACTCTCAACTCCCGGTTCGGTGAGGGATGTTGTGTCTGTCCCCGCAAGCCTAGGGCGCATATCGGGCGTAAAGATCATTCTGGGGAACGGTGACAGGTGGCTCCGCGTGCCGCGATAATGGATCTACCCCCGGAGCCAGAGCGTCCTGACGTCAGTCCTCCACCGGATCCAGTTCTCCCCGTTCGAGGCAGAACTCGTTGCCCTCGGGGTCGGCCATGACGACCCAGCCTCTGCCGTTCGGGAGGGTGCGGTCCGTCAGGATGCGGGCGCCGAGGGTCACGGCGCGTTCGACCTCAGCGGAGCGGGCGCGCCCCGTGGGCTGGAGGTCGAAGTGGATGCGGTTCTTGGTCGCCTTGCCTTCCTCGACGCTGACGAAGAGCAGGCCGGGGGCGCCGTTCGGGAGCTCGATCAGTACCTCGGGATCGCCGGGCTTGTCCTCGTCGGAGATCGGGTGGCCGAGCAACTCGGACCAGAAACGAGCCAGTTCGTAGGGCTCTCCCGTGCAGTCGAAGGTGATGTGACGGATGGCGGGGTTCAACGGTCGTCTCCCTGGGGTGGGTTGATGTGCGGCGGTGCGCTCCGCAGGATGGGCGGGGAGACGGGGCCCTGTCGAACTATTTGCCGTCGTCGGGAAGGTTTCCGTTGCCGCCCAGGTTGGCGACGATCCGGCGCAGGACGTTGATCGTCACCACGAAGTCGGCGGGATCGATGCCCTCGTGGGTCTGCTCGTGGACCTGGAGGTTGCGTCCTCGGGCGCGGAGGCGGCCGGCCTCGCCCTCCTCGGTCAGGGCCATGCCGCCCGTCGCGTCCTCCGTGAGCCAGCCTCGGGCGATCAGGTCGTCGTAGACCTCGTCGAAGTCGGTGTTCAGGTCGTCGTAGGGGGTCAGGCGGTCGGTCAGGGTCGCGCGGGTCCATGAGCCGGGGGCGCCGGACGCATGGTTGAGGGTCCACCAGTGGGGCTGGGTGAGGTCCTCCACCGCCAGTTGGGCCCGGAGGGCTCCTACCACCAGGCGGTAGGCCTGGCCCGTCCATGCTCCGATCGGCTGGGCTGCCAGCTCGTCGTGGGTGTACTCCTCGAGGTCCTTCGTGTGCGTGCTCACGCGTTCCCCTCCCATGGTTGCCTGGACGCGATCAACGTAGGACCTCGACTTTGGTTGAGGTCAAGGGTCAGCTGTTGAAGGTCCTGATCGCCTCGTACAGGCGGTCCGGCTGGTCCAGGTGGACGTCGTGCGCCGCGTCGGGGATGCGGGTGTGGCGGGTGTGCGGGCGGCGGGTGAGCATCTCCGCCGGTTCGTCGTGGCGCATCGTGCCGTGTTCGCCCTGGATGAGGAGGGTGGGGCAGGTGATGCGGGACCACTCGGGCCAGTAGGCCGTGGTCGCCAGTTCGGCGATCGTGTCGATGATCGTGGTGCGGTCCCACTTCGGGTACCAGCCGTCTTCTCGTTTCTCCAGGCTCCTTGCCCACGCCTCGTGGCCAAGGAAGGCCTCCGCCTCGTCGAGGGACTTGAAGGGGGTCGGCCAGCTGTCCAGCCAGGTCGCGATCTGTGTGGGGAGGTCCGGGGACGGGCCGGCCGGGCCCGCTTCGACCAGGATCAGGGACTTCACCAGGTGGGGGTGGGCCGCGGCCAGGAGCAGGGCCGTGTGGCCGCCCAGGGACTGGCCCAGCAGGGTGACGGGGGCCAGGTCCAGTTCCTCGATCAGGGCTACGGCGTCCTGGACGTGGGCCGCGCGGGTCGTGGTCGCCGGGTTTCGGGTACTGGCGCCGTGGCCTCGGGCGTCGTACGTCACCACGCGGTGGCCGTCGGCCGACAGTTGCGCGGCGAGGGTGTCCCACTCGCCCTGGTGGCCTGCCAGGCCGTGCAGGAGGAGGAACGTGGCCGCGGGGTCCCCGGCGGCGGGGTGGTGGTCTGTGTGGGCGAGGTGCGTGCCGTCGGGGGTGGTGAGAATTGCGGTTGTGGACCTCATGCGGGTCAAGGGGCGGCTCCTGGCGGTGACTCCGGTGGGGGGCCGACGGCCACCGCCCGGCTCGGCGGTGGCCGTCGTACGCGGTTCAGGAGCCTACGACGCCGGGCCCTACGACGCCGGGCTCAGGTCCGCTCGGCCGAACAGGAGGGCGTAGCCGGCGGGGAGTTGGGCCAGGATGCGGGTGATCAGGTCGTCGCCGACCAGGGGCGGCAGCACGCTCAGGACCGAGCTGACGTCCCAGCGGGCCGTGGCGGGGGTCGCTCCCTCGATACGGGCCGCGACGGAGTCGACGAACTCGGCGGCCGTCAGCCGGCGCGTGGCCGGGATCTGGGACGCTACGACCCTGGCGGCCTCCTCGGGCAGGGCGCGGGCGAGGTCGACCCGTTCGTCGCCGATCACGTGACCGCCGAGGGCGGACAGGACGATACGGGTGACCCGCTCCGCCTCCGGCCTGGTGGGGTACTGGCCCGATTCCCGCACCGCCTCGATCAGTCGGGTCCAGGCGTTGTCGTCGCCTCGGGCGTCGTGGTTGCGCGGCGGGGCGGGGATCAGGGTCTTCGGGGCCGTGAGAGCAGTCGTCACACTGGGCACCGTCGTCACGCTCATGTGTGGGTCTTCCTCCGGATCCGGTGCTGCGTCGCGCCGCCGGGGTGGGAGTCCGGCGGCGCGC
>KE354247.1 GCA_000415505.1 Streptomyces afghaniensis 772
AGGTCAGCCGGTGCCAGTCGTCACACTGCCCGCCGGCGCAGTCCGTCGTGCTTCTCCTTCTTGCGGCGCTCGGCGAACTCGACCTCGTAGGCCAGCCAGACCGCCCGCGCCTCCTCCAGTTCGTCCAGTGCGGCCACGAGCCGCACCGGATCGGGGGACCGGTCCTCGGGACCGAACCCGGCCCGGGAGCAAAGATGGTCCCAGGTCGCCCTGTGCCCGTAAGGGGCGAACCTCTCAAGGCACTTGCGCAGCGAATAGCGCCGCAGTGCCAGATCGCACCGCGGATCGCGGACCTGTCTCGCCAGACTCCGGAAACCGGCCATCGTCCTGCACCTCCGTCACACCTGCACCTAATCCGGTCACTTCGGCGTCGTCGTAAGGACGTCGCCGAATAGACGTATCGACAAGCGAATCGGCTCCATCCGATTTCAAATGGCCTCCATAAGCCGTCCGACGAGGCCTCGAGTCGACTGCCGTGGTCCGTGTGCCTGTTGTGCTGACTCCAAAAAGTGACGCTTGCTCATCTTCAATCGCGGGGATACCGGCGGTAACATCCCGCCCACCCCCGTCGGGAGGAGCCCCCCACATGCCACGGAGTAACCCACGCACCGTTCTCGACAGAATGAGAACTCCCCACGGAATCCCCGGGTTCCTGAAGACCGCATCGGTATGCGCGCTGATCGCGGGTCTTTTGTCGCCGCTGTCACAGGCGGCCGCCTCGGAGACGGGGACCGCGCAGGTCACGGCCGCGGCGAACGACCACTGCGGCAACCAGTGTTCGGACATCCTCCCGCCCGGCCAGAACGGCAACGCCACCCTGGCCCAGGTCCTCCTGAACCAGGCCTTCGGCACCCAGCCCGAGCACGCCGAAGACCAGCTCGGGCCCTATGCCGACCTCGCCAAGGGGTATACCGGCCTCACCAACGACAAGATCAACAGTTTCTTCAACGACGCGTCGTTCGGGGTCCCGGCGGATCAGGTCGCCTCCACCGTCAAGCCGGCCGGGCGCGGTGACGTGACGATCGTCCGGGACAAGAAGACCGGTGTGCCGCACATCACCGGTACCACCCGGTACGGCACGGAGTTCGGGGCCGGCTACGCCGCCGCCCAGGACCGGCTGTGGCTGATGGACGTCTTCCGGCACGTCGGACGTGGACAGGTGACCTCCTTCGCGGGCGGCGCGCCCTCCAACCAGGGCCTGGAACAGCAGTTCTGGCGGCACGCGCCCTACACCGAGGCCGATCTCCAGGCGCAGATCGACAACGCCGTCGCCACCAACGGCGAGCGCGGCAAGCAGGCCCTCGCCGACGCCGACGCCTACCTCGACGGCATCAACGCCTACATCGACGCCTCCGACAGCGGCCGGTACTTCCCCGGTGAGTACGTCCTCACCGGGCACAAGGACTCAGTCACCAACGCCGGGAAGATCGAGCACTTCAAGATCACCGACATGGTCGCGCTGGGCTCCGTCATCGGCGCGCTGTTCGGCTCCGGCGGAGGCGGCGAGGTCAACAACGCGCTCTCCCTGCTCGCCGCCCAGGAGAAGTACGGCGTGGCGGAAGGCACCAAGGTCTGGGAGTCCTTCCGCGAGCGCAACGACCCGGAGGCCGTCCTCACCGTCCACGACGGCAGCTTCCCGTACGCGACCAAGCCGGACGACCCGCAGGGCGCGGCAATGCCGGACGCCGGTTCGGTGAAGCCGGAGCCGCTCGTCTACGACCGCACCGGCAGCGCCGCCACGGCCAGTGCCACCGGCGCGTCCGGCCAGGCGGCCAAGTCGGCCCTGTCCTCCGCCAAGCGCGGCATGTCCAACGCCCTCGTGGTCAGCGGTGAGCACACCGCCAGCGGCCACCCGGTCGCCGTGTTCGGCCCGCAGACCGGCTACTTCGCCCCCCAGCTGCTGCTGCTCCAGGAGCTCCAGGGGCCGGGCATCAGCGCCCGCGGCGCCTCCTTCGCGGGCCTGAGCATGTACGTCGAACTCGGCCGCGGCCAGGACTACTCGTGGAGCGCCACGACCTCCGGCCAGGACATCATCGACACGTTCGCCGTCGAACTGTGCAAGGACGACTACCACTACCTCTACCGCGGCACCTGCACGCCGATGGAGAAGATCGAGCAGAAGAACGCCTGGAAGCCGACGGTCGCCGACGGCACCGCGGCCGGCTCGTACACGATGCGGGTCTGGCGCACGAAGTACGGACCCGTCGAGTACCGCGCCACGGTCGCCGGCAAGAAGGTCGCCTACACCACCCTGCGCTCGTCCTTCATGCACGAGGCCGACTCCATCATCGGCTTCCAGATGCTGAACGACCCGGACTACGTGAAGGGCCCGGAGTCGTTCCAGAAGGCGGTGCAGCACATCAACTACACCTTCAACTGGTTCTACGTCGACTCCGAGCACACCGCCTACTACAACAGCGGCGACAACCCGGTGCGCGCGAACGGCGTCGACGCCGAGTTCCCGGTGTGGGCCCGGCCGGCGTACGAGTGGCGCGGCTGGGACCCGGCGACCAACACGGCCGACTACACCCCGCCCTCCGCCCACCCCAACTCCATCGACCAGGACTACTACATCTCCTGGAACAACAAGCAGGCCAAGGACTACACGACCGCGCCCTGGGGCAACGGCTCCGTGCACCGCGGCAACCTCCTGGAGGACCGGGTGCAGAAGCTGGTCCGGCAGGGCGGGGTGACCAGGGCCTCGCTGGTGAAGGCCATGGCCGACGCGGCCACGGCCGACCTGCGGGCGGAGGATGTCCTGCCCGAGCTGCTGAAGGTCGTGAACAGTTCGCCGGTCACCGACCCCACCGCCGCGGCCGCCGTGAGCAAACTCCAGACGTGGGTCGCCGCGGGCGGCAAGCGCACGGAGACCTCGGCCGGATCCAAGAAGTACGCCGACGCCGACGCGATCCGCATCCTGGACGCCTGGTGGCCGCTGCTGGTGAAGGCCGAGTTCGAACCGGGCCTCGGCAGCAAGCTGTTCGGGGCGATGACCGCCAACCTGCCCGTCGACGAGTCCCCGTCGGCCTCCCACGGCCCGACCGGGTCGCACGCCGGAAGCTCCTTCCAGTACGGCTGGTGGAGCTACGTCGACAAGGACATCCGGGCCGTGCTCGGCGAGCAGGTGCGCGGACCGCTGGCCCGCGAGTACTGCGGCGGCGGAGACCTCGGCGCCTGCCGTGACACCCTCCTCAGCACCCTGAAGGAGGCGGCCGGCAAGACGGCGGCCCAGGTCTACCCCGGTGACGACCAGTGCTCGGCGGGCGACCAGTGGTGCGCCGACTCGGTCATCCACCGCACCCTCGGCGGCATCAAGCACGGCAAGATCAGCTGGCAGAACCGGCCGACCTACCAGCAGGTCGTGGAGTTCACCTCACACCGGTGACCCGGGCTCTGGCGGCGGGTCAGCGAATACGGCCCGCCGCCAGCACCAGCCGGGCCAGTTCCTCGTGCAGGATGTCGCTGTGCGCGCCGGCGGGCGGGCCACCGCGTCTGACCACCGCCGCCGCGTCGACGTTCACGCACCCCGAGCCGGGCGGCTTCGCCCGCAGGGCCTCGGCGAGGGTGTACGCGCGCGTGCCCGGCACCGCCTGCACCCCGTCGTAGCCCATCGCACCCCACTTGGCGCCCAGGGCACGCCCCATGTCGAGGCCGGCGACCGACCGGCTGTCACCCGCCATGCGGGAGGCCAGCGGATACATCGTGCCCAGGGCCGAGTCGTGCCGGGAGTGGCAGCACACGAGAGGACCGTCGACGCGGTTCTGCTGCCCCTGGAGCACCCCTCCGGCACGCGCGTCGTGCGGCAGCCGGGCCGCGAACGCGTAGTGGGAGAACGCCCCTTGGAGCAGCGTCACCGACTTCACGGTACGCACGCCCTCGGGGAGGCCGCGCAGCGCGAACGACACCAGCCGCGCGCCGAAACTGTGCCCGACGAGGTGCACGCGCACGCCCGGCGCCGCCTTCGCGAGCTGCCCGACGACCCGCCCGAGACCCCGCTCGCCGACGGTTCCCGCACGCCGCTTCATCGCGTAGTACGTCGCCTGCCGCAGCAGTTCGTGCGCCCCCTCCCAGGGGTTGGGGAGGCGGAACCCCTGCCGCGCGCCGGACCCGTCGAGCTCCGCCAGCGCCCTCGCGAACTCCTCACAGGCCGACGCCGAGGAGCCGGCCAGCATCGCCGGCTCGCTCTGCGGCACACCCTCCGCCACCGTGTCCGCCGCGAACAGCGCCTGCGGCCCGGGCGCCACCACCTCCACCAGCAGCCGCACCAGCCGCCCGAACTCCTCCAGCTCGGCCCCCTCCGGCGGCTGCTGCTCCAGCAGCCGGGCGATCTGGTCGACCAGGATCGCCCGGCCCGGGAAGGACTCCAGCAGCGCGTGCCGCGTGTCCTTGTCGAGCACCGGTCGCCTGGGGGCCTCGGCCGCCACGGCCCGGGGGAAGTCCGGGATCGGTTCGTCGGAGAACCGCATGGCCGGCCACAGCACGCCGACGTACCCGATCCGGGCCGCCGGGGCCAGCCGCGGAACGGGCGCCAGGAACCGGTCGTAGAGCCGGGTCGCACCCGAACGGTCGTTGTTCCAGCCGTGCGCGAAGACGACGAGGTCGCGCACCTTCCGTTCGGTCACCCCGGCGAGCAGCCGGTCACGCTGGCGGCCCGCCGGGTCCCCGTCCGCGTCGAAGGCCAGCTCCCAGTAGGGAGTCACACGCATCGCCGGATCCGCCATGACAGGCCCCCTGTTCCCCCGGGTTACGCCACGATGTGGCGCATCGTCCTGCCAACGGGGGAGCTTGGCCATACGTCACGGCCGCATTGGGCGGGTGATGCCGCGCTCAGCGGTAGAGGAGGTACGTCCGCCGCATCCTCCGGAACGCCGCCAGCTCCTCCCGCCACCCCGCCACGACCTCGTCGGTGTCCGCGCCCGCGTCGATCATCGTGCGCACGCGCGCGGAGCCGGTGAGTTTGTCGATCCAGTTGTCGGAGCGCCAGGCGAAGCCGCTCCAGACCTTCCTGGCTGTCACGAGCAGGGCGATCCCCGTCCGTACGGGATCGAAGACGTCCCGGTCGTGCACATGGACCTGCACGCCGCCGATCGTCCTGCCCTGGAACTTCGAGAAGGTCGGCGCGAAGTACGCCTCCCGGAAGCGCACGCCGGGCAGGGCGAGTTCGTTCGCGGCGGCGGCCCAGCGCCGGTCGATGCCCTCGGCGCCGAGCAGCTCGAACGGCCGGGTCGTGCCCCGCCCCTCCGACAGGTTCGTGCCCTCGAACAGGCAGGTCCCCGAGTAGACCAGCGCCGTCTCCGGCGTCGGCATGTTCGGGCTGGGCGGCACCCAGGGCAGCCCGGACGCGTCGTAGAAGTGCGAGCGTCTCCAGCCCGACATGGCCACGGTCTCCAGCTGTACCGGCTCGGTCAGGAACTCCTCGTTGAACAGCCGTGCCAGCTCCGCGACGGTCATCCCGTGGGCCTGGGCGATGGGCTGCCGCCCGACGAACGTGGCGAACTCCTTGTGCAGGACGGGCCCCAGGGCCGCCCGGCCGGTCACCGGGTTGGGCCGGTCCAGGACCACGAACCGCTTGCCGGCGAGCTGCGCCGCCTCCATGCAGTCGTACAGGGTCCAGATGTAGGTGTAGAAGCGGGCGCCGACATCCTGGATGTCGAAGACGACCGTGTCCACGCCGGACGCGGTGAAGATGTCGGCGAGCGGCCGGCCGCTCTTGAGATACGTGTCGTACACGGGCAGGCCGGTCGCCGGGTCGTCGTAGCGGCCCTCGGAGCCGCCGGCCTGGGCGGTGCCGCGGAATCCGTGCTCGGGGCCGAAGACGGCCCTTAAATCCACTCGGGTGTCGGCGTGCATGACGTCGACGATGTGGCGGACCTCGCGGGTGATGCCGGTGGGGTTGGTGACGATGCCGACCTTCTGGCCGTCGAGCAGGGCGTAGCCGTCGTGGGCGAGTCGTTCGAAACCGGTGCGGAGTGTTCTGGGGCGTTGGGCCGCGGCTGCGGTGGGTGTGGCCGAGACGGCTGCTGCCGTCGCCGCCGTGATGACGGCTCGTCTGGAAGGGCGCATGCGGTGACCTCCTTGAGCGGGGACGGTCGGCATGGGCACGGTAAGCGCTCCCGCGGGCTGTGGGGAGGCCGCGGGCCGCCTGTGGTTGCTCGCGCCCACGCGGCGGAGCCGCACATCGGTTCAGCCCCGCGCCCCTTCCCTGGTACATACCGACCGGTTAGTCTGGCGCCATTGCCGAGCCGCGTCAGAGGAGACCGATGGTGGGAGCCTTTCAAGGGGCTGGAGTCGTTGTCACGGGGGCAGGTGGCGGAATCGGAGCCGCACTCGCCCGGCGCTTCGCCGCTGAGGGAGCCCGGGTCGTCGTCAACGACCTGGACGCCGAGCGGGCCAAGCACGTCGCGGACGAGGTCGGGGGCGTCGCCGTGCCCGGCGATGCCTCGGCGATCGTCGCCGACGCCCGCGACGCGCTCGACGGGACCGTCGATGTGTACTGCGCCAACGCCGGCGTCGCCTTCGACGGCCTCGATCCAGGTCAGGCGTTGGACGAGAAGGCCTGGGCGACCTCCTGGGACGTGAACGTCATGGCGCATGTCCGGGCCGCTCAGGAGCTGCTGCCCGCCTGGCTGGAGCGGGGCAGCGGCCGGTTCGTCTCCACCGTCTCCGCCGCCGGGCTGCTCACCATGATCGGCGCCGCGCCCTACGCCGTCACCAAGCACGGCGCCCTCGCCTTCGCCGAGTGGCTGTCGCTGACGTACCGGCACCGGGGTGTGAAGGTCCACGCCATCTGCCCGCAGGGCGTCCGCACCGACATGCTGGCCGCCACCGGCAGCGCGGGCGACCTGGTGCTCCAGCCGACCGCGATCGAGCCGGAGGCCGTGGCGGACGCCCTGGTGAAGGGCATCGAGGAGGACCGCTTCCTGATCCTGCCGCACCCCGAGGTCGCCGCGTACCACCAGGCCCGGGCCGGTGACCCCGACCGGTGGCTGACCGGCATGAACCGCATCCAGCAGCAGTGGGAGGAGAACCGGTGACCGAGTCACGTTACGCGGCCAAGCCCTGGCTGGAGCTGCTCAACGACGCCCAGAAGGGCGCGATAGACCCCGCCGACTCCCTCGTGCACGCCCTGCGCCGGGCCGTGGCCGAGACGCCCGGCAGCGACTTCCTGGCCTATTTCGACGGCCGCCTGACCTACCGGGACGTCGACGAGCTCAGCACTTCCGTCGCCGGGCATCTCGCGGCGCGCGGCCTGGAGCGCGGTGACCGGGTCGCGGTACTGCTCCAGAACTCCCCGCACTTCGTGCTCGCCGTGCTGGGCGCCTGGAAGGCGGGCGCGGTCGTCGTGCCCGTCAACCCGATGTACAAGTCGGGCGAGGTGTCCCACGTCCTGCGCGACGGCGAGGTCGCCGCGCTGATCTGCTCGGACCGGGCGTGGGAGTCGTATCTGCGCGAGACGGCGGCGGACTCGCCCGTGCGGATCGTGCTCACCGGGTGCGAGCTGGACTTCCAGACGCGGGACGACGCGCGCGTGCTGACCTTCGAGCGCCTGCCGCAGGCCCCGGACGCCGACGACCTGGTGACCGTGGCCCGGGCCGGGTACAAGGCACCCGAGGGCCGGGACCCCGAGCCCTCCGACATCGCGCTGATCAGCTACACGTCGGGCACCAGCGGCGCGCCCAAGGGCGCCACCAACACGCACGGCAACATCATGTACAACGCCGAGCGCCAGCGGACCGGCCTGGGACTGCCCGAGCGGCCCGTCTACTTCGCGCTGGCGCCGCTGTTCCACATCACCGGCATGGTCTGCCAGTTCGGCGCCTGCCTGAGCAGCGCCGGCACGCTCGTGCTGGCCTACCGCTTCGAGGCCGGCCTCGTGCTCGACGCGTTCTCCGAGCACCGGCCGCACTACACCGTCGGCCCGTCCACGGCCTTCATGGCGCTGGCCGCCCATCCGTCCGTCACCCGCGAACACTTCTCCTCCTTCCGGGTGATCTCCTCCGGCGGCGCCCCGCTGCCGCCCGCGCTGGTGGAGAAGTTCCGGGCCGGCTTCGGGCCGTACATCCGCAACGGGTACGGACTGACCGAGTGCACCGCGCCGTGCGCCTCCGTGCCGCCCGGTCTTCAGGCGCCCGTCGACCCGGTCTCCGGGACCCTCGCGGTCGGCCTGCCCGGCCCCGACACGGTCGTACGGATCGTCGACGACAACGGCGAAGAGGTGCCGTTCGGCGAGCAGGGCGAGATCGTCGTACGGGGGCCGCAGGTCGTGCCCGGCTACTGGCGGCGCCCCGACGCCACCGCCGAGACGTTCCCCGGCGGCGAACTGCGCACCGGTGACATCGGCTTCATGGACGAGCGGGGCTGGCTGTACGTCGTCGACCGCAAGAAGGACATGATCAACGCGTCCGGCTTCAAGGTGTGGCCGCGCGAGGTCGAGGACGTGCTCTACACGCACCCGGCGGTGCGCGAGGCCGCCGTCGTGGGCGTGCCCGACGGGTATCGCGGGGAGACCGTCAAGGCGTACATCAGCCTGCGTCCGGACGCCGACACGGACCCGGATGCACTCGCTTTCTACTGCAAGGAGAGACTGGCCGCCTACAAATACCCGCGCCAGGTGGAGATCCTGCCGGACTTGCCGAAGACGGCCAGTGGGAAGATCCTCCGTCGGGAACTTCGTTCCCGGACGCAAGGCAACTGACAGCAGTACGGAAAGGCAGGTGGCGGCAGTGCCCAGGACGACGGACTCGGACGGCACCCCCGTACCTCAGCGGCTCCTGGCCGCCGCCACCCGGCTCTTCGCCGAGCAGGGCTACGACCGCACCTCGGTGCAGGAGATCGTCGAGGCGGCCGGGGTCACCAAGGGGGCGCTCTACCACTACTTCGGCTCCAAGGACGACCTTCTGCACGAGGTGTACGCGCGCGTCCTGCGCATCCAGCAGGAGAGACTGGACGCCGTGGCGGACGCCGACGAGCCGGTGGAGAAGCGGCTGCGGGCCGCGGCCGCGGACGTCGTGGTGACGACCATCGACAACCTCGACGACGCGATGATCTTCTGGCGGTCCATGCACCATCTGAGCCCCGAGAAGAACAAGCAGGTCCGCGCCGAGCGCCGCCGCTACCACGAGCGCTTCCGCGCGCTGGTCGAGGAGGGCCAGGAGGCGGGCGTCTTCTCCAAGGCGACGCCGGCGGACCTGGTGGTCGACTACCACTTCGGGTCCGTCCACCACCTGTCGACGTGGTACCGCCCCGAGGGCCCGATGAGCCCTCAGCAGGTCGCCGACCACTTGGCGGACCTGCTGCTGCGAGCCCTGCGCCCGTAACCGCAACCAGGGGGCTCCGTCCCCTGGCGGGGTCGAAGGGGCGGAGCCCCCTGGGGACGGGACGGGTAGGGGCGGCGGGGGCGAAAACCCTCCCGCCGCCCCGCCGCATCACACGTACCGCTTCAACTCCCGCCGCGCCAGCGACCGCTGATGCACCTCGTCCGGCCCGTCCGCGATCATCAGCGTCCGCGCCCCCGCGTACAGCTCCGCCAACGGGAAGTCCTGGCTCACACCCCCCGCACCGTGCAACTGGATCGCCCGGTCGAGAATGTCCACGACCGCCCGGGGCGTAGCGATCTTGATCGACTGGATCTCGGTGTGCGCCCCCTTGTTGCCCACCGTGTCCATCAGCCACGCGGTCTTCAGCACCAGCAGCCGCAACTGCTCCACGGTCACCCGCGCGTCCGCGATCCAGTTGTGCACCACACCCTGCTGGGCCAGCGTCTTCCCGAAGGCCGTACGGGACACCGCCCGCCGGCACATCAGCTCGATCGCCCGCTCCGCCATCCCGATCAGCCGCATGCAGTGGTGGATCCGCCCGGGACCCAGCCGGGCCTGCGCGATGGCGAAGCCGCCGCCCTCCTCGCCGATGAGGTTCGCCGCCGGCACGCGCGCGTGGTCGAAGATCACCTCGGCATGGCCGCCGTGGTAGTGGTCCTCGTAGCCGAAGACCTGCATCGCGCGCTCGATCGTCACACCCGGCGTGTCACGCGGGACCAGGATCATCGACTGCTGACGGCGGATGTCGGAACCCTCCGGGTCCGTCTTGCCCATCACGATGAAGATCTTGCAGTCCGGGTGCATCGCCCCGGAGATGTACCACTTGCGGCCGGTGATGACGTACTCGTCGCCGTCCCGCTCGATGTGCGTGGTGATGTTCGTGGCGTCCGAGGAGGCCACCTCCGGCTCGGTCATCGCGAACGCCGAGCGGATCTCGCCGGCCAGCAGCGGCTCCAGCCACTGCTTGCGCTGCTGCTCGTCGCCGAACTGGGTGAGCACCTCCATGTTCCCCGTGTCGGGTGCCGCGCAGTTCGTCACCGTCGGGGCCAGCTGCGGGGAGCGTCCCATGATCTCGGCGAGCGGCGCGTACTGGAGGTTGGTGAGCCCGGCGCCGTACTCGGAGTCCGGCAGGAAGAGGTTCCACAGGCCCTGCCTGCGCGCCTCGGCCTTCAGCTCCTCGACCACCGCCGGGGTCTCCCACGGCGAGGCGAGCTGTGCCCGCTGCTCGTGCGCGACGGCCTCGGCCGGATAGACGTACTCGTCCATGAACGCCAGCAGCTTGCCGCGCAGCTCCTCGGTGCGCGCGTCGAACGCGAAGTCCATGTCCGTCAGCCTTCCTGAAGGGTGGTGAGACCGTGCTCGATGAAGACGGGGACCAGGCCGCCGATGCGGTCGAAGCCGCGCCCGACCGTCTGGCCCAGGGTGTAGCGGTAGTGGATGCCCTCCAGGATCACGGCGAGCTTGAACCAGGCGAACGCCGTGTACCAGGAGACCGCGGAGACGTCGCGACCCGAGCGTGCGGCGTACCGCTCGATCAGTTCGGCCGGGTCCGGGTGCCCAGGTGCCTCGGCGGTCGTGGAGACGGGGGAGTCCGCCGCATCGAGCGGGATGCTGTACATCGCCAGCAGGCCCAGGTCGGTGAGCGGGTCGCCCAGAGTGGACATCTCCCAGTCGAGGATCGCCTTGATGCGGTCGTCCTCGCCGATCAGGACGTTGTCCAGCCGGTAGTCGCCATGCACCACCGCCGGGGCGGGGGAGGAGGGCAGCCGCCGGCCGAGCGTGGCGTGCAGCTCGTCGATCCCGGCCAGCTCGCGGTTGCGCGAGGCGTCCAGCTGCTTGCCCCAGCGACGCAGCTGCCGGTCCAGAAAGCCCTCGGGCCGGCCGAAGTCGGCGAGCCCCACCTCGCCAGGGTCCACCGCGTGCAGCTCCACCAGCGCGTCCACCAGGTTCAGCACCGCGCCCCGGGTCCGCTCCGGACCGAGCGGGGCGAGCTGGTCGGCCGTGCGGTACGGAGTGCCCTCGGCGAACTCCATGACGTAGAACGGCGCGCCGAGCACCTCCACGTCCTCGCACAGCAGCACCGGCCGCGGAACCGGCACGGCGGTCGGGTGCAGCGCGCTGATCACCCGGTGCTCGCGCTTCATGTCGTGCGCGGTGGCCAGGACATGGCCGAGCGGGGGCCGTCGTACGACCCACCGGGAGGTGCCGTCGGAGACGGCGTAGGTGAGGTTCGACCGTCCGCCCTCGATCAGCCGGCCGGACAGTGCGCCGCTCACCAGGCCGGGCAGCTCACGGTCGAGCAGGCCGCGCAGCCGGTCGAGGTCGAGTCCGGGCGGGTGGTCGGGGCTCATGCGTCGCTCCTACGGGCAGGTGAACAGTTCCCGACTCATGATGCCGACCGGTCGGTATGTCGTCCAGAGTGGGGCCGAAACGTGATCGGAGCCACGATAGGCCGACGACTCCCGCCGTGGGGCGCCGGGGAGGTTTAGGCCGCTTCGTTCAGGCCATCCGGCTTGCGTGCCGCGCGGCGAGCTTGGAGGGTCGGATCCATGAAGGCGATCAGCTACTCACGGTACGGCGGCCCCGAGGTGCTGGCGTTCGGGGAGGTCCGCGATCCCAAGGTCGGCCCGGACTCGGTGCTGGTGAAGGTGCGGGCGGCGTCCGTGAACCCCGTCGACTGGAAGGCCCGCGAGGGCTACCTCGAGGGGCTCTTCGAAGCCGCGTTCCCGGTGGTGCCGGGCTGGGACGTCTCGGGCGTCGTCGTACGGCCCGGCGTGGCGGTCTCGGAGTTCGACGTCGGGGACGAGGTCATCGGGTACGTACGCGAGGACTTCCTCTCCCGAGGCACCTTCGCCGAATACGTGGCCGCGCCCCTGCGCACCCTCGCGCGCAAGCCGCGCAACCTCTCCTTCGAGGAGGCGGCCGGGCTGCCGCTGGTCGGGCTCACCGCCTACCAGGTGCTGCTCAAGGTGCTGCAGGTGAAGCGGGGCGAGACGGTGCTGGTGCACGCCGCGGCCGGCGGGGTCGGCTCGATCGCCGTGCAGCTCGCCGTCCATCTCGGTGCCCGGGTGATCGGCACGGCGAGCGAGCACAACCACGACTTCGTGCGTGGCCTCGGCGGGGAGCCGGTGACGTACGGCGAGGGCCTGGGCGAGCGCGTGCGCGGGCTGGCGCCCGAGGGTGTGGACGCGGTGTTCGACACGGTCGGCGGGGACGCGCTGAAGGTCTCGGCGAACCTGCTGGCCCCCGAGGGCCGCCTGGCGTCGATCGCCGACATCGACGTCGTGAACTACGGCGGCCGCTACTACTTCGTCCGCCCCGACGCGGAGGACCTCCGGCGGCTGTCCGAACTGGCGGAACAGGGCGTGGTGAGCGTGCACGTCTCGGAGACGTTCCCACTGGAACGAGCGGCCGACGCACACCGGCTGAACGAGCAGGGCCGCACACGCGGCAAGATCGTCGTGACGGTGGACTGGGAGCCGGAGGACACGTAGCCGCAGACCCGCGCCTTGGCACCCGACGCGCGGCGCCGGGGGCGACTGGCGCCCGC
>KE354248.1 GCA_000415505.1 Streptomyces afghaniensis 772
AGCACCACGTCGGGTTCGCGGGAGCCGTCCTCGGTGCCGGCCCACTCCCAGATGCCGGCACCGCGGGCGCAGTGGACCCGGGCCTCGTCCATGGACAGCCAGTCGAAGCAGGGCTGCTTGCCGGCCACGACGACGTTGACGTAGTCGCGGCTGCGCAGCACGTGGTCCGCGACGGACAGCAGGGTGTTGGCGTCCGGCGGCAGGTAGACCCGGACGACCTCGGGGCTCTTGTTGAGGACGTGGTCGACGAAGCCGGGGTCCTGGTGGGAGAAGCCGTTGTGGTCCTGCCGCCACACATGGGAGGTCAGCAGGTAGTTGAGGGAGGCGATGGGGGCGCGCCAGGGCAGGCGCCGGGAGGTGCGCAGCCATTTGATGTGCTGGTTGACCATCGAGTCGACGATGTGCACGAACGCCTCGTAGCAGGAGAACAGCCCGTGCCGGCCGGTGAGCAGATAGCCCTCCAGCCAGCCCTGGCAGAGGTGCTCGGAGAGGACCTCCATCACCCGGCCGTGCCGGTCGAGGTGCTCGTCGACGTCGAGGGTCTCGGCCTGCCATGCCTTGCCGCTGGCGGCATAGACCGCCTGGAGCCGGTTGGAGGCGGTCTCGTCCGGGCCGACCAGGCGGAAGTCACGGCGGTCGGCGGTGTCCCGCATGACCTGGGCCAGGAGGTCGCCGAGGACGCGCGTGGGCTCGTGCAGGGTCGTGCCCGGCTTGTCGACGGGGACGGCGAAGTCGTCCAGGGGCGGGACGGGCAGGTCGCGGACGAGCAGCCCGCCGTTGGCGTACGGGGTGGCGCCGAGCCGCCTGCCGCCCTCGGGGACGCAGGCCAGGACGTCCGCGACCGGCCGGCCCTCGGCGTCGAACAGTTCCTCGGGCCGGTAGGAGCGCAGCCAAGACTCCAGTTGGCGCAGGTGGTCCGGGTTGTCACGGACGCCGGCCAGCGGCACCTGGTGGGAGCGCCAGGTGCCCTCGACCGGCTCGCCGTCGACCTCGGCCGGGCCGGTCCAGCCCTTCGGGGTGCGCAGCACGATCACCGGCCAGTGCGGGCGCTCGGTCACGCCCTCCTCGCGGGCGGCGCGCTGCGCCCCGGCGATGCGGTCGAGCGCGGTGTCCATCGCCCGGGCCATCGCGCGGTGCACGGCCATCGGGTCGTCGCCACTGACGTGGATCGGCTCGTGGCCGTAGCCGCGCAGGAGCGCGTCGAGCTCGGACTGCGGGAGGCGGGACAGCACGGTCGGGTTGGCGATCTTGTAGCCGTTGAGGTGCAGGATCGGCAGGACGGCACCGTCGTGGACGGGGTCGAGGAACTTGTTGGCGTGCCAGGATCCGGCCAGCGGGCCGGTCTCCGCCTCGCCGTCGCCGATCACGCAGGCGACCAGCAGGCCGGGGTGGTCGAGGGCGGCGCCGTAGGCGTGGGCGAGGGAGTAGCCGAGTTCGCCGCCCTCGTGGATCGAGCCGGGCACCTCCGGGGCGACGTGGCTGGGCACGCCGCCGGGGAACGAGAACTGCCGCAGCAGCAGCTCCATGCCCTCGGCGTCCCGCGTCACGTCCGGGTACTTCTCGCTGTAGCTGCCCTCCAGCCAGGAATTGGCCAGCACCGACGGGCCGCCGTGGCCCGGGCCCCAGATGCACAGCGCGTCCAGCTCGCGGTTCTTGATCACCCGGTTGAGGTGCGTGTGGACGAGGTTGAGCCCGGGCGAGGTGCCCCAGTGGCCCAGCAGCCGCGGCTTGATGTGCTCGGGCCGCAGGGGCTCGGTGAGCAGGGGGTTCGCCAGCAGGTAGATCTGACCGGCCGCCAGGTAGTTGGCGGCCCGCCAGTGGGCGTCCAGCGTGCGCAGTTCCTCGTCGGTCGGTTGCGTGCTGCTGTCCAGGCGCGGGGCCTCGGGCATGAGTGACTCCCTGGGTTCTGCGACGGCCTCAGGAGGAGTACCAGTTTGTTCCGGTTCGATGCCAGGCGCCTCCCGGCCTGTGTCACCCGCTGTCCGGAACGCGCCGAGTCGGCCGCCCACCCGTACGCCCGTCCGCAGCCGCAGATCCGGTGACGACGCCCCGATCCCCAGGGTGCGTGGCCCGCCCGACCGGGTGACACGGCGGGTGCCCCGGCAGGAGCGGCCGAAGGCCGGGACCGTCTTGGGAACGGCCCCGGCCAGGCATGGCATCCCGGAGGCCCCACTCCCGGACGCCCAGAGGCCCGGGCGCCCGGACGCCCGGTCTAAGGGAGCGCGGTGGAGTGGAGCGTCGCCCTCACGGCCGCCGTCACAGGAGCCGTCACGGGAGCTTTCGCGGAACCCGGTACGTCTGCGTGGGGCGCCCGGCCGAGGACATCGGTGCCGGGCCTGCCCGTGTCGCCGGGGGCCCGGCCCGGTTCGGCCGCGCCGCAGCAGTCGGCCCGGGCGAACCGCGTCTCGTACCGCTCCTGCGGCAGATCCCCGGAGTTGCTCCGCGGCGGTTCGGGCAGATGCCCGGGCGGAGCGCCGTCGTACAACTCCTTCTCCCGGCGGCTCTCCGGAGGGACGTCCTGGCCTCGCCGCTCCCCGGGGTCCCGCGGATCCCCCGACTCCCCCGACGCGTCGCCCCCGGAAGCAGCCCTCGGTGCCAGCGCCCAGCGCTGCGCCTCGGATCCGTCGCGCCCGGCGACGATCACGTTCCGGCCGGGGCCATGGGTGAGAGCCAGCCCCTTGCCGCCGCGCGGCAGGAGTTCGCCGCGCACGGTCAGGTCGTAGCGCACCACTCCGGCGTGCACGAGGCAGCCGGCGAGGACGACCGAGCCCTCGGCGGTGTCGGAGCCGAGGCAGAGCGTGGGGTCGGCGGCGCTGCGCAGCATGCCGTCGTCCTGGTACGACCACGTCAGGGGCCCGGTGGCGGAGCACGAGGTCAGCACCATGCGGGCGTCGGCCCGGGACCGGCCGTCCTGGACGCCGAGGCACAGGCCGGCGTCCAGGTTGCGCAGCCGCCCGCGGGCCACCACGGCGGGGTGGCCCGCGGACGCGGCCGACGGGAGGCCGGCCGAGGAGGTTCCCACGGAGTCCGGGTCGACGGAGTGGCCGCTGACCGCTCCCCAGGTGGCCTGGGGGGAGACGGTGCCGCCCTCCTCCGTCCAGCCCCTGGCGGCGAGCAGCGTCGCGAGCAGCACGAGGGAGTCACCCCGACCGCGGCGACCAGCGCCTTCGTGTGTCTTCNCGAAGGCCCGAGCCGGCCGCCCGCCGGCAGGGCGTGGGCCCGGAGCCGGTGGCGGCCACCGGCCGGGCCGGCGGACAGGGCGCCCCGGCCCTCGTCCCGGCCCGGCCGTGATGCGAGGTAGCGGCGGGCGCCCCAACCGAGCACGGTCTCGACGAGCAGGTCCTCCAACCCGCCCTCGAAATGGCTGAGTTGTTCGGCGGCGTGCCGGCAGTAGCGGCAGGCCATCAGATGCCGTTGCACATCCGGCAGCAGGGCCCCGCCGCGGCGCATCGGAACGTCCAGCAGACGGTTGTAGAAGCGGCATTCCTGCGTCGGCGCGAGTTCCCGGTGAGCACGGACGCAACCCGCCCGGAATTGTTCACGCGCCTGCTCCAGCGCGGCCGATGCGGTTCGGACGTCCACTCCCAGCAGACCAGCCGGTACGGATATGGGTTCGGCCTCGACCTCCGTATGCCAGAGCAGGCATTGGGACGCCCCCGGAAGGGTCCGGAATGCGCGCTCGGCGAGCCGCCGCCTTTCGGCTGTCACGGACCGCGCGGCACGCAGGCCGCGGGCGCCGACGTGTTTGCGGAGTTCCGGCAGTACTCCGGAAATGCCGTCGTCGGCGGCCCAATCCCGGACCGTGTCCCGCACGGCCGCGAGCAGCCGCGGGCGCAGGGCGCCGCCGCCCGGCCGGGCGAGTTCCCGGCGGAACGCGGCAGCGGCCGCCATCGACGCCGAATCCTGGGCGGAGGCCAGGCAGATCACGGCGTATTCGTACACCGCCCGCCAGTGCCGGGCCAGCAACAGGGCGGCGGCGCGCGGGCCTTCGCCGGGATCACCGACCCGGGCGAGGAGATTGCGATCGGAATCCGCGGGACCCGCTCCGGGGCGCGGCGGGTACGGCGGGCGTGGGGGGTAGGGGGATTGCACTGAACCATTTCCTTCCAGCCGCAGGACGGCATGCGAATTGCGCGTCCGTCGGAAAGCAGGTGCGTGATTGGTGCATACCTATGCCGCGTCAGCTGTGGACTTGGCTGTGAGGCGGCTCACTTTCGCACATACGACTGACAGGTAACAAGGAGTTCGGATGACCCACGTTCAAAACGAGGAGAATTCAGATATGTTACCGGCGGTATCCGCACCGGTTTTCGAAAGCACCGCCGCGATGAGTCTCAAGTTGTGAGCAGGCAAAGGCGGTTGGTCACGGAATCTCCAACTTCACAGCCCGGCGTCCCGCCCGCCACGAACCTGCGCCACGACACCGGCGACAAGGCCGACGACCTGCGCACGGTGGTCCGGCCGGCCTGTGACCGGCCGGACCTGGGGCCGGAGTTCACGGCCTGGCTCAAGGGGTTCGTCGCGGGCCTCGACGGCACCCGCCCCGCCCGGCGGGACATCGCGGCCTGACACGCGAGAGCCCCGGCACGCTGCCGGGGCCCGCACGGGCGACAGTCGGATCAGCCGTTGGGACGCAGCGTCCAGACCACCGTCATCTCGCCGGTCACCGCACCGTCGGCCCGCTGGATGGCGATGGACACAGGGAACTCGGGGCGCCCGCCCTCGTCCAGCTCCGCGACGACCTCGGCGGCCGGACGGTCGAGGGTCGCGGTCGCGGTGACCGCACCCATCGCCAGCTTCTTGTAGGAGATCTCGGCGCTGACGGCGAGCGGCACGGCGCGCGAGAGCTGGTCCCCGAAGGCGGCCAGCACGATCGCCCCGCTCGCCGACTCGCCGAGCGTGAACATCGCCCCGGCGTGCGGCCCGCCCACGTGGTTGTGGTATTCGCCCTGGTCGGGCAGGGACACCACCGCCCGCTCCGGCGTCGTCTCGAGGAACTCGAGGTTGAGGGTCCGGGCCATGGGCACCGTGGCGGCGAGCATCTCGCCGATGGACATCTGGTCTGCGCTCATGGCCGCATGTTACTCACGAGTAGAGACGGCTGGATAGGCCCGTGTGACGACTGCCGCATCGTCCTCGCCCGGCCGTCCGCGCCGACCCGTTCCCGGGTTGCTACGTCTCCGTCCACGGGCAGTGACCGAATCGTGTCCGGAGCGCGGCTAGGGTTGCTGCCCATGTGGCCAGGACAGCAGCCGCCCGGGGGCGAGCAGAACCCGCAAGCGAACAACCCGTACCAGCAGCCGGGTTACCAGCAGCCGAATCCGTACCAGCAGCCGGGCTATCCGCAGCAGCCCAACCCCTACGGACAGCAGCCGCAGTGGGGTGCCCCCGGGCCGGCCGGCGTGCCGCAGCCCCCGCAGGGCGGTGGCGGCGGCAACCGGACGAAGCTGGTCGCGATCATCGCCGCCACGGCGGTCGTCGTGGCGGCCGGTGTCACGGGCTTCCTGGTGCTGGGCGGCGACAAGGACGACACCGCGGACGGCGGCAAGGGCGCGAGCAAGAAGAACACGGCGCCCGCGAACCCGTCCGCGGAGCCGAGCACCCCCGCCACGGGCGACAACCCCCGCGGCGGCGAGGAGGAGAAGCCCACCGTCAAGGGCTGGAAGGTCGTCATCAACCCCAAGTGGGGCACGGCCTTCGACGTCCCGGCCGACTGGGAGGTCGCCTCACCCACGTCGTCCGTCGGCTTCGAGGACGCCAAGTCCGACGACGCCAAGCCGCTCATCGTCATGTCGGCGCCGGCCTTCTACAAGTCCGAGTGGTGCACGAGCGACGACAACAAGGACGGCAGGACCGAGAGCGAGTCCCTGGCCGGGGCCGGCACCAAGGGCGCGGACGGCGCCAGGAACACCGATGAGGTCGCGCTCAACCAGGTGGCCTGGTGGGTGTACGGCGGCTACACGCAGCCGGACAAGAAGAGCGTCAAGACCGAGAAGAAGGCCAAGCCCTACACCACCGCCGCCGGCGTGAAGGGCAGCGTCGCCTGGGCGTGGTCGGAGAACACGCCCGACAAGGGCAAGTGCGCGAGCGACGGCAAGGCGGTCACGTTCGGCTTCAAGAACTCGGCGGGCGACTTCGTCGCGTGGAATTTCTACGGGGCCAAGGGCGTCAAGGGCGAGGTGCCCAAGGAGACCATCCTGAAGATCCTCAGCACGGTCCGGCTGCACGGCGAGCCGACCGGAGGCTGACGCGGACGCCGGACGGGCCCGCCCCGGCAGGGGGTGGGCCCGGCTCACCGCGACCCCGGACCCAGGACTCCGGACCCCGCGCAAAACGGTTTGGCAGGACGGCCCCCCGGCGGCGATAGTCTGCCGGTGACCTCGCCCACCACGCCCACCGCCTCCGCCCGGCGCCCCCGCAGGCCCACCTGGGCGGGGCGCAACTACTCCCTGCTCACCGCCGCCGCGGTCGTCACCAACCTGGGCAGCCAGGGAGCCCTGGTCGCCGCGGCGTTCGCCGTGCTCGAAACGGGCGGCGACGGTGGTGACGTCGGCCTGGTCGCGGCGGCCCGGACGCTCCCCCTGGTGCTGTTCCTGCTGATCGGCGGCGCCGTCGCGGACCGGCTGCCCCGGCACCGCGTCATGGTGGCGGCCAACGCCCTGAACTGCCTCTCCCAGGCCGCCTTCGCCGCACTCGTGCTGACGGGGGACCCCCGGCTGTGGCAGATGATGCTGCTCGCCGCCCTCGGCGGCACCGGCCAGGCCTTCTTCGGACCGGCCGCCGAGGGCATGCTGATGTCCTCCGTCTCGGGCGAGCAGGCGGGCCGCGCGTTCGCGGTCTTCCGGATGGCGATGCAGGGTGCGGCCCTGGGCGGTGCCGCGGTCGGCGGTGCCATGGTCGCCGTGGTCGGGCCCGGCTGGGTGCTGGCGGCCGACGCCGCGGCCTTCGCCGTCGCCGGGGCACTGCGGGCCTTCCTCGACGTCGGCCACATCCCGCCGCGCGCACCGGGCGGCGGTCTGCTCGCCGATCTGCGGGAGGGCTGGCGGGAGTTCTCCGGCCGGGCGTGGCTGTGGGCCGTCGTCGTCCAGTTCTCGATCGCCAACGCGGTCGTCTCCGCCGCCGACGCGGTGTACGGCCCGCTCGTCGCCCGCGACCACCTCGGCGGCGCGGGCCCCTGGGGTCTCGCCCTGGGCGCGTTCGGGGCGGGCACCGTCGCCGGCGCCGTGCTGATGACCCGCTGGAAACCCCGCCGCCTGCTCCTCGCCGGCACTCTCTGCGTCTTCCCCCTGGCCCTGCCGTCGGCCGCGCTCGCCGTCCCCGTGCCGATCGGCGTGCTCTACGTGGTGATGTTCGTCGCCGGCGCCACGATCGAGGTGTTCGGCGTGTCCTGGATGACGGCCCTGCACCAGGAGATCCCCGAGGACAAGCTCTCCCGCGTCTCGGCGTACGACTGGTTCGGCTCCGTCGCGCTGGTGCCGCTCGCCACGGCCGCGGCCGGCCCCGCCGAGGAGGCGTTCGGGCGTACGGCCGCGCTGTGGGGCTGCGCGGGCCTGGTCGTGCTGGTCACGGCCGCCGCGCTGTGCGTACCGGACGTACGCAACCTGCGGCGCAGGACCACAGCGGTGGTCCAGGGCGGCACCGAGCACGCGTCAGCCGATGCCGAACGCCCCGTCGGGGGGCTCGGGTGACGGCACGGCGTCCTCGTCCCGCACGGCCCGCGCGTCGCCGACGAAGTCCCGCAGGGCGGCGCCGTGTTCGACCCGGGCCGGGAAGGCGTCGGCGGCCATGAGCCGGGCCAGGGCGGCGACGTCGACCGGCTCGTGCCCGGCCACGAGCACCGCGTTCCCGAACCGCCGCCCCCGCAGCACCCCCGGCTCGGCGATCAGCACGAGTTCCTCGAAGACGGTGGCCAGGGTGGCGAGTTGCGACCGCAGAAAGGCGAAGGGCGCGGCGTCGGGCAGGTTCGCGAGGTAGAACCCACCGTCCCGCAGCACACGCGCGGCCTCGCGGAGGTAGTCGACGGACGTCAGATGCGCCGGCACCCGCGACCCGCCGAACACATCGGCCACGATGACGTCCGCCGAGTCCGAGGGACCGCTCTCCAGCCAGGCCCGGGCATCCGACGCGTGCAGCGCGACCCGGGCCCCCTCCGGCAACGGCAGATGCTCGGCGACCAGCTCCAGCAGCCCCCGGTCGACCTCGACGACGCCCTGCCGGGACCCCGGCCGGGTCGCGGCCACGTACCGGGGCATGGTCAGCGCACCGCCGCCGAGATGCAGCACGTCCAACGCGGCCCCCGGCTCCGCCACGACATCCAGCACGTGCCCGAGCCGCCGCGCGTACTCGAACTCCAGATGCGTCGGCGCGTCCAGATCGACGTACGACTGCGGCGCCCCGTCGACGGTCAGCAGCCAGGCCCGTTCCCGGTCGACGTCGGGCATGAGCTTGGCGAACCCGTGATCGACAGAGCGGGCGAAGGGGATGGCTTCGTTCACTTCTCCATTGTGCCTTTGTGCAGCAGGCCGCAAGGGGCGCGGGGCTGTGCTGACTTGCGGCTCCGCCGCGTGGGCGCGACCAGCCACAACGGGCCCCGCAGCCCCCCACCACCTCAACCGACCACGGTCACGGTCCCGGCCCCCACAGTCCGCCCACCCTCACGAATGGCGAACCCGAGCCCCGGCTCCAGCGGCACCTCCCGCCCCAGCTCCACAGTCATGGCGACCGTGTCGCCGGGTCGGGCCACGGCCACCTCACCGAGGTCGACCACTCCCACCACATCCGCGGTCCGGATGTAGAACTGCGGCCGGTACCCGGAGGAGACGGGCGTGGTCCGCCCACCCTCCCGACCCGACAGGACATACACCTGCGCCGAGAAGCGCCGCCGCGGCTTCACACTCCCCGGCGCGGCCACCACATGCCCCCGCCGGACAGCGTCCCGGGGAACCCCCCGCAGCAGCAGCGCCACGTTGTCCCCGGCCTGCGCCTCCTCCATCGGCTTGCCGAAGGTCTCCAGCCCCGTGACCACCGTCTCGACGGCGGCTCCGAGCACCTCGACCTTGTCCCCGACCCGCACCGTGCCCCGCTCCACCGCGCCGGTCACCACGGTCCCCCGCCCGGTGATGGTCAGCACGTTCTCCACGGACAGCAGGAAGGGCGCGTCCAGATACCGCTCCGGCATCGGCACATACGTGTCCACCGCGTCGAGCAGCGCCTCGATCGACGCCGTCCAGCGCGGGTCCCCCTCCAGCGCCTTCAGTCCCGAGACGCGTACGACGGGTACGGAGTCACCGCCGTAGCCGTGCGCCGTGAGCAGGTCGCGTACCTCCAGCTCGACCAGGTCGGTCAGCTCCTCGTCCCCCGCGTCGGCCTTGTTGAGGGCGACCACGATGTGGTCGACGCCCACCTGCCGGGCGAGCAGCACGTGTTCGGCGGTCTGCGGCATGATCCCGTCGAGCGCGGAGACGACGAGGATCGCCCCGTCGAGCTGCGCGGCGCCGGTGACCATGTTCTTGACGTAGTCGGCGTGGCCCGGCATGTCGACGTGCGCGTAGTGCCGGGTGTCGGTCTCGTACTCGACGTGCGCGATGTTGATGGTGATGCCGCGCGCCGCCTCCTCGGGCGCCCGGTCGATCCGGTCGAACGGTACGAACGTGCCGGTGCCGCGCTCGGCGAGGACCTTGGTGATGGCGGCCGTGAGGGTGGTCTTGCCGTGGTCGACATGACCCATCGTGCCGATGTTGAGATGCGGTTTCGTACGGATGTAAGCCGTCTTGGACATGGCTGTACCTCGAAGCGTCTGGTCAGCGAAGAAGAAAGTGGGACCCCGGGGACCTGCCCGACCCTCCCCTTGCGGGGTCCGCCGGACGAACCGGAGAGGGTCAGCTTCGGGCGCCGTCTGCAACGGCCGTGACAACCACGACGGCAGCCTTCGGGGCATCCGTGACCACGGATGCTGCGAGGGTGAAGGCGTGCCGGAACATGTGTCAGATCATTGCCGACGCTTTACCGCACGTCGAATGGTTTTCGGCGCCCGCCCCGTCGGTCCCGCGCCGGGATGCGGACGGCTGCCTGTGACGCTCGTGAACGGCTGCCTGTGACGCTCGTGAGACGAACCATACGGCGATCACACACATTTGTCGGTTAGTGTCACCGGATGCTCGATGCCACCACCCGCTCTGGGGGCACCGCCACGGCCTCTCCCCGGGCCAGCACCGCGGAGCTCGCCGTCGCCGTCCCCTCGGCAACGACCGCCTCGCCCGTCCCGTCCACCGGTTTCACCGCTCGCTGCACGAGAGTTCTGCTCTCCCCGTGGTCGAGACTGTCCCTGCTCGTCGCGCTGCTCGCCGCCGGTGCGTGCGGGGTGCTGCTGTTCGAGCCGCAGCGGCTGCTGACGCAGGGCTGGCCGCCACAGCTCGGCGGAGCCATGGCGGCGCTGGTGTACGCGGTGGCGTACGGCGTGTGCACCGTGGCGTTCGTGCCGAGGCCGCTGCTGAACCTCGCGGCGGGGGCACTGTTCGGTTCGCAGCTGGGCACCGGCGTGGCGCTGGCGGGCACGGTGCTCGGCGCCGGGATCGCCTTCTGTCTGGGGCGCGCGCTGGGCCAGGACGCCCTGCGGCCGCTGCTGCGGGGGCGCTGGCTGAAGGCCGCGGACGGTCAGCTCAGCCGGCACGGCTTCCGCTCTATGCTGGTGGTGCGGCTGTTCCCCGGTGTGCCGTTCTGGGCGTCGAACTACTGCGCCTCGTTCTCCCGCATGGGCCTGCTGCCGTTCCTGCTGGCGACGGGCCTCGGCTCGATCCCGAACACCGCCGCCTACGTCGTCGCCGGCGCCCGCGCCTCCACCCCGACGTCCCCCGCCTTCCTGATCGCCATGGCCTGCATCGCCCTGCCCGCGCTGGCGGGTGTGGTGGTGGCCTGGCGCAAGCGGCACCGCCTGCGCCAGCTCTGACAAACCGTTACGCCCGCCCGGCTCACACCCGTTCCAGCACCATGGCGTTGGCGAGCCCGCCCGCCTCGCACATCGTCTGGAGCGCGTACCGGGCGCCCCGTTCCCGCATCGCGTGCACCAGCGTCGTCGTCAGGCGGGTGCCGCTCGCGCCGAGGGGGTGGCCGAGCGCGATGGCGCCGCCGTGCACGTTGACGCGGGCGAGGTCGGCGCCGGTCTCCTGCTGCCAGGCCAGTACGACGGCCGCGAACGCCTCGTTGACTTCGAACAGGTCGATGGCGTCGAGGGTCAGCGACGCCCTGCGCAGCACCTTCTCTGTCGCCGGGACGACGCCCGTGAGCATCAGCAGCGGGTCGGAGCCGGTGACGGCGAAGCTGTGCAGCCGGGCGAGCGGGCGCAGGCCGAGCCGGGCCGCCGTGTCGCTGGAGGTGATGAGCACCGCCGAGGCACCGTCGTTGACCGGGCTGGCGTTGCCCGCCGTGACGTTCCACTCGATCTGCGGGAAGCGTTCGGCGAAGCCGGGGTCGTGGTAGGCGGGCTTGAGGCCGGCGAGGATCTCGGGGGTGCTGCCGGGCCGTACGGACTCGTCGCGCGTGACGCCCTCAAGGGGCGCGACCTCGGCGTCGAAGAGGCCGCCGTCCCAGGCCGCTGCCGCCTTGTGGTGCGACGAGACGGCGAAGTCGTCCATCCGCTCGCGGCCGATCGACCACTTGGCGGCGATGAGTTCGGCGCTGATGCCCTGCGGGACGAGTCCCTCGGGGTAGCGCTCGGCGATCCCGGGGCCGAAGGGGTCCTTGCCCGGGGGCACGTTCGACCACATCGGCACCCGGCTCATCGACTCGACCCCGCAGGCCACGACGAGGTCGTACGCGCCCGAGAGGACGCCCTGGGCCGCGAAGTGCACGGCCTGCTGGGAGGAGCCGCACTGGCGGTCCACGGTGGTCGCGGGCACCGACTCCGGGAAGCCCGCGGACAGGGCGGCGTAGCGGGTGGTGTTCATGGCCTGCTCGCCGACCTGGTCGACGGTGCCGCCGATGACGTCGTCGATCAGCGCCGGGTCGACGCCGGAACGTTCGACGAGGGTGCGCAGGGTGTGGGCGAGGAGCTCCACCGGGTGGACGTGCGCGAGGGCGCCGTTCGGCTTGCCCTTGCCGATCGGGGTGCGTACGGCTTCGACGATCACTGCGTCACGCATGTGCGGGCCTCCACGGCTACCGGTGAGTAGGAAATCCAAACTCACCGTAGCCCCATGGGTTGGAAATTCCAACCCTCTCCTACACTGAGCCTCATGGCCGCCAGCAAAGACCCGCGCCCCTGCTCCATCGCCGACACCCTGGCCGTGGTCGGTGAGAAGTACTCGCTGCTCGTGCTGCGGGAGGTGTGCCTGGGCAACGGCCGTTTCGACCAGCTGGTGCGCAACATCGGCGCACCGCGCGACATCCTCGCCACGCGGCTGCGCCGGCTCGTCGACGCCGGGATCCTGGTCAAGCAGCCCTACAGCGAGCGCCCGCAGCGCTTCGAGTACCGGCCCACCCGGGCCGGGCTGGAGCTGGAGCCCGTGCTGATGACCCTCATGGCCTGGGGCGACCGCCATCTGCGGACGGACGGCGACCGTCCGATGGTCGTGGAACACTCCTGCGGCCGGGCGCTCGCCCCGGTCGTCACCTGCCGGGCCTGCGGCGACGAGGTGCGCCACGAGGACCTCAGGGCCCACCCCCAGGCGCCCGGCTGGACGGTGACCGGACCGGCGGTGGCCTGATCCCGCCCCTGCCGCGGAGCACCGGCCAAACCCCTGTGTCGGAGCGGCCATCCGGGGGCGCTACGCTTCCCCCTCGGCACATCTGATCCCCCGGTCATCACACCCGGCGGCCCGGTGTGCCCGTCGTCCGTTCCACGATCGGCACTTGGACTCCGCTACCTCATGTCTTGGTTCGAATCACTCATCCTCGGACTCGTCCAGGGGCTGACCGAGTTCCTCCCCGTCTCCTCCAGCGCGCACCTGCGGCTGACGGCGGCCTTCTCGGGCTGGGAGGACCCGGGCGCGGCCTTCACGGCGATCACCCAGATCGGCACCGAGGCCGCCGTGCTGATCTACTTCCGCAAGGACATCGGGCGGATCATCTCGGCGTGGACGCGCTCGCTCACGAACAAGGAGCTGCGCAGCGACCCCGACGCGCGGATGGGCTGGCTGGTCATCGTCGGCTCGATCCCGATCGGTGTGCTCGGCGTGACGCTGAAGGACCAGATCGAGGGGCCGTTCCGCGACCTGCGGATCACCGCGACGATGCTGATCGGCATGGGCATCGTCCTGGGCGTCGCCGACCGGCTCGCGGCACGCGACGAGAACGGCGGCAAGCACCGCGCGCCCAAGCAGCGCAAGGCCCTGGAGGATCTGGGCGTGCGGGACGGCCTGATCTACGGCGTCTGCCAGGCCATGGCGCTCATCCCGGGCGTCTCCCGCTCCGGCGCCACCATCAGCGGCGGCCTGTTCATGGGCTACAAGCGCGAGGCCGCGGCCCGCTACTCCTTCCTGCTCGCGATCCCCGCGGTGCTCGCCTCCGGCCTGTTCGAGCTCAAGGACGCGACGGAGGGGGGCCATGTCTCGTGGGGCCCGACGATCTTCGCGACGGTCATCGCCTTCGGGGTCGGCTACGCGGTGATCGCGTGGTTCATGAAGTTCATCTCGACCAAGAGCTTCATGCCGTTCGTCTGGTACCGGATCGCGCTCGGCGTCCTCATCATCGTCCTGGTGTCGATGGGTGCGCTGAGCCCGCACGCGGCCGAGTCGGCGGGCTGACCCGGCGGTCTGTGACCCGCATCTCGTGACCAACCGCATAGCGCTGGGGTAGCCGTCCGGTAGCGGGCTGTCAGTGGCTGCCCCTACGCTTGTCGGCATGTCCCCCGATTTCGTGACCCCTGGTTCCGTGCGGTCCGCCGCCGAGGTCAACGAGGAGATCCGTGCGCTGTGGCGGCGCACGGGCGGCACCCTGTCGCCCGAGGAGCGCGCGGAGTACGAGCTGCTGGTCGTCGAGTGGGCGGCCGCGATCCGCGGCGCCGTCGTCAAGGCGGCCTGACCCCCTCCCCGCCCTCTAGGCACACAGCCCCGCAAGCACCTCCCCCTGGACGGGGTACGGCCGCTCCTCGGGCAACAGCCCGGCGGCCGCGTCGAGTTCACCCGCCCGCACCAGTGCGTGAACCTCCGTGGCGAGCGGCGTGACGTCCTCGATGCCCACGATCCACTCGTCGGCGTACCGTGCCGCCGCCTCCCCCGCGAGCCCCAGCTGGAGCGAACGGTGCGGCAGCGGGTTGAGATGCAGGTCCCGCTCCGGATCCCACTGCACGCGCGCCGGCGCCTGCCTCAACTGCCGCTTCCAGTCGGCCCGGTCGCCGTGCAGGGCGGGGACGTGATGGGACAGACAGGCGTTGCGCAGGGCCCACAGGAAGCCCTCGCTGCTGATCTCGACCGCCAGGACCGTCTCCTGGCCCTCCTTGGTGCCCCAGCCGCAGCGGTACATCATCCACAGGAACGACGGCTTGATCCATGTCATGCGGTCGCGCTTCCAGGACGACGGGAACCGGCCGTGGCGGGCGGCGGGGCCGCCGATCTCCGGGCGGTAGGCCTGGTAGACGGTGATCGTGGACTCGGTGTGGCGGGCGCGTATCCGGAATCTCGGTTCGTTCTGATCGTTCACGGAGGACAGGCTGGGCCTCCAGCGCCCTCCCCGGCCACCGAATATCACGCACACCCCTTGGCTGCGCACCTCCGGTGCCCAACACTGAGCCGATGACGCAGCGCGTGGAGCTCGCCACCGTGAGAGACCGGCTGGCCGTCGACGGAGTGATCACCGACTACGCGGTGGCGGTCGACGACGGTGACTGGGAGGCGTACCAGGGACTGTTCGTCCCTCAGGGACGAGCGGACTACCGCTCGGCCGGCGGCATCGAAGGGGAGGCCCCGGCGGTCGCCGCGTGGCTCGCCGAGAGCATGCGGCTCTTCCCGATGCGACAGCACCTGATCGTCAACCGACGGGTGCGCTTCGGTGTCTGGGAGCAGGACACCGGCGACACGGCCCAGGTCCAGGCCGACTACGTCAACCCCATGGCCACCGAAGGGCCCGCGCCCGACTTCGTCTGCGGCGGCCGGTACGCCTTCGGGCTGCGGCGCACGATCGACGGCTGGCGGCTGAGCGAGGTGGTCGTCCGGGAGAAATGGCGGCGCCTTCCCGAGCGGCGGCCGGCACCTGTGGTCGACTGACCCGGCGGGCGTCTCTGTCAGGGGGTGTCCGCATAGTCCCGTCGTCCGCCCGGACGCCGCGGGGCAGGCGGGACCATGTGGACTCCCCCTAGATCGTCCGCAGGGCGCACACTGGAGGCACCCGCGGGTAGGAGGCGCCTATGAAGACGCTCGGCCACTGGCTCGCCTCCCCGTGGCGGCGCTCGGCCGCCGCCGTGATCGCGGGCGCCCTTCCCGTACTCGCCTATCCCGCCCCGTCCCTGTGGTGGTGCGCCTACGTCGCCCTGGTCCCCTGGATCCTGCTGGTGCGCAGCGCGCCGACCGGGAAACGCGCGGCCTACGACGGGTGGTGCGGCGGGTTCGGCTTCATGCTGGCCATGCACCACTGGCTGCTGCCGTTCCTGCACGTGTTCACGTTCGTCCTCGCCGCGCTGCTCGGCGCCCTGTGGGCGCTGTGGGGGTGGCAGGTGCACCGGCTGCTGGCAGGCCTGCCCTCGCGGCGGCGGATCTCGGCCGCGCTCGTCGTCCTGCCGTCCGGCTGGCTGGCCGTCGAGCTGGTCCGCTCCTGGCAGGGCCTCGGCGGCCCCTGGGGCATGCTCGGCTCCAGTCAGTGGCAGGTCGAGCCGGCGCTGCGGCTGGCCTCGATCGGCGGGGTGTGGCTGCTCAGCTTCCTGATCGTGGCCGTGAACGTCGCGGTCGCCGTCCTCGTCGCGGTCCGTCAGGCCCGCGTGCCCGCCGTGGCCGGGCTCGTCGCCACGGCCGCCGCCACCTCCGCCGCCTGGGCCCTCTCACCCCGCCCCGACGTCGACGGCCAGGTCAGGATCGCCGTCGTCCAGCCCGGCGTCATCGACGGCCCGGGCAACCGGCTCGCACGTGAGGAACAGCTCACCCGCCGGCTCGCCGGACAGGACGTCGACCTGATCGTCTGGGGCGAGAGCAGCGTCGGCTTCGACCTCGGGGACCGGCCCGACCTCGCCCGGCGGCTCGCGGACCTGTCCCGCGCGACGGGCGCCGACATCCTGGTCAACGTGGACGCCCGGCGCTCCGACAAGCCCGGCATCTACAAGAGCTCCATCCTGGTCGGGCCCGACGGCCTCACCGGCGAGCGCTACGACAAGATGCGGCTCGTCCCCTTCGGCGAGTACGTCCCGGCCCGCTCCCTGCTCGGCTGGGCCACCTCCGTCGGCAAGGCGGCGGGCGAGGACCGCATGCGCGGCTCCCAGCCGGTCGTGATGAACGTGGGGGACAGCCTGCGCGTCGGCCCGATGGTGTGCTTCGAGACGGCCTTCCCGGACATGACCCGCCACCTCACCCGGGAAGGCGCCGACGTGCTGATCGGCCAGTCGTCGACGTCCACGTTCCAGAACAGCTGGGCGCCCGAGCAGCACGCCTCCCTCGCCGCGCTGCGCGCCGCCGAGACCGGCCGCCCTATGGTGCACGCGACGCTGACGGGTGTCTCCGCCGTCTACGGCCCGAGCGGGCAGCGCGTCGGCTCGTGGCTCGGGACGGACGCGTCCGCCACGCAGACCTACGAGGTGCCCCTCGCCCACGGCACCACGCCCTACGTGCGCCTCGGTGACTGGACCGTGCACGCGGCCATGGTGATCCTCGCCGCCTGGGCCGCCGGTGAGGGCCTGCGGACGCTGCGGCTCAGGCGGTCGGCTCCTGAACCGCGCGTACCACCCGCTCGCACAACTCATGGGTCTCCAACGCGTCCCGGGCACTGAGCACCCTGCCCGCCCGCACCGCGTCCAGGAACGCCAGCACCGCCTGCTCGATACCGCGCTGCCGGGCCACCGGCACCCAGTCGCCGCGCCGCCGCACGGTCGGCTGCCCCTTGTGGTCGACGACCTCGGCGAGGTTGATCACCTGCCGCTTGGTGTCCTGCCCGGACACCTCCAGGATCTCCTCGGCGGAACCGCTGAGCCGGTTCATCACGCCGAGCGCGGTGAAGCCGTCCCCGGCGAGCTGGAGCACGACGTGGTGCAGCAGGCCGCCTCGGACGCGGGCACGCACGGTGACGTCGTCGACCTCGCCGGGCACCAGGAACCGCAGGGTGTCGACGACATGGATGAAGTCGTCGAGGATCATCGTGCGCGGTTCCTCCGGGAGCCCGATGCGGTTCTTCTGCATCAGGATCAACTCGCGCGGATGGTCGGCGCACTGCGTGTAGCAGGGGGCGTGACGCCGGTTGAAGCCGACGGCGAGGCTCGTGTCCCGCTCCTCGGCGAGCGCCACCAGCCGCGCGGACGCGTCGAGTTCGTAGGCGAGCGGCTTGTCGACGTACGTCGGCACGCCCGCCTCCAGCAGCCGGGTCACGATCTCCGGGTGCACGATCGTGGGCGCGTGCACGAAGGCGGCGTCGAGGCCTGCCGCGAGGAGGGATTCGAGGGTCGTGTGCCGCCGCTCCGGCGGGACGTGGAGGCCGTCGGCGACCCGGTCGAGCGTGGCGGGCGTGCGGGTCTGCAGGTGCAGCTCCAACCCGGGCTGGAAGGCGAGGACCGGAAGGTAGGCCTTCTGCGCGATGTCGCCGAGTCCGATGCAGCCGACCTTCACGGGGTGCTCTCCTCTAACGGTTGCCTGCCGGGGTCTGCCCGGAAGCATACGGCTGCTGAGGAGGCCGCCAGTCGGCGATGCCGTCGAAGCTCCGCAGGAACAGGGCGGGCCCGGCCTTCGACAGTGCGGCCAGGGCCGTGTCGCGTACGACTGTCCCGACGCGGCTGGTCATGAGGTTGAGGCGGGCGACCTTCACGGCCTGGCGTGCGACGGCGGTCGTACGGGGCAGCCGGGCGGCGGTGTAGGCGGGGAGGTCGTCGCAGTGGTGGGCGAGGACGATCGCGTCCTCGATGGCCTGGTTGCCGCCCTGGCCGAGGGTCGGGGGCATGGCGTGCGCGGCGTCGCCGACCAGGGCGACCCTGCCGTGGTGGTAGGCGGGCAGGGGTTCGGCGATGTGGTGGACGTCGTGCCGCAGTACGTCCTCGCGGCGGGTGGCGGCGAGCACGGCGGGGACCGGGTCGTGCCAGTCGCCGAAGCGGCGCAGCAGCTCGGCCTTCTCGTCGTCGGGCGCGCGTCCGCCGGCGGGTGTCACGGCGGCGGCGTACGCGTAGACGCGGCCGTCCTTGAGCGGGTGTGTGCCCCAGATGCGGCCCCGGCCCCAGGTCTCGTGCGAGGCGAACGCGGCACCGGGGACGGGGATCACGACCCGCCAGGTGGTGAATCCGGAGTAGACGGGCCCCGGGTGGCCGGGGAAGAGCGCGCGGCGTACGGCGGACCGGACGCCGTCCGCGCCCACCACCAGGTCCGCCTCCAGCTCGCCGTCCGCGGTGGTGACGCGGGCGGGCCGGCCGGTTTCACCGCTGTCGGCGAGGGTCGCGGCGGCGTCCGTACGGACGGCGTCCGCGGGCAGCAGTGCGGTCAGGCGCTCCACGAGGGTGGCGCGGTGCAGCAGCACGAGCGGGCCGCCGAAGCGCTCGGCGGCGGCGTCGGCCGAGGAGCGCGAGAGCCACCGGCCGGACGGTGTGCGCAGCCCGCCGTCCCCCGACCAGGCGGCGAGGTCGCGGATCTCGTCGCCGAGGCCGATGACGTCCAGCGCGCGCAAGGAGTTGGGGGACAGGGAGATGGCGGCGCCGACCGGCTCCAGTGAGCGGGCGCGCTCCAGCACGGTGACGCGCCAGCCGCACAGGTGCAGTGCGGCCGCCGCGGTCAGGCCTCCGATTCCGCCGCCGATCACGACAGCCCGCCTCGCCTGTGTCATGGCTCCTCCTCGAACCGGCGGCCGGAGCTACTGCCCGGCCCGGTAACTACACCTGTAGTTCACTTCGACCTTACTACAGCCGTAGTGAGACGGGTAGCGTGGGCTCCATGTCCGTACGCACCGCCGGCCCGTCCCGCTCCGACCTCGTCGCCGACACCGCCCTCGCCCTGCTCGCCGAGCGCGGGATGCGGGGCCTCACGCACCGGGCCGTCGACGAGGCGGCCGGACTCCCCCAGGGCTCCACGTCGAACCTCGCCCGGACCCGGCAGACCCTGCTGGAACTGGCGGTGCGGCGCCTGGCCGACCGCGAGGCACGGGTGCTGGCGCTGAACGAGATGCCGGATCCCCGGGCCGGGACCGGCTCCCTGGCGGACGCGCTGGCCCTGGCCACCCACCGCGCCCTGACCCGCAACCGCGAACTGACCCTCGCCCGCTACGAACTGGCCCTGGAGGCCACGCGCCGCCCGGAGCTGCGGGCCTACTTCGACGCGACGGGCGCCCGCTTCCGTGAGCAGCTGGCCGCCCTCGTCACCGGGATGGGCTCGACCGATCCGGCCCGGCACACGCTGTCCCTGATCGCCTGGGCGGACGGGCTGATGTTCAGTTGCGTGGCGGGGTCGTTCGGCGCCGAGGTACCGAGCCTGGAGGAGGTGCGGGCCGGGCTGCGGGAACTGCTGGACGGGATGGTCGGGGCCTGAAAAAAGCCGTGGTGCCGCGGGGGGCGTTGGGAAATGATGCGGGCATGACGACCGAACGCCGTATGCCTTCCCCGACCGCCGACGAACGCACCATGCTGGAGGGCTGGCTGGAGTTCCATCGGCAGACCCTCGCGTGGAAGTGCGAGGGTCTGACCGACGAGCAGCTCAGGTCCCCTGCCGTGGAGCCCTCCGATCTGTCCCTGCTGGGGCTGGTGCGGCACATGGCGGACGTGGAGCGGAGCTGGTTCCGCCGGGTGCTGACGAACGAGGACGTGGCGCCGCTCTACTGGAGCGACGAGGACCCGGACGCCGAGTTCCGTCTGACCGAGGCGGACACCTATGCGGAGGCCCACGCCGCGTGGCAGGCCGAGATCGAGACCGCCCGCGGCAACGCCGCCCGCTTCGGCCTGGACGACCTCTCCGAGGGCAAGCACCGCCGTACCGGCGAGCGGTTCAACCTGCGGTGGCTCTACACCCACATGATCGAGGAGTACGCGCGGCACAACGGCCACGCCGACCTGATCCGCGAGCGCATCGACGGCTCGACCGGCGACTGACGTCACGCAGGGCGGAGGACCGACGACGTCACCCGGGACGGGCCGACTGCCTCCCTGCGGGGCGGGAGATCACCCGTGCGGGGCATCCTCCACCGGTCCGCCGCCCAGCCGCCGGCCGGACGCACCAGAGTGACGCGGGTGCATCGAACGACGACCACAGCGATCCTCCTGGTGACCGTGGCTGTCTCGGCCCTCTCCGGCTGTGTGACGGTCCAGCGTCCCCTCGTTCCCGGGCCGCCGGCGGCCCCGGCCCGGACGTCGGCGCCGCAGCCGGAGCGGCAGTCGGAGACGCAGATCGTGCAGGCACCGGCCCGCGAGGCCCTGGGACTCATCGAGACGTCCCGCCGCCCGGAGCCGGCCGCGTCACCGTCGCGCCTGACCACGCCCCCGGCAACGGTGCCACAGCAGCGGCAGCCGCCCGGCACCCGCGACGTCCGCCCGCGCCCCGCCCGCCCGGAACGCCCCGGGCCGGCCCCGCGCAGCCCACGGCGTCCGCACACCGGCCTGCCCGACGTCCCGGAGTCGGTACGCCGGGACGTCCAGGAGAACGTCCCGAACAACACGGACGTGTGCGCACTGGGCAGGCGCTACGGGGGCTGGCGGGCGGACAGCCCGGAGGCGACGATCTGCCGTGACACGTACGGGCGTTGAACGACGCCCGGGGCGGGCCCTTGCGCAGGCCCGGCTCAGCCGGAACGCGCCGCCTGGGCCGTGGCCTGCCGGCACGGCGGTCCCGACCACACCCGGGCCCTGGCGACGAACGCACTGGGAGAGGAGGGCCGAGACGGCCACTGCCCCTAAAGGCCCCGGCCCCCGTCGGCGCCACGGCCGCTACCGCAGAAGGACCCCCGTCCCCCTGTCGGCGCCACGACCGCTGCCCCGAGCGGCCCGCGCCGCTTCGGGCGCTACGGTCGCTGCCTCGGCGGTGTCCACTTCCCCCCGCCGTCCTCGCCCAGCCGGGACTCCAGTCGGCTGATGGCAGCCCGGACGCCCTCGCCGTAGGGGTCGTCGGAGAGGGCCGCGGCTGCTCCCCGGGCCCGCCGCAGGTGTGCGCGGGCGGCGTCGTGGTGGCCGAGTCTGTCGTAGTCGGCGGCCAGGTTGAGGTGCAGGGAAGGGTAGAACGCGCGCACCGCGAGGGCCCCTCCCCCCGCGGTCGTCCCGGCGGCGGTGATCTCCTCCGCCGCCGTCAGCGCGCGCAGGTCCCAGGCCAGCTCGTCGGCGGGATCGTCCTGCGTGTCGGCCAGGTAGTGGGCGAGGGTGCAGCGGTGCAGCGGGTCGCCGTGCTCCCCGATCTCCGCCCACAGGTCCAGGAGCCGCTGCCGGGCCTCCTCCCGGTCCCCGGCGTGGTGCAGCATGACGACCTGCCCGATCCGCGTAGGCACGGCATCCGGCACCGCATGTCCCTGTCGCTCCACGACCACGCCCTCCGCACCGCTCGCCCGCTGTTCCTCCCGACGCTAACCGCAGGCCGGGAGGATCCAGCTGAGGCCGCTCCGTACGCCGCCGGGGCGTCAGCCGTCAGCCCAGGTTCGGAATCGTCCAGTCGATCGGCTCGTGTCCCTGCGCCGCCACCGCCGCGTTGATCTGCGTGAACGGACGCGAGCCGAAGAACTTCTTCGCCGACAGGGGCGACGGATGCGCGCCCTTGACCACCACATGGCGCGACTCGTCGATCAGCGGGAGCTTCTTCTGCGCGTAGTTC
>KE354249.1 GCA_000415505.1 Streptomyces afghaniensis 772
GCCGAGGAGTGGGAGAAGATCACCGGGGCGGAGCTCGCGTCGAGCGCGTCGCGCATGGTCGTCGCGGCCACGTGGGAGAGGTCGACGAGCATGCCGAGCCGGTTCATCTCCCGTACGACCTCACGGCCGAAGGCGGTGAGGCCGCCGGCCCTGGGCTCGTCGGTCGCGGAGTCCGCCCAGTCGACGTTGTCGTTGTGGGTGAGCGTGAGGTAGCGCACGCCGAGCCCGTACAGACCGCGCAGGGTGCCCAGGGAGTTGGCGATGGAGTGGCCGCCCTCCGCGCCCATGAGGGAGGCGATCCGGCCCTCCCGGCGTGCGGCCTCCATGTCGGCGGCCGTCAGCGCGGGCCGCAGGTCCTCCGGGTGGCGGTCGAGCAACTGCCGTACGCAGTCGATCTGTTCGAGCGTGGCCGCGACCGGGTCGGGCAGGTCCGTGCGGACGTACACCGACCAGTACTGCGCGCCGACCCCGCCGGCGCGCAGCCGCGGGATGTCGGTGTGCAGGTGGGCGCTCTGGTCGGCGGCGAGATCGCGGGCGTCGAGGTCGTAGCGGACCTGCTCGCGCAGCGCCCAGGGCAGGTCGTTGTGCCCGTCGACGACCGGGAACTCGCTCAGGAGTTCCCGGACGGCCTCCACGGAGGTCATCGTCGTCACTTCCCCGCGCCGAAGCCGAAGCCGCCCGAGCCCTCGACCTTGGAGCGCAGGCGCTTGCCCTTCTCGGTGGCCTGGTCGTTCAGCTCCTGCTGGAAGTCGCGCATGCGGGCGCGCAGTTCGTCGTCGTGCGCGGCAAGGATGCGGGCCGCGAGCAGACCGGCGTTGCGGGCACCGGCGACGGAGACCGTGGCGACCGGGACACCGGCCGGCATCTGCACGATGGACAACAGGCTGTCCATGCCGTCGAGGTACTTCAGCGGCACGGGCACGCCGATGACCGGCAGCGGTGTCACGGAGGCGAGCATGCCGGGCAGGTGGGCGGCGCCGCCGGCCCCGGCGATGATCACCTTGAGCCCGCGTTCGTCGGCCTGCTCGCCGTACGCGACCATCTCGCGCGGCATGCGGTGCGCGGAGACGACGTCGACCTCGTAGGCGATCTCGAACTCGTCGAGGGCCTTGGCGGCGGCCTCCATGACGGGCCAGTCGCTGTCCGACCCCATGACGATGCCAACAACAGGGCTCATTCGGTGATGGTGCCTCTCAGGTAGCCGGCTGCGTGACGGGCGCGCTCCAACGCGTCGTCCAGGTCGTCGCCGTAGGTGTTGACGTGGCCGACCTTGCGGCCGGGCTTCACGTCCTTGCCGTACATGTGGATCTTGAGCTGCGGGTCGCGGGCCATGCAGTGCAGGTACGCGGAGTACATGTCCGGGTAGTCGCCGCCGAGGACGTTGACCATGACCGTCCACGCCGCTCGCGGGCGCGGGTCGCCGAGGGGCAGGTCCAGGACCGCCCGGACGTGGTTGGCGAACTGGCTGGTGACGGCGCCGTCCATGGACCAGTGGCCGGAGTTGTGCGGACGCATCGCCAGTTCGTTGACGAGGATGCGGCCGTCGCGGGTCTGGAACAGCTCGACGGCGAGGTGCCCGACGACGCCGAGCTCCTTGGCGATGTTCAGCGCCATCTCCTCGGCCCGCAGCGCGAGGGCCTCGTCGAGGCCGGGGGCCGGGGCGATCACCGTGTCGCAGACGCCGTTGACCTGGCGGGACTCGACGACCGGGTAGGCGACGGCCTGACCGTGCGGGGAGCGTACGACGTTGGCGGCGAGCTCGCGGAGGAAGTCGACCTTCTCCTCGGCGAGCACGGGGACGCCGGCCTTGAACGGGTCGGCGGCCTCCTCGACGGAGTCGACGACCCACACGCCCTTGCCGTCGTAGCCGCCGCGGACGGTCTTGAGAACGACGGGGAAGCCGTCCCCCTCCGCCGCGAAGGCGGCCACGTCCTGCGGATCGGAAACGATTCTGTGTCTGGGGCAGGGCACGCCGATCGCGTCGAGCTTCGCGCGCATCACGCCCTTGTCCTGGGCGTGCACGAGCGCGTCGGGGCCGGGACGCACGGGGATGCCGTCCGCCTCCAGGGCCCTGAGGTGCTCGGTGGGCACGTGTTCGTGATCGAAGGTGATCACATCGCACCCGCGTGCGAAGGCGCGCAGCGTCTCCAGGTCGCGATAGTCGCCGACGACGACATCGCTCACGACCTGCGCAGCTGAGTCCTGCGGGGTGTCACTGAGGAGCTTGAACCTGATGCCCAGCGGGATGCCTGCCTCGTGTGTCATACGAGCGAGCTGGCCCCCGCCGACCATGCCGACTACCGGGAACGTCACGCCCCCAGGGTATCGGCCGCGCCGGGGTGGCCGGTTTCCTGTCCCACCCCGGCCCTCCCCGGACCATCTCCGGCCGTCCACCGCCGCCCGCAGGAAGATCGCGCTGGAGGGTGGTTAGCATGGCTGGGTTGACGCCGACCACGGACGGGGGCCTGCACGACCATGGGACATGGTGCCTCGCGGCTCCGACGGCTGGTCCACGAAGTCGCCAAGTTCGGCGCGGTGGGCGGTGCCGGGGTACTCGTCAACCTCCTCGTGTTCAACCTGGTACGGCATGTCACCGACCTCCAGGTGGTGCGCGCGAGCGTCATCGCGACCGTCGTGGCGATCATCTTCAACTACGTCGGCTTCCGCTACTTCACCTACCGCGACCGCGACAAGAGCCGCCGTACGCGGGAAATGAGCCTGTTCCTGCTGTTCAGCGCGATCGGGCTGGTCATCGAGAACGGCATCCTGTACGCGGCCACGTACGGCTTCGGCTGGGACACCCCGCTGCAGAACAACATCTTCAAGTTCCTCGGCATCGGGGTCGCCACTCTGTTCCGCTTCTGGTCGTACCGCAGCTGGGTGTTCCGCGCCCTTCCGGTCCGTGAGGCGGTGGCGGACGCGGAATCGATCCTGAAGGGCGAGCGGGCCAAGCGGTCGCGGGCAGCCCGGCAGCGGGTGCCGTAGGCCCGTTCCACGCCGCGCGTCAGCGGATCATCGGCTCGTCCTCGCCGCCGAGGGACTTCCGGACGGGCGTGCGGGACAGGAACAGGCCGAACACCGGAGGCTTGGTCTGGAGCATCTCCAGGCGGCCGCCGTCCGCTTCCGCCAGGTCGCGGGCCACGGCCAGGCCGATGCCCGTGGAGTTGCGGCCGCTGATGGCCCGCTCGAAGATGCGGGCGCCGAGATCGGCGGGGACCCCGGGGCCCTCGTCCGTGACCTCGATGACGGCCTGGTTGCCGGTGACGCGGGTGCGCAGCGCCACCGTGCCGCCGCCGTGCATCAGGGAGTTCTCGATCAGCGCGGCCAGCACCTGCGCGACCGCTCCCGGTGTGCCCACGGCCTCGAGGTGCCGCTTGCCGGAGCTGACGATCGCCCGGCCCGCGCTGCGGTAGGCGGGGCGCCACTCGGCGAGCTGCTGCTGGATGACCTCGTCGAGGTCGAAGGTCACGGCGGAGCCGGTACGCGGATCGCGGGAGTTGGTCAGCAGCCGCTCGACGACGTCCGTGAGCCGTTCGACCTGGGTCAGCGCGATCGTCGCCTCCTCCTTCACCGTGTCCGGGTCGTCGGTGAGGGTGATCTCCTCCAGCCGCATGGACAGCGCGGTGAGCGGCGTCCGCAGCTGGTGGGAGGCGTCCGCGGCCAACCGCCGCTCGGCGGTGAGCATGCGCGCGATGCGCTCGGCCGAGCCGTCCAGCACGTCCGCGACCCGGTCCAGCTCGGGCACGCCGTACCGCTTGTGCCGCGGGCGCGGGTCGCCCGAGCCGAGCCGCTCGGCCGTCTCCGCGAGGTCGGTCAGCGGCGACGCCAGTCGGTTCGCCTGGCGGACCGCCAGCAGCACCGCGGCCACCACGGCGAGCAGCGCCACGAGCGCGATGATCAGCAGGGTGCGGCCGACCTCGCGGGTCACCGAGGAGCGCGGCTCCTGGACGGTGACCGTCTCGCCCTCCTCGCCGGGCGCGGTGGCGCTGATGACGTCACCGGACGGCTTGGAGCCGACCTCGATGGGCGCTTCCCCGGGGATCCGGATCACCGCGTAGTAGCGGTTCTGGGTGACCTGCTCGCGCAGCACGTCCGCGTCGACCTGCTGCGCCCCGAAGAGCCGGCTGTCGACGATGCTGGCCAGCCGGACCGCTTCGGACTCCACCCGCTCCTGGGCGCTGTTGCTGATCGTCCTGGTCTCGACGATGACGAGGGAGACGCCGAAGACGGCGATCACGACGAGCACCACGGCGAGCGTGGACTGGATCAGTCGGCGGCGCATGTCCTGTTACCCGTGCCTACCCGTGCCTGCCCCGCGGCTCAGCTCTTCTCGAAACGGAAGCCCACACCGCGCACCGTGGCGATGTACCGGGGGTTGGCCGCGTCGTCGCCGAGCTTCTTGCGCAGCCAGGAGATGTGCATGTCGAGGGTCTTGGTCGACGACCACCAGGTGGTGTCCCAGACCTCGCGCATCAGCTGGTCGCGGGTGACGACCCGGCCCGCGTCGCGCACCAGCACCCGCAGCAGGTCGAACTCCTTGGCGGTGAGCTGGAGCTCCTCCTCGCCCATCCAGGCGCGGTGCGACTCGACGTCGATCCGCACGCCGTGGGTGGCGGGCGGCTGCTGCGGCTCGGCGGCGCCGCGGCGCAGCAGGGCGCGGACGCGGGCGAGCAGCTCGGCGAGCCGGAACGGCTTGGTGACGTAGTCGTCGGCGCCCGCGTCGAGCCCGACGACGGTGTCCACCTCGTCGGCGCGGGCGGTCAGGATGAGGATCGGGATGCTGTGGCCTTCGCCGCGCAGACGGCGGGCCACCTCCAGACCGTCCATGCCGGGCAGACCCAGGTCGAGCACGACCAGGTCGACGCCACCCTGCATTCCGGCGTCGAGGGCGGTGGGTCCGTCCTCACGCACCTCGACCTCGTAGCCCTCCCGGCGCAGAGCACGGGCGAGAGGCTCCGAGATGGACGCGTCGTCCTCGGCGAGCAGTACACGGGTCATGAGGTGATGGTAGACCTGCAAGCCCCTGAGCTGGGGTGTGACCGGAAGCCTTGATTCTTACCCGCGGCAAACCCGTTTCTTACTTTCTGCGGGTACGCGTACAAACCTCTGCCTGTGGGGTGCCATCTTGGTAAGGACCTTGGAAACAGTGCTTACGGTTCCCCCAACACCTGTGATCCGTGTCTCAAGTCCTTCCATATGCGGCGGTGTCCTGCCGTATGGTGAATCAACGCCTGTAGCACCACGGCGACCTTCGGAGGCTGTTTGCCCCTGGAGGTCTCTTTTGTGTGCGGACTCGCGTGCGGGCTGGTGCCCGCCAGCCCGAACCTGAAACGAACTGTGGCCGGGCCTCGTCGTGCGGATACGCGCGTAGAGGCGTGGATCCCGGTGGCGACCGCCCATCCGCTCCGTGACCCGGAGCGGACGCCCGTAGGCGGCGGGCGGACGGCCGTACGCACCGGTGCCGCAGCCCCCACCGGGCGCACCACCGCTGCTGCGGAGCGCGTCCCGACCAGCAAGGAACGACCATGGCGTCCAGCCTGACGAAGGACTCGGCCCGCCCGGGCACCCCCGGCTCCGAGAAGACCTTCTTCGGCCACCCCCGCGGACTGGCCACTCTGTTCATGACCGAGATGTGGGAGCGGTTCAGCTTCTACGGCATGCGGGCCCTGCTCGTCGTGTACCTGCTCTCCGGCGGGCCCGACGCCAAGAAGGGCAGCGTGGGCGGCGGGCTCGGGATGGACCTCGCCACCACCACGGCGATCTACTCCGTCTACCTGTCGATGGTGTACCTGCTCGCCATGCCGGGCGGCTGGCTCGGTGACCGGGTCTGGGGCCCGCGCAAGACCGTGACCATCGCGGCCGTCACGATCATGTCGGGTCACCTGGTGCTGGCCCTGCCCGGCGGCCAGGCACCCTTCTTCGCCGGTCTGGCCCTGGTGGCACTCGGCTCCGGCCTGCTCAAGGCCAACATCTCCACCATGGTCGGCCACCTCTACGACGGCCCGGACGACCCCCGCCGCGACGGCGGCTTCACGATCTTCTACATGGGCATCAACATGGGTGCCTTCTTCGCGCCGCTGATCATCGGCACGGTCGGCCAGCAGGTGAGCTGGCACCTGGGCTTCGGCCTCGCCGCGGTCGGTATGGCCATCGGTCTCGTGGCCTTCCTCGTCGGCACCCGGAACCTGAGCCCGCAGAGCAACCTCGTGCCCAAGCCGCTGGCGGCCGAGGAGCGCGCGTCCTGGCTGCGCAAGGGTCTGCTCTGGCTGGCCGTCGCGGCGGTCTTCTACGGCGTCGTCGGCCTCACCGGCCACTTCACCCTCAACTGGGCGATGATCCCGCTCACGGTGATCGGCCTGATCATCCCGGCCGGTGTGCTGATCCGCATCAAGCGGGACAAGGAGCTCAGCGCGGTCGAGCAGTCGAAGATGACCGGCTACATCTGGTTCTTCGTCGCTGCCGCCGTCTTCTGGATGATCTACGACCAGGGCGGCTCCACGGTCCAGGCGTTCGGTGAGACGAAGGCCTCCGGCTCGCTGCTCGGCTTCGACTTCCCGTCGTCCTGGTACCAGTCGCTGAACCCGGTGTTCATCATGGCCCTGGCCCCGGTCTTCGCCTGGTTCTGGCTGTGGCTGAACCGCAAGGGCAAGGAGCCGAGCACGGTCGCCAAGTTCGCCGCGGCGCTGTTCTTCGTCGGTGTCTCGTTCTTCTTCTTCCTGCTGCCGCTGGGCATGGCCGGCGGTGACACGCTGGTCAGCCCGATGTGGCTGGTGGGCATCTACCTGATCCAGACCGTCGGTGAGCTGTGCCTCTCGCCGGTCGGCCTGTCGGTGACCACGAAGATGGCCCCGGCCAAGTACGCCAGCCAGATGATGGGCGTCTGGTTCCTCGCGGTCACGGCGGGCGACTCGGTGACGGGTCTGCTCTCCAACCCGGCCGTCGGCGGCGTCGACCTGAGCGGCACGGGCGCGGTCGCGGCGCAGGCGGTCCTCGCCGCCCTGGCGGGTGTCGCGGTGTACATGTACCGCAGGCAGGTCAAGGCGCTGATGGGCGACGTCCACTGAGCCGTCCCGTCCGACCCTGACGAAAGGGCCGCCGCACCCGGAAGGTGCGGCGGCCCTTCTCATGTCCTCGTCGAGCTCGGCGGTTCGGCGTCCGGGGAGACCCACGGCAGGGCCGGGGACCGGCGCGCGGCGGGCAGGCGCAGACGCCGGCGCGGGCGTCGGCGGGGCGGGCGGGCCGCGTGGACGGGGTGGCGGGGGCGTGCGCGGTCCACTACGGCCAGGCCTGCGCGGAACAGCGCCGCCGGGACGACCAGGCAGACGAGGACCCAGAACAGGGTCACGCCCCACGGACGGCCCACGCCCCAGGGGTGTTCGGCGAGGACCTTGCCGCCGTACTTCAGGGACACGGTGTAGTCGCCGTGCGCCCCGGCCGCGAGCTCCACGGGGAGTTCGATGCGCGCCTTGCCGCCGGGCCGGATCGTGCCGCGCCAGCGCTGGTCCTGCCACTGCGGGGCGAACACGCCGTGGGCGGTGCCGACCTGGAAGACGGGGTCCTTCACGGGGGACGTCCCGACGTTCCCGACGGTGACCACGAGCGTCCGGGCAGGCGGGGAGCCGAACCAGGTCAGCAGCCCGCTGGAGCCCCGCAGCCGGGTGTCCGCGAGCAGGGACAGCCGCCCACCGCCCCGGTCCACGGGCAGCGGCTCGACCGCGTGCCCGGCGACCCGGAGGACCGCGTCGGCCTCGGCCCCGGCCCCGGTCACCGTCGCCACGTGCACCACGCAGGGGCACGGCACGGGCGGTTCCACGACGGGCAGTTCGCGGCGGAAGCGTCCCTCGGCGTCGGTGGTGACGGTCCGGCCGTCGGCGTTGGCGCAGGAGTTGGTGCCGCCGGTCACGCCCCGGGTCGGCTCGGCCTGTCCGCAGACCAGCAGCGTCAGCAGGGCACGCGGCCGCCAGCCGCTGCCGGTCACCGTGACCGAACCGCCCGTCCCGGCCTGGGCCCTGGACAGCTCGACGACCGGCCGGTCCGCTGCCCCGGCGGGCCCGGCGCCCGCCAGGCCCGGCAGGAGCACCAGCAGGAGGGGCAGCAAGAGGGCCGGCAGGAGACGCAGTGACAGGTACGGGACACGGGCGACGTACGGCATCGGCGGCTCCAGCGGTCGTACGGGCGGGCGCTCAGTGGCGTACTCGCGCTGTCCGGTGACGTCGTGACAGCCACAGGGCACCCGCCGCGCCGGCGAGGAGGACCGTCCCGCCGAGGGTGCCGAGGGCGACGGCCGAGTCCTCCGGGCCGGTCTGCGGGAGGTCGTCGCCGGCGCCGGATCCCGGACCGGAGCCGCCGTCCTGAGTGGAGCCGGTGGCGCCGCCGCCGCTCGCGGCCGTGACGTCGAGGGTCAGGGACGGGCCAGGGTCGTTCGTCGGCGTGCACGTCGTCGTCGTGCCGAGCGCCTTGATGGTGAGCACGCCGGCCGTGAAGGTGACCTCGCCGCTCTTCTTCGGCGTGTACGTGCCGCTCAGGTCGTTGATCTTGATCGGCGTGTTGGCGGGGATCGCGGCGTCGTTGGCGGGGCCGGTCACCGTCAGGGTGCCGCTGTCCGCACCGCCCAGGGCGATGGTGGCGCTCGGGGTCATCGCGCCCTTGCCCAGTTCGACCGGGCTGGAGGAGACGCCCTTCTGCCACGACATGGTGATCCGGTAGCCGCTGCCGCTCCTGGCCCCCTTGATGTCGATGGGCGAGACGGCGCTCTTGTCGCCGATCGGCGTCTTGCACTGGTAGTTGACGTCGACGACCTCGGCCCGGGCCGTGGGGGCGGCCATCAACACCGCCGAGCCGGCCAGGGCCGCGGCGGACGCGAGCGCGGCGGTTCGATTCCGGTACGACACGGAGCCGCTCCCCTTCCTGTTCCTGACGGAGCATCAGATCGGGCCGTCAAGGTACGCCCGGGGCGATGAGGAAGGAAGACACAGTGCGCGCCGGATCTGTGGGGATCCGGCGCGTGGTGAGTGACGGGCGGGGGATGCGCGGCGGGGGATGCGCGGCGAGGGTTCCGCGGGGGCGGCTCAGCCGGGCCGCGAGGCCGCCAGGCCGCCAGGCCAACAGACCGCCAGGCCAACAGACCGCCAGGCCAACAGACCGCCAGGCCAACAGGCCAACAGGCCAACAGACCGCCAGGCCAACAGACCGCCAGGCCAACAGACCGCCAGGCCAACAGACCGCCAGGCCAACAGACCGCCAGGCCAACAGACCGCAAGGCCGCAAGGCCGCAAGGGCCGCAAGGGCCGCAAGGGCCGCCACCGGCGTACTGCCGCGCGACCCTTCACCCGAACGGCCGCGCGAGGAGAGCCCGTGGTCCGCGCATGGCCGGTCACCCGAGGAGTGCACGGTGCCTGCACCTGGTCGGTCACCCGAAGAATGCGCGATGCCCGCACTCGGTCGGTCACCCGAGAAGAAGCCGAAGCCGCGCCCGCTCGGTCACCCGAGGAGTGCACGGGGTCCGCACCCGGTCAGTCACCCGAGGAGCGCGCGGTGCCCGCACCCGGTCGGCCGCCCGAGAAGTGAACGGTGCCCGTACCCCATCGGTCACCCGAGAAGAAGCCTCAGCCCCACCCGCACGGCATCCGAGAAACAGCCACAGCCCACCACCCAGACGGTCACCCGGGAGCAGCCTCAGCCCACCGCCCAGACAGTCACCTGGAAAACAGCCCGACCCCGCCACCCGGCGTGCCCGCAGCCGCCCCGGATCAGGCAGGGGCGCCCAGTTCGGCCCACACCGTCTTGCCGGCGACTCCCGGTGTGCGGACGACGCCCCAGTCCAGGCACAGCCGCTGGACGATGAACATGCCGTGGCCGCCCGGGCGCCCGGCCCGGTGCGGGGTGCGGGGCGACGGCTGCCCCGTGCCCCGGTCGGCGACCTCGATGCGGATCACCTTGTTGTCGCAGGTGATCCACAGCTGGTCCGGCCCCTCGGCGTGCAGACAGGCGTTGGTGACCAGCTCGGAGACGACGAGCAGGACGTCCTCGGCGGCGGCCCGCTGGTCCGCGGAGGCGGCCGGCAGCCAGCCCCACGCGTACAGCGCCTGGCGGGCGAAGTCACGGGCGAGCGGAACGACACCGCTCGCCCCGTCGAAGCTCAGCCGGCGCACCTGCCGGCCCCCGGGCGGTGCCGCGGCTCCGGAGGGCGCGGCCACGCCCTCGCCGGACGCACCGCCCGCGGGTACGCCACCCTCGGACGCCCCGGAAGCGCCGCTGGGCTCCGGCCCGCGGTCGCCCGGCGAGTAGGGCCAGGTGGTGCTCATCAGCGCTTCACCTCACCGATTCACCAGTTCACGATTCAAAAAATTCACTACACAGTCAGTCACGCAGTGCGCGGCACGACGGTTTCGCGGCGCCCCCGCCGCCCTGGCGGCCGACCGTTCCAGGATGTCTCCTGCCCGGGCGGACCGGGGGAACACCTGCGTATTCGGCGCGAAAGGCGTGACGGAGTCAGGGCACCGGTCACAGAGGGATGGCCGAGGCTCGGCGTGCCCGCGCACCGCCGGTCAGCCCGACTCGTCGGCCAAGGCCGCCTCAAGCGTGTCATGGACGCTGAAGACCGCATCCGCGCCAGTGATCTCGAACACGCGTGCCACTACCGGCTGCATCCCGGCGAGCGTCACACCGCCACCCGCGGCCTCGGCCTTCAGCCGCGCCCCCAGGAGCACGTTGAGCCCCGTGGAGTCGCAGAACTCCAACCGCGCGCAGTCGATGACGAGGCGCTTGAATCCCTTGGCGAGGCAGTCCTCGAGTGGCTCACGCAACAGATCGGCGGTGTGGTGATCCAGCTCACCCGCCGGGGTCACGACGGCGCTAGAGCCCTCTTCCCGCACCTCCACCAGAAGCCGGCCAGACTGTGCGCTGCCGACTGTCCCGCGGTCCATGCCGTCTCTCTCTCCCGACGTCGTGACTGCTGCTGACGCCCACGAACACTACGCCTTCCCTCCACGCTCCGACACCCGAACAACCGCACACAAACGGACATATGCCCACAGAACGCACTTGCGGTGGGCTCGGGAAAGCGGGTAGGCCTAGTAAGGACACGTAACCGACACGGCCGGCTTTGGAGGCGCCGCACACCGCAGTGCACGTACTGGCTCCGGCAGCCATATGCCGAGAACGATGGAGGACATCATGTCACCCCGGCTCGACGCATCGCGTACCCACAAAGCGACGTCGACACCCCCTCCGGAACATCTGGATCCCATCGAGCAGGACGAGATGCTCGTCACACAGGACGACCTTCTCGCCGGACTTCCGGACATCCCCCCGTACGAGGAAGTCGACGCGGTCGACGCACGGGCCCTGTCCAAGACCCTCTTCCAGCGTCTCGAGTCGCTGGAGGAAGGCACCCACGAGTACTCGTACGTCCGCAACACGCTCGTCGAACTGAACCTCGCGCTGGTCAAGTTCGCCGCCTCCCGGTTCCGCTCCCGCAGCGAGCCGATGGAGGACATCATCCAGGTCGGCACCATCGGCCTGATCAAGGCGATCGACCGCTTCGAGCTGTCCCGGGGTGTCGAGTTCCCCACCTTCGCGATGCCGACCATCGTCGGCGAGATCAAGCGCTTCTTCCGCGACACCTCGTGGTCCGTGCGCGTTCCGCGGCGGCTCCAGGAGCTGCGGCTCGACCTGGCCAAGGCCGGTGACGAGCTGGCCCAGAAGCTGGACCGCGCCCCGACGGTGACCGAACTGGCCGAGCGCCTCGGCATCTCCAACGACGAGGTCGTCGAGGGTATGGCCGCGTCGAACGCCTACACCGCCTCCTCGCTGGACGCCCAGCCGGAGGAGGACGACTCCGAGGGCGCGCTCGCGGACCGCATCGGCTACGAGGACCACGGGCTGGAAGGCATCGAGTACGTCGAGTCGTTGAAGCCGCTGATCGCCGAACTTCCGCCGCGCGACCGGAAGATCCTGTCGCTGCGCTTCGTCGCGGGCATGACCCAGTCGGAGATCGGCGAGGAACTGGGCATCTCCCAGATGCACGTCTCGCGGCTGCTGTCGCGCACGCTGGTACGGCTGCGCAAGGGGCTCACCGTCGAGGAGTGATCCTCCGAGGCGTGGTCCTCACTGCACGACGCTGTGCCCGGTGACGTTGTCCTTCGGGGGCGGACCGAAAGGTCCGCCCCCGGGCTCGTCTCCTACCAGTCCTGTACCAGTCCTGCGGGCCTCAGTTCGCCCGCTGCTCCTTCACCAGCCGCTTCGCGCGGTCGCGCCGGGACGGGGCCAGCACGTCCACCGTCACGCCGGCACCCTCGCCGGGCGTGGCCTCGGCCCGCCGCAGCCGGTCGGCGAGCTCACGGACCGACGCGTCGTCCGGGCCGCGGTCGATGTAGAACAGCGACTCGTCAACGGGGCTGTCGTCGCCGCCCCAGCGCACCACGCCCTCGCAGTCGGCGAGGATGTCGCGCACCGTCAGCACCTGGAGCGGGAAGAGACTGCCGCTCGCGCCGGCGCCCGGGCGGATCCGCACCGCGGTGCCCGAGGCGAGGTTGGACTCCGGCCCGTCCTTCTTCAGGCCGTCGATCCGCTGCCAGCCCGCGAGGTCCACGCGGGGCAGCTGCTCAACCTCGTAGTGGTAGCGCCGGACGACATGGAGCAGGATCGCCTCCACGTCGCCGATCCGGACGTCGACCTCCAGGCCGGTGCCCGGGACGGAGCGCGTCCACACGGTGGAGACGTGGTTCGCCTCCTTCTCCAGGGTCCAGCCGTTGGCCGAGGTGGGGGCCTTCTTCGGTGCGCTCAGGGGGGCGCTCGCGGGGGCGGCCGTCGCGGTGCCCGGGGCGAGGGAGCCGACCGCCGCGGCGGCCGTGATCACGCCGGCGGTCCGCACCAGGGTTCGTCTCGATATCCCGTTCATGCTGCCGCGCCTCTCGGTGTGCACGTCTTGGTTCCCTTCTTACGGTGAGTAGATGATCAGCGCCGTGGTCGGCAGGAACGTGGCCAGGGCGCTGAGCCACCAGTAGGTCCGTGGGGCGAGCGAACTCCGGCGCGCGATGGAGCGGTTCACGGACAGCCAGAGCATGACGTACGGGACGACGATGACGGCCGCGATCGGCAGCCAGAGCACCATGGGGTCGTTGTCCGTCGACTCGGGGCCGCTCGTCCAGCTCGCTGCGAGGAACCACAGCATCCAGATCGGTATGACGCCCGGGATGCCGAGAAGCACATTGGCACCCAGGGCCACCTGCCACCGTCTGGTCATCGGATCCAGCCTTCCTTCGTTCGCCGGTGTCACTAGGCGCGCGACAACGCGTTGTACTGCTCCAGGACGTTGTACAGCCCCATCAGCTCCCGTCCGTACTGCTCGGCGTCCGGGCCGGTGCCGTTGTACTGGGCGAGCACCGCCTGCGTGACGTTGAGGTTGCCGCTCAGGTCCGGCCGGTCGATGCCGAGCACGTCCGAGTTCCACAGCAGTACGTACGCGACGGTGCGGACGTTGTACTCCTCGTCGTCGTGGAGCTTGTCCCAGACGTTGCGGAGGTCGGTCTTGGACGTGTAGTCCAGCCCCTCACCGTTGATGATGCCTTCGCCGATGCAGTAGTTGCGGGCCTTGATGGCGGTCGCGGCGAAGATCTGTCCCCACCCGGTGCTGCAGTCGTCCATCTGGCCTGCCTTGACCGCCGCGTCGGAGGCGAAGTCGAGAGGGTTGAGCTTACGCAGTTCCCACAGGACCGGGGCCTGGATGAGGGCCTTGCGCATCCGCAGCGTCCGGGCCAGTGAGGTGAAGAGCCAGTCGGCGTTCACCACCTCGTTGAACGCCTCCGTCGTGGAGATGCCCCCCAGGCTGGCCCAGTCCTTGTCGGTCCAGCCGTCGCCGCCGGTCTCGGGGACGCCGATCGACTCCAGGTAGGCCTTCACGTCCTGGAGCATCAGGCTCCGGTACGCGGCCTCGTCCAGCCTCTCGTCCAGTCCGCCGAGATCGGCACCGGCGTCGAAGTCGCTCTGGCCGTAGTCGCGGCCGGAGACGATGTTGTTGTCGATCTCGATCAGACCGGCGCCGGAGCCGACCTTGATGGTGGAGATCTGGTCGAACGCCCAGTTGGTCGGCAGCGGGTAGCCGAGGTTGCCGGAGAAGCCGCTGGACATGTCCGAGACGAAGCTCGCCGCGGCGTACCCGGCGTCCGCGACGCGCTGGCAGACGTTGCGGGGACCGTAGACGCCCACGCCGTAGCTTGAGTTCTCGCCGATCGTGCGCATGACCCCGCGGAAGTGCGGGATGACGTAGTCGGTGACCTCGCCGTCCATGGCGTCGTAGTCGACGGCGAAGTAGATGATGGTGCCGGCCTTGAAGCCGTGGTACTTGGCCCACTCGATCGCGCGGAACGCGTCGGCGGCGCCCTGGCTGGGGCTGAAGTAGTCGGCGGACCGGCTCCACGTCTGGAAGATCGGGAAGCAGTTGAGCCCGTATTCCTTGATGGTGGCCAGCTCGCCCGGCTGGATCTGCTTCTCCGGCAGGTCCGTGGTGGAGGGGTTGAAGAGGTAGCGGCCGATGTACTTGTAGCCGGCGTCCTTCAGGGCCTGCGCCCGCGCGGGCGTGATCTTGGTGACGCCGTCGCAGGCCGTGCCCTTGCGGGACTGGTCGCCGTAGGAGACGAGCAGCGAGGCCCAGGTCTGGAAGTCGCCCTTGCCGGTGACCGGCAGCTTGCTGAAGGACTGGAAGGTCTCCACGCCGGACTGCACCGTGGCGGTGAAGCTGCCGAAGGGGACGTTCCGCTTGTTCAGGATCATGGCCGCGGTGAACAGCTGCGCCCAGACGCCGGTGGTGCCGAGCGAGACGGTGTGGGACTTCAGTCCGGACTGCGTGCCGGGCCCGAAGACGCCGTTGGCGACGCCGTCCGCCATGCCCAGCTCGTACTGGATCGCGAACAGCATCGACTTGGCGACGTCACGGGAGTGGTGGCCGTCGCAGGGGATGATGTAGAAGTCCTTGCGCAGGATGTACTTGCCGTTCAGCCACTGCTGGATGGAACGGATGGTGTCCGAACCGTTGTTGACGGTGACGTAGGCGTCCATGTTGAACAGGCCCTTGACCACCTTCGGCCACAGGGAGCTGCCCGGGTAGGTGCCGGAGACGCCCATGTTCTGGTTGAGTTTCACGACCGCGTCCTTGACCCGGTCGTTGTACTTGCCGTCGATGTCGCCGCCGTCGTAGCCCTTGCAGTACAGGGCGGACTGGATGATGCGGCAGAAGTTGGCCGACGGGATGGTCGTCTCGTCGAGCTTGCCGTAGAGCTCCCCCAGCTTGGCGAGGGTGGTCGGGCCGAAGGAGTTGGACAGGGCGGTGATGCCCATCTCGTACTGGAGCGCCCGGGTGAGCGCGTACATCACGGGCCAGCCGGTCTGGCCGTTCTCGTCCAGCTTGGATATGCCGAGCGTCGCGCCGTTGTTGTACGTGGTGTTGATGAATCTCTGGGCGCGCTGCACCATCTCGTCTGCCATGGGCTGCTTCCTCCTGTCGTCCGGAAAATGAGGCGGGGAGGAAAGCGCTGTCGTCGCGGCACGTGTCCTGCTCACACCGACGCGTCCGCGCACGGAACGGCACCCCCCGTCGGGGGCATGCCGGAAACCCCCCTCGTCGCATGCGGCCGGCGCATGGTCTCGGTGCGCGCGGAGCGACTGGCGCGATCTTCCGTCGCACCGTGAGGGGGGTCAAGTCCGTTATGTACGAAGCGAGTTGATGTGGCGGATCGTCAACTCCGATTTGTCATCCACTCGTGATGCACACGGTATGGAAATCGTGCACAACCTTCGTGTGCCTTCGTTGGTCAGAGCACCCGCTCGCCGCGCCGCCAGACCCCGGTGACCAGCGGGACACCGGGCCGGTAGGCCAGGTGCACGTGGCTCGGGGCGTCGAGCAGCGTCAGGTCGGCGTACGCGCCCGGGGTGAGGCGGCCGATGTCGGTGCGCCGGAGGGCCGCGGCGCCGCCCGCCGTGGCCGACCAGACGGCCTCGTCCGGGGTCATGCCCATGTCCCGTACGGCGAGCGCGATGCAGAACGGGACGGAAGAGGTGAACGACGAGCCCGGGTTGCAGTCGGTGGACAGGGCCACGGTGGCACCCGCGTCGAGGAGACGGCGGGCATCCGGCCACTCGGCGCGGGTGGAGAACTCCGCGCCGGGCAGCAGGGTGGCGACCGTGCGGCTGTTCGCCAGGGCGTCGACGTCCTCGTCCGTCAGGTGGGTGCAGTGGTCGGCGCTGGCCGCGTCGAGTTCGACCGCCAGTCGCACGCCGGGGCCGTAGGAGAGCTGGTTGGCGTGGATACGGGGGTGCAGGCCGCGTGCCTGGCCGGCGGTGAGGATCGCGCGGGCCTGGTCGCCGTCGAAGGCGCCCTTCTCGCAGAAGACGTCGATCCAGCGGGCGTGCGGGGCGCAGGCGTCGAGCATCTCGCCGGTGACGAGGGCGACGTAGGCGGCCGGGTCCTCGGCGAACTCGGGGGCGACGATGTGGGCGCCGAGGAAGGTGACCTCGTCGGTGTGGCGGGCGGCGACACGCAGAGCGCGGGACTCGTCGTGGGTCGTGAGGCCGTAGCCGGACTTCGTCTCGAAGGTGGTGGTGCCCTGGCGGAGGGCCTCGGCGAGGTAACGGGTGACGTTCGCCTCGAGTTCCTCGTCCGTCGCGGCGCGGGTGGCCGCGACGGTCGTGCGGATGCCGCCCGCGCTGTACGGCCGCCCCGACATCCGGGCGTTGAACTCCTGCGTCCGGTCGCCCGCGAAGACCAGGTGGGAGTGGGAGTCGACGAAGCCGGGGAGGACCGCCCGGCCGCCGGCGTCGACCCGATTGTCAGTGGCGGGTGCTTTGCTTTGATCACCGGTCCACGCGATGCGGTCGCCTTCGATGACGACGGCCGCGTCCTGGATCAGTCCGAGGGGGGAACTGTCACCGAGGGAGGGGTCGTTGGTGACCAGGGCGGCGATGTTGGTGATGAGCGTGCTTGCGGTGCTCGCGGAGTGGGCGGGGCTGACGGTCGTCGCGTTGCTCATGGCGTCCTTGGTGGCCTGGTCGGCGGTGGGATCGGGGTCGGGGGCCGACCGCTCGGAGGAGCGGCCCGGGGTCATCCGCGCAGGGCTTCGACGGCGTCCGCGAGGGCTTGCGGCACGTCCGGTACGAGTGAGTGGACCCCGTCCCGTACGACGTGCCGGCCTCCCACGACCGTATGCGACACGTCTGCTGCCGACGCGGCGAATACGGCCGTCTCGGCCCCGAGCCGCGGAAGCGGCCCTGCCGTCCTGACCGAGTCGAGGGCGATCGTCGTGAAGTCGGCGAGCGCGCCGGGCTCCAGGGCGCCGGCGTCCTCCCAGCCGAGGGCCGCGTGCCCGTCCGCCGAGGCGGCGCGCAGGAGAGCTGCCGCCGTCCAGTGGCCTCGGGTACGGGTGCGCAGGCGCTCGTTCAGCTCCATGGCGCGCGCCTCTTCGAACGGGTCGATCACGGCGTGGCTGTCGGAGCCGAGACAGAGCGGCGAGCCCGCCTGCTGAAGGGCGACGGCGGGCCCGATGCCGTCGGCGAGGTCCCGCTCGGTGGTGGGGCACATACAGGTGCCGGTGCCGCTGCCGCCGATGAGCGAGATGTCCTCGGCGGTCAGGTGGGTGTTGTGTACGCCGGTGGTGCGCGGGCCGAGCACGCCGTGGTCGGCGAGCAGCCGGGTGGGGGTGCGGCGGTGGGCCTCCCGGCAGGCGTCGTTCTCGGCCGTCTGCTCCGACAGGTGCACATGGAGCGGGGCCCGCCGCTCCTCGGCCCACCGGGCGACGGTCGCCAGCTCGTCGGCGGGCACGGCCCGTACGGAGTGGATCGCCGCTCCGATCCGCGCGTGATCTCGTTCCTTGAGAACTGAACAGCGTTCGGCCCAGGCCTCCGCCGTGCCGTCGGAGAAGCGGAGCTGAGGGGTGGTGGGCGGCTGCCCGAAGCCGGAGGAGAGATAGGCGGTGTCGAGGAGGGTGATGCGGATCCCGGCCTCGGCGGCCGCCGCGATCAGAGCCTCACCCATCGCGTTGGGGTCGGCGTAGGGGGTGCCGCCGGGGGCGTGGTGGACGTAGTGGAACTCGCCGACCGCCGTGATGCCGGCCAGGGCCATCTCGGCGTACACGGCGCGGGCGAGGGCGTGGTAGGTGTCCGGGGTGAGCCGGGCGGCCGTGGCGTACATGACCTCGCGCCAGGTCCAGAAGGTGCCGGAGCCGACCTGGACGGTGCCGCGCAGGGCGCGGTGGAAGGCGTGGCTGTGGGCGTTGGCGAGGCCGGGGAGGGTGAGACCGCGCAGGACCTCGGCGCCGGGGGGTGGGCCGGGGTGCCAGGGCGGACGGCGGCGATGCGGCCGTCCCGGACGTCCAGGGCCACGCCCGGCTCGACGTGTGTGCCGAGCCAGGCGTGCTCCAGCCAGTACGTGCGCGTGGCTGCTGTGGTCACCTGCACGCCAGTCCTTCCAGTACGTCGGCGAGTGCGAGCACCCCGGCCACGCAGTCGTCCTCGGCGGCGGACTCGGCCGGTGAGTGCGAGACGCCGGTGGGGTTGCGCACGAACAGCATGGCGGTCGGGATGCTCCCGGAGAGGATTCCGGCGTCGTGTCCCGCGCCGGTGCCGAGGACGGGGACGGTGAGGCCGGTGTCCTTGCCGAGGATGCGGGCGAGTTCGTCACGCAGGGCGTGGTCGAACTCGACGACGGGGGTGAACGACTCGCGTACGACGGCGAGATCGACACCGTGGGCGGCGGCGTACTCCCCGGCCGCCTTCTCGACGCCGGCCACCACGGCGTCCAGGCTGTCCTGGTCGGCGGCGCGCGAGTCGAGCCAGCCGCGCACCAGGGAGGGGATGGCGTTGACGCCGTTCGGCTCGACGGCGATCTTCCCGAAGGTGGCGACGGCACCGGCGAGTTCGGCCTCGCGGCGGGCGGCGAGGACCGTCTCGGCGTAGGACTGCATGGGGTCGCGCCGGTCGGCGAGCCGGGTGGTGCCGGCGTGGTTGGCCTCGCCCCGGAAGTCGAACCGCCACCGGCCGTGCGGCCAGATCGCGCTGGCGATGCCGACCCGGTCGCCGGACAGGTCGAGGGCCCGGCCCTGCTCGACGTGCAGTTCGACGAAGGCGCCGATGCGGGCGAGCCGCTCGGGGTCGGGCCCGATGGCGTCAGGGTCGTATCCGGCGGCCTCCATGGCGCGCGGCAGCGTCACGCCCTCGCCGTCGGTGAGCCGGTGCGCCTGCTCGCGGGTGAGCTGCCCGGCGGTGAGCCGGGACCCGACACAGGCGAGCCCGAACCGGGCGCCCTCCTCGTCACCGAAGTTCACGATGCCGAGGGGCCTGGTGAACCGCGCGTCCCGGCCGCGCAGTTCGTCCAGCGCGGCGAAGGCGGACACGACTCCGAGGGGCCCGTCGAAGGCTCCGCCGTCCGGCACGGAGTCCAGATGCGACCCGGTGACGACGGCGTCCCCGACGGCGGGGTCACCGAGCCAGGCCCACTGGTTGCCGTTCCGGTCGACCTCGTAGGCGAGACCGCGCGAGCGGGCCTGTTCCTCGAACCAGGCCCGGCAGTCGGAGTCGGCGTCCGTCCATGCGAAGCGGCGGTAACCACCGGAGGCGGAGCTGCGGCCGACCGGCAGCAGCTCCGCCCACATGCTGTGGAAACTCACGCGTCGTCACCCTCGCGCATCGGCACCCGCACGCCCCGTTCCCCCGCGACCGACTCCGCGATGTCGTACCCGGCGTCGACGTGCCGGATGACGCCCATGCCGGGGTCGTTCGTCAGCACCCGGCGGATCTTCTCGCCCGCGAGTGCCGTGCCGTCGGCCACCGTCACCTGCCCCGCGTGGATCGACCGGCCCATCCCGACACCGCCGCCGTGGTGGATCGACACCCAGGACGCCCCGGACGCCACGTTCACCATCGCGTTCAGCAGCGGCCAGTCGGCGATCGCGTCGGACCCGTCGAGCATGGCCTCGGTCTCCCGGTAGGGAGACGCGACGGAGCCGCAGTCGAGATGGTCGCGGCCGATGACGACCGGCGCGGCCAGCTCCCCGCTCGCGACCATGTCGTTGAACCGCTCACCGGCCTTGTCCCGCTCGCCGTAGCCGAGCCAGCAGATACGGGCGGGCAGGCCCTGGAAGTGGACCCGTTCCCCGGCCATGCGGATCCAGCGGGCCAGGGACTCGTTCTCCGGGAAGAGGTCGAGGATCGCCTTGTCGGTCTTCGCGATGTCGGAGGCCTCACCGGACAGGGCGGCCCAGCGGAAGGGGCCCTTGCCTTCGCAGAACAGCGGGCGGATGTAGGCGGGGACGAAGCCGGGGAAGGCGAAGGCCCGGTCGTATCCGGCCAGTTGCGCCTCGCCGCGGATGGAGTTGCCGTAGTCGAAGACCTCCGCGCCGGCGTCCATGAAGCCGACCATGGCCTCGACGTGCCGGGCCATGGACTCGCGGGCCCGGGTGGTGAAGCCGGCCGGGTCCTTGGCGGCCGCGTCGGCCATGTCCTCGAAGGCGGTGCCGAGGGGCAGGTAGGCCAGCGGGTCGTGGGCGGAGGTCTGGTCGGTGACGATGTCGATCGGGGCGCCCATGGCGAGCAGCTGCGGCACCAGCTCGGCGGCGTTGCCGAGGACGCCGATGGACAGCGGGCGGCGGGCGTCCCGGGCCTCCACGGCGAGCCGCAGCGCGTGGTCCGGGGAGTCGGCCTTGACGTCCAGGTACCGGTGCTCGATGCGCCGCTCGATCGCACGCGGGTCGCAGTCGATGCAGATCGCCACACCGTCGTTCATCGTCACGGCGAGCGGCTGGGCGCCACCCATCCCGCCGAGACCGGCGGTCAGCGTGATCGTCCCGGCGAGGCTGCCGCCGAACTTCTTCGCGGCGACGGCGGAGAAGGTCTCGTAGGTGCCCTGGAGGATGCCCTGGGTGCCGATGTAGATCCAGGAGCCGGCCGTCATCTGCCCGTACATGGTCAGGCCGAGGGCCTCCAGGCGGCGGAACTCCTCCCAGTTCGCCCAGTCGCCGACGAGGTTGGAGTTGGCGATGAGGACGCGCGGGGCCCACTCGTGGGTCTGCATGACGCCGACGGGCCGGCCGGACTGGACCAGCATGGTCTCGTCCTGCTTCAGCCCCTTGAGCGTCCGCACCATCGCGTCGAAGGAGCGCCAGTCGCGGGCCGCCTTGCCGGTGCCGCCGTAGACGACGAGCTTGTCGGGGTGCTCGGCGACCTCCGGGTCGAGGTTGTTCTGGAGCATCCGCAGGGCGGCTTCCTGCTGCCATCCCAGGGCGCTCGGTTCCGTACCGCGCGGCGCTCGGACGGGGCGGGGTCCTGACATGGTCTGCCTCCTGGGTGGGTGCCTGGTGCTCCCGGCGGGTGGTGCTGCGGTCATTGTTGCTGCGGTTATTCACATCCTGACCGTCTGAATAGAGCTAGTCAATACGTGTGAGGCTCGGCGCGCCGCTGCCGTGGATGTTTGGCTGGATGCATGGGCGCACACACCGAGGCAGAAGAGGCACGCGACGTCGGCGCCGGGCGGGCGGCCCGGCGGGACGAGGCGGTGCGGGCCGCCGTGGAGCAGGGACTGCTCGGGCCCGACAGCCCCATCGTCGGACTGCTGGACGTCACCGGCATCCGGGAGTCGGCGGCGGAGCTGCGGGCCGCGTTCGACGCGGTCGTCGCACCGGGTACGCCCGTGCTGCACGCCTTCGCGGTGAAGGCGACCCCGCTGGTGCCGGTGCTGCGGCTGCTGCGCGAGGAGGGCATCGGCGCGGAGGTGGCGAGCCCGGGCGAGCTGGCGCTGGCGCGGGCGGCGGGACTGGGCCCGGAGATGACTGTGCTGGACTCGCCGGCCAAGACGCCCGGCGAGCTGCGCGAGGCGCTGGCGCTGGGCATCGCCGTCAACGCGGACAATCCGCAGGAGCTGGAGCGCATCGACGGCCTGATGAGGTCCGGCAGCAGCCGATCCCCGCTCGGGATACGGGTGAATCCGCAGATCGGCGGGGGTTCCATCGAGGCGACGTCCACGGCCACGGCGACGTCGAAGTTCGGGGTGGCACTGCGCGACGAGGGTGCCCGGGAGTGGGTCGTACGGGCGTATCTGGACCGGCCGTGGCTGACCCGGCTGCACGCGCACACCGGGTCCCAGGGGGTTCCGCTGTCCCTGATGGCGCGGGGCGTGGCGGAGACGTACGAACTGGCGGAGGAGATCAACCGGCGGGCCGGGCGGCGGCAGATCGACACGCTCGACATCGGCGGCGGGCTGCCGGTGAACTTCGCGTCGGACGCGACGACGCCGACGTACGCGCAGTACGCGCGGACGCTGGCCGAGGAGGTGCCCGGGCTGTTCGACGGGCGGTACGGACTGGTGACGGAGTTCGGGCGGTCGCTGCTGGCGAAGCACGGGACCGTCGTGGCGCGGGTCGAATACGCCAAGAGCGCGGGCGGCCGGCCGGTGGCGGTCACGCACGCGGGCGTGCAGGTGGCGACGCGGACGGTGTACGCGCCCGAGGTCTGGCCGCTGAGGATCGCCGGGTACGACGCCAAGGGGCGCCCCAAGGAGGGCCCGGCCGTGGTGCAGGACGTGGCCGGACCGGCGTGCTTCTCGGGCGACCTGCTGGCCGAGGGGTGCGCGCTGCCGTTGCTGGAGCAGGGGGACTTCGCGGCGGCGCTGGACACGGGGGCGTACTACTTCGCGCATCACTACGCGTACAACTCGCTCGTCCGGCCTGCGATTTACGGGTTCGGGCCGGGCGGGGAGGGGCGTGTCGCCTTCGCGGTCGTGCGGGAGGCGCAGACGGTCGAGGAGGTCGTGGCGGAGTCCGGAGGGGCGCAGGTCGATGCGCTGGTGGGCGGCCGGGCGCCGTGGGGGTTCTCGTAGCTCCCGGCTGCGGATTCATCGTGGCTGGTCGCGCCCACGCGGCGTAGCCGCACATCGAATGCGGCCCCGCGCCCCCTGGGCCGGTCTCCCCCTGCCCGCTCAGACGAGCGCCGGCGTTTTCCTTCTCGCCCCGCCCGGTGCCGCGTCGCCCGCCGCGATGCCCGTGCTGCGGTAGCCCTTGACCCGCTTGCCCGCGGGGCCGCCCGCGCCCCCGCGCAGCCAGTCCACCCGCACCCACAGCAGCACCTCGTCCGCGCGCTCGCGGCGGCCGAGCCACGCCGCCTTCAGCCACAGGCCCGCGCCGCAGCCGGCCAGGAGCAGACCCGCCGCGGCGGGTACGGCGAAGGCGCTGCCCAGGGCGGCGAGGAAGGCGAGGAGGAGCCACCAGCGGTGGGCGCGGCGCCAGTTGCGGGTCGTGACCGCGCGGTCCTGGAGCACGTCGTGCTTGCCGGCGCGGGCCGCGGAGGCGGCCAGGGCGACGTAGCGCTTGCGGCGTCCGTACGCCACCGCGGCCGTCGCCAGGACGAACAGTGCCGCCCCGGCCAGGACGCCGATGCGGCGGCCCGTCAGCCCCGGGGGCAGCAGGCCGATGCCCGCCGCGAACACACCCAGCCACCACAGCGGGGCCGCCCCCGCCCGTACGACGACGGCCACCCGAGCCAGTCCCTGTCCTCCGCGCGTCACGTTCAGCCTCCGTCCGGTCTGCGAAGCGCCTGAAGGGTGTTACAGGAGAAACACGTTAGCGACACAACGTGAGACGAGTCTGAGAATGCGGTGCCCGTGCCGTCAGTCGACGAACAGCCCCCGCGCCGCCGCCTTCACGTCGAACTCCTCCAGGCGGGACTGGGCCTGAGGCAGGTCGTCGCACATCGCCTCCAGCAGGACCCGGCCGAGCAGCATGGGGGCGCAGGCCGTGTCGAAGGCGAGGCCGGTGCCGACGGCGGCGGGGAGCAGCAGGTCGGACACCTTGGCCACCGGTGCGAAGGCGGAGTCGGCGACCGTGACGACGGTCAGCCCGGCCTGTCTGGCGTAGTCGAGGGTGTCGACGACCTCGCGGGGGTGCCGGGGCAGCGCGAAGCACAGCAGTGCGGTCGCGCCGGCCCGGACGGCGGCGTCGATGCGGTCGTGGAGCATCGTGCCGCCCTCGTTGAGGAGCCGCACGTCGGGGTGGACCTTGGCCGCGAAGTAGGCGAAGCCGTGTGCCTGGGCGGCCGCCGCCCGCAGTCCGAGGACGGGGAGCGGCCGGGAGGCGGCGAGGAGGCGCCCCGCGCGCTGCACGGGCCGGGGGTCGGCCAGGGCCTCCGCCAGGTGCCGCAGATTCTCGATCTCGGCCTCGACGGCCTGCTGGTACTCGTTGTAGGACCCGGCGTCCGCGGCGGATTCGGCGGGGGCGACCTCGCGCAGGTGGCGGCGCAGGGCCGGGTAGCCGTCGAAGCCGAGGGCGACGGCGAAGCGGGTCACGGACGGCTGGCTGACCCCGGCCAGCTCGGCGAGCTCCACGCTCGACAGGAACGGCACGTCGGCGGCGCGCCGCACCATGCTGTGCGCGATGCGCCGCTGGGTCGGCGTCAGCCGGTGGCCCTCGAAGAGCGCCTGCAACCGCGCGGCAGGGCTGTCGGTCACGCTCATGACGTGCTCCCCCTCGCCTATTCAGTAGCTGAGGATTCTGCATGAGCATATGCAGACCGGCAAGCGGAACCGAAGGGCGGGCCCTGCCGCACGCCCGGAAACCCCAGCCCGACAGGGGGGCTAACCCCAGTGCGGCCGGCGCCCCGGCTTTCTACCGTGAGTGACATGACCGGAATGGACGCGCGGGACACCGACCTGAAGAGGGAACTCGACGCCACCCTGCACGCGCGCAGGGAGCTGGGCGAGGAGTACGAGTCCGCGCTGGTCGACTCGTTCCTGGAGAAGGTCGACCAGCGGATCGACGGCGCGGTGGAGCGCCGGGTGCGCCGGCAGCTCGCCGAGCAGCAGATGCAGACGGCCCGGGACTCCCGGTCGCCGAAGGCCACGGACTCCTGGGGCGAGCGCTTCGGCTTCGGGATCGTCTCCCTGGTCCTCGCGGTGCCGCTGTCCGCGATCGCGGGGGCGTGGCCCATCTGCCGGGCCTGCTCGCCGCCTGGGCGGGCATCGTCGGCGTCAACGTCGTGCAGGCCGCCCGCACCAACCCGGGCCTGTTCGGCGGCCGCCGCAAGTCCTCCCAGGACAGCGACTGGGAGGACTGAGCGGGCGCACGCGGTTCAGACCTGCCGGGTCGGCAGCGCGACGATCTGCCGCAGGTTGACCCGGCGCGGGCGGCTCGTCACGTAGGCGACCAGGTCGGCGACCTCCTCGGCGGACAGCGCGCCCACCTCGTCCAGCATGCCCTCCACCTGCCGGGAGAGTTCCGCGTCGGCGATGTGCGTGCGCAGCTCGCTCTCGACGAACCCGGGCTCGATGTTGGTGACCCGTACCTCCCGCGGCCCGAACTCGCCGCGCAGGGACTCCGACAGATAGGTGACGGCGGCCTTGGTCGCGCCGTACACCGCGTAGTTCGGGAAGCTGACGTGCGCGGCGATGGACGAGATGTTCACGATGTCGGCGGTACGGCCGTCCGCGGCGGCGCCGACCAGGTCGGCGGTGAAGGCGCCGATCATCCGCAGCACGCCGGTGACGTTGGTGTCGAGCATCCGCTGCCACTCGTCGGTGCGCCGGGCGTCGACGGGGTGCGGCAGCATGACGCCGGCGGCGTTCACGACCAGGTCGACCGTCCCGTACTCGGCACGGATCCGGTCGGCGGCGTCGGTCACGGACGTCTCGTCGGTGACGTCCGCGGCGGCGGCCAGGGCCTGCCCGCCGTCGGCGCGGATCTTCCCGGCGATCGCCGCGAGCCGTTCCTCACGCCGGGCCAGCAGCGCCACCCGTGCGCCCTGGGCTGCCAGCAGCACGGCGACGGCCTCGCCGATCCCGCTGGCGGCTCCGGTGACGACAGCGGTACGGCCGGTCAGGTTCTCGTACGGCATGGGGCGTCCCCTCGCTGGTGGCCGGGGCGTCTCCCCGGCCTCGTCCACCACCCTCGGCTCTCTCGGCGGCCGTACCCAGGGCGGCGCTTTTCCTGGGTCTGGCAGTACCAGGTTCGCCGGCCCCGGGCCGCCTAGGCTCGGACCCATGGACGGAGAACTGGGAGACTTCCTGCGCTCGCGCCGCGCCCGTATCCGGCCGGAGGAGGTGGGGCTGGCCTCGTACGGCCGCCGCCGGGTCCCAGGGCTGCGTCGTGAGGAGGTGGCGCAGCTGGCCGGGGTGAGCGTCGACTACTACATCCGGCTTGAGCAGGGCCGGGGACCGAGCGTGTCGGACGCCGTGCTGGACGCGGTCGCGCGGGTCCTGCGGCTGGACGAGGCGGAGCACGCGTATCTGCGGGCGGTCGCCCGGCCCCTGGCGGTCCGAGGGCGCCGGGCCC
>KE354250.1 GCA_000415505.1 Streptomyces afghaniensis 772
CGTCCCCTACGCGCTCGGGCCGGCCGGGGCGGCCGTGCTGGCGTTCTGCCTGGTGCTCGCGCTGCTGGACGGCGGGATCCTGGCCGTCGCCGAGCGGGTGCCGGTGCGGCGGGCCTGGCGGGGGCTCGTGGCGCGCTCCCTCGCGCCCATCGCCGTGCACGGGCTGGCCGGACTGATGATGGCCGTGCTGTGGCGCAGCCCGTACGGTCCGGTGGCCGCGCTGCTCGTGCTGCTGCCGATGTGCGTCTCCTGGTGGGCCTTCGCGCAGTACCACCGGGAACGCGCCGCCCACCAGGCGACCATCCGGGCGCTGGTCCAGGCCGTCGACATCAAGGACGGGTACACCCGCGGGCACAGCGAGCGCGTCGGGCAGGCCTCCATGATGATCGCGCGCGAGCTGGGCATGGACGACGAGCGCGTCGAGGTGCTCCGGTTCGCCGGGATCCTGCACGACGTCGGCAAGCTGGGCGTCCCCACCCGGCTGCTCAGGAAGGACGGGCCGCTGACGCCCGAGGAGCGGCGGGTGATCGAGCTGCACCCCGAGTACGGGCACGAGATGGTGCGCGGCATCGGCTTCCTCGGGGAGGCCCGCGCCGCCGTACTCCACCACCACGAACGGCTGGACGGCACCGGGTACCCCTACGGCCTGGTGGGCAGCCAGATCCCGGAGTCCGCACGGGTCGTGGCCGTCGCGGACGCCTTCGACGCCATGACCTCCACGCGGAGTTACAGCAGGGCCCGGCCCGTCGAGGTCGCCCTGGCGGAGCTGAAGCGCTGCTCCGGCAGCCAGTTCGACCCGGTGATGGTCGCGGCCCTCGTGGAGGCCGTCGGCCGGGTGGGTTGGCGCCCCGCCGTGACCGCAGACGACGTCGGCCCCTCCCGGATTCCTCCGCCCGGCACACCGCTCTCCAGCCGGCCGGGAGCGCACCGGTGAGCGCGTACCGCCCGCCGCCGCTCTTCACCCTCGTCCACGCCTGTGCCGCCCTCCTCGCCGCCGGCTCCCTCGCCGTCACCCTCTACGACGGGCTGGAGGAACGCCGGGTCGCCCTCGCCTTCGGCGTCCTCGTCACCGTCGGGGAGCTCGCCCGGCGCAACGGGGCGCAGGTCAGGGAGCCGGCGCCGCTCGGGGCCGCCGCGGCCCTGTCGTACGCGCTGCTCGGCGAGGCCGGCGGGCGGGCCACGCACCAGGCCCGCCCAGGTCGTCGCCGTCGTGCTGGCGGGCTCGCTGCTCGGCAGCGTGCCGCACGTGGCGCGCGGGCAGGGGCCCACGCTCGACCACCTTGCGCGCCGGGTGCTCACCGTCGGGTTCGTCGCCGTGTGCTTCCAGCCGCCGTACAACCGGGGCATGTTCGACGACTGGGGCGGTCCCGCCTACGCGCTGCTGCTGCTCGCGCTGCTGTCCCTGACCGCGCTGTGCGATGCCGTGCTCGCCGCCGCGCTGGCCCACTCCCGCACCGGCTGGCCCTTCGGGCCGGTGCTGCGGGACGAGCTGCGGGCCGTGTGCGGCATCGGCTCCGCCGTGATCGCGACCGGGGCCGTGATGGCCCTGGCGGTCGCCGTGGTGGGCCTGTGGGCGCTGCCCGTCTTCTCTGTGCCGCTGCTGCTCGCCCAGATGTCGTTCCGGCGCTACGCCGCCGTCCGGGCGACCTACCGGCAGACCATCGCCTCCCTCGCTCGAGCCACCGAGGTCGCCGGGTACACGCCTTGCGGGCACGCCCGCCGCGTCGCCGCGCTCAGCCAGGCGGTGGGGCGTGATCTGGGTCTCACCGAGCCCGAGCTGGCCGTGCTGGAGTACGCCGCGCTCATGCACGACATCGGGCAGCTGAGCCTCGTCGACCCGGTGCCCGCGGGCGCCACCGCCGGCCTGCCCGCCGCGGAACAGCGGCGGATCGCGCTGCTCGGCGGGGCCGTCGTACGGCAGACGGGTGTCGACGAGGCGGTCGCCGTGGTCGTGGAGCGGCAGGCCGACCCCTACGCCGAGCAGCCGCTCGCCGCGCGGATCGTCCGGGCCGTGAACGCGTACGAGGAGAAGTCCCGGGAAGGTGGCCTGGGCGGACCGCTGACGGCGCTGGAGGAACTCCGGCTCGCCACCGCCGGGGAGTACGCCCCGGAGGTGGTGGAATCGCTGGCCCGGGTACTGGCAAGGGGCAGTCTGACCTTGCCTCTGACTGGGTAACCCATGGGTAATGAGCGCCCCGGAGGCCGTACGTGGTTGGATGCGAAGAAGAAGGTGTCCGGGGGCTCGAAACACAGCTACGGCCAGCCCACCGCACGGAACTGGCAGGCGGGAATCGTGAGGATCTTCGGCAAGGGACGGCACCGGCCCTCCGCCTCCTGGCGGCAGGCCACAGACCGGGCGTTCACTCTCATCGGCGACGGCCGGTACGAGGACGCCGGCGCGTTGTTGACACGTGCCGCCGACCTGGAGCCCTGGCTGTCCGAGTCCTGGTTCAACCTCGCCCTGCTGCACAAGTTCCGGCACGACTGGGAGCAGGCGCGGGCGGCGGGCCTCAGGGCCGTGGCGCTGCTCGACCGGGACACCGGCGCGCCCGACTGGTGGAACGTCGGAATCGCCGCGACCGCCCTCCAGGACTGGCCGCTGGCCCGGCGTGCCTGGCAGGCCTACGGGCTGCGGGTGCCGGGGCCGGCCAACGACTCCGGTGAGCCGCTCGGCATGGATCTCGGCAGCGCGGCCGTACGGCTGTCTCCCGAGGGGGAGGCCGAGGTCGTGTGGGGGCGGCGGCTGGATCCCGCGCGGATCGAGGTGCTGTCCATTCCGCTGCCGTCGTCGGGGCGGCGCTGGGGTGAGGTCGTGCTCCACGACGGCGTGCCGCACGGGGAGCGGACCACGGCCGCGGGGCACACGTACCCCGTGTTCGACGAGATCGAGCTGTGGGCGCCGTCGCCGGTGCCGACGTGGGTGGTGCTGCTGGAGGCCGCGACCGAGGCGGACCGGGACGCGCTGGAGCAGCTCGCCGGGGATGCCGGGTTCGCCGCGGAGGACTGGTCTTCTTCGGTGCGGTTGCTGTGCCGGATGTGCTCGGAGTCACGGATGCCGTCGGACGAGGGCGACGGGGAGCACCTCGATCCGCATGATCACAGTGAGCCGGGGCATCCCGGGCCGCTGGGGCATCGGACGGACGGGCAGCTGTGGGTTCCCGAGCGGGAGTGCGGGTTGGCTGCGCCGGCTTCGCTGGTCCGGGGGTTGCTGGACGGGTGGGTCGCCGACAGTCCGGATTCCCGGGACTGGCGGGACCTCGAAGAGGTCTGCTAGGCCCTGCGTCCCCCGTACCCTGTATCAGCATCCCAGCTTGGATTTGTTCAGGAAGGCGTACGTAACGTCATGGCTCAGCAGGACACCGATCAGCAGCGCGCGGGCGTGCTCCCCGTCGATGACGAGGGGTACGTGATCGACACGGAGGACTGCGAGGAGCGCGAGGCGGCCTGGCGGGAACGGGGGACCTCGCGGCCGATCACGGTGGTCGGGAACCCGGTGCTGCACAAGGAGTGCAAGGACGTCACCGACTTCGGGGACGAGCTCCAGCAGCTGGTGGCGGACATGTTCGCCTCACAGCGCACCGCCGAGGGTGTGGGCCTGGCCGCCAACCAGATCGGCGTCGACCTGAAGGTCTTCGTCTACGACTGCCCGGACGACGAGGGCGTCCGGCACACCGGCGTCGTCTGCAATCCCAGGCTCGTCGAACTGCCCGCCGAGAAGCGCCGGCTGGACGACAGCAACGAGGGCTGCCTGTCGGTGCCGACCGCGTACGCGCCGCTCGCCCGGCCCGACTACGCCGAGGTGACCGGGCAGGACGAGAAGGGCAACCCGATCCGGGTGCGCGGCACCGGATACTTCGCTCGGTGTTTGCAGCACGAGACCGACCACCTGTACGGCTACCTCTACATCGACCGCCTCTCGAAGCGCGAACGCAAGGACGCGCTGCGGCAGATGGCCGAGAACGAGCCCCGGTACCCGGTCGTCGCGAACGACTGAGACCTCAGGATCACCAGGCGAACGGCGTCCGTTCGGGTTTCCCACCCTGAACAGGCGCCGTTCGCCTGCGTCGTTCGCCTGTCCGTCGCACGTTCGATCGCTTCTGCTCTCCTGGTGATCCGGTACCAGTCACACACCGGGAGGTTCCCGGCACTGTGGGGTAGTGAATGAAGCAAATGCGTTCCCAGAACGGTCAGTTGTAGTGCTGAATGGGAGGAGCGGGGTATGCAACGGCGCACGCCCGGCACGGAAGGAGGGGCGCCCGCGCCAACTGCGGCTGAGAGGGGTTAGTTCGTGCATGCTTTGTCACACGGCACCACATCGACACCGACCACCATCGCAGTTCCACCGTCGCTCTCCCTTCCGGTGATCGAGGCGGCGTTTCCCCGGCAACTCCACCCGTATTGGCCGAAGTGCCAGGAGAAGACCCGGGCCTGGCTGCTCGAAAAGCGGCTCATGCCCGCGGACAAGGTGGAGGAATATGCCGACGGCCTGTGCTACACGGACCTCATGGCCGGGTACTACATCGGCGCCTCCGACGAGGTGATGCAGGCGATCGCGGACTACAGCGCCTGGTTCTTCGTCTGGGACGACCGCCACGACCGCGACATCGTGCACGGCCGCCCGGTGGCCTGGCGGCGGCTGCGGGACCGGCTGCACTCGGCCCTCGACTCCCCCAGGGAGCACCTGCACCACGAGGACCCACTGGTCGCCGGGTTCGCGGACAGCGTGCTGCGGCTGTACGCCTTCCTGCCGGCGACCTGGAACCTCCGGTTCGCCCGGCACTTCCACGCGGTGATCGACGCGTACGACCGGGAGTACCACAACCGCACCCACGGAATCGTGCCCACGGTCGAGGAGTATCTCCGGCTGCGCCGGCTCACCTTCGCCCACTGGATCTGGACGGACCTGCTGGAGCCGGCCGCGGGATACGAACTCCCCGACGCCGTACGGAAACACCCGGCATATCGGCGGGCCGCGCTGCTGAGTCAGGAGTTCGCCGCCTGGTACAACGACCTCTGCTCGCTTCCCAAGGAAATAGCAGGCGACGAGGTGCACAATCTCGGAATCAGTCTCATCACCCATGAGGGGCTGACACTGGAACAGGCGGTCGTAGAAGTCAGGCGCCGCGTCGAGAAATGCATCACGGAATTCCTCGAGGCCGAACAGGAAGCATTACGATTCGCCGACTCCCTCGCCGACGGCACCGTGCGAGGAAAGGAACTGAGCGCCGCCGTGCGGGCCTGTCTGAGCAATATGCGGAACTGGTTCAGTTCCGTCTACTGGTTCCATCACGAGTCCGGCCGGTACATGGTCGACAGCTGGGACGACCGGTCCACGCCCCCGTACGTCAACAACGAAGCGGCAGGTGAGAAATGACCGTCGAGTCTGTGAAGCCCGAAGCCCCCCTCGCACCGGGCCTGCGTGAACCGCCCCGGGCGGGCGGCGGTGTCCCCTTCCTGGGGCACGGCTGGAAGCTGGTGCGTGACCCGCTGTCGTTCATGTCCCGGCTGCGCGACCACGGCGACGTGGTCCGGCTGAAGCTCGGACCGAAGACGGTCTACGCCGTCACCACCCCGGCGCTCACCGGAGCCCTCGCGCTGAGCAACGACTTCATCATCGCCGGACCGCTGTGGGAGTCACTGGAGGGCCTGCTCGGCAAGGAGGGCGTGGCCACGGCGAACGGCCCGCGCCACCGCCGCCAGCGGCGCACCATCCAGCCCGCCTTCCGGCTCGACGCCATCCCCGCCTACGGCCCGATCATGGAGGAGGAGGCACACGCGCTCACCGAGCGCTGGAAGCCCGGCGAGACCGTCGACTGCACCTCCGAGTCCTTCCGGGTGGCCGTGCGCATCGCGGCCCGCTGCCTGCTGCGCGGCGACTACATGGACGAGCGGGCGGAGCGGCTGTGCGTCGCGCTCGCCACCGTCTTCCGCGGGATGTACCGGCGGATGGTGGTGCCGCTCGGACCGCTCTACAAGCTGCCGCTCCCGGCCAACCGTGAATTCAACCGGGCATTGGCCGATTTGCATCTCCTGGTGGACGAGATCGTCGCCGAGCGCCGCGCATCCGGTCAAAAGCCGGACGATTTGCTGACGGCATTGCTGGAGGCGACGGACGAGAATGGCGATCCCATCGGGGAACAGGAGATCCACGATCAGGTCGTCGCGATCCTCACCCCCGGCAGCGAAACCGTCGCCTCCACGATCATGTGGCTGCTGCATATGCTCGCGGAACACCCTGAACACGCGGACCGGGTGCGCGACGAAGTTGAAGCCGTCACCGGTGGGAGGCCGGTGGCATTCGCAGACGTCCGAGGACTCAGGCACACCAACAATGTCGTCGTCGAGTCCATGCGTTTGAGCCCGGCCGTGTGGATTCTGACGCGGCGGGCGGTGCGGGACACGGAACTCGGCGGATACCGGATTCCGGCCGGGGCGGACATCGTCTACAGCCCGTACGCGATCCAGCGCGATCCGAAGTCGTACGGGCGGCACCTGGAGTTCGACCCCGACCGCTGGCTTCCGGACCGGGTCAAGGACATCCCGAAGCACGCCATGAGCCCGTTCAGCACGGGCAACCGCAAGTGCCCCAGCGACCACTTCTCGATGGCCCAGCTGACGCTGATCACGGCGGCGCTGGCCACCAAGTACCGCTTCGAGCAGGTGGCCGGCTCGAACGACGGCACCCGCGTCGGCATCACGCTGCGGCCGCACGACCTGCGGGTGCGGCCGGTGGCGAGGTGAGAGCCCTTGGCCTCAGGCCGCCTCTGGGCCCCTGAACGTGCGCCGGTAGGCGTTCGGCGTCGTTCCGACCGCGCGGACGAAGTGGTGGCGCAGCGTGGCCGCGTTGCCGAACCCTGTTCGACCGGCGATCGCGTCCATGGTCTCGTCCGTCGCCTCCAGCAGCCGCTGGGCCAGCAGGACGCGCTGGCGCAGGATCCAGCGGTAGGGGGTCGTCCCGGTCTCCTGCTGGAAGCGACGGGCGAAGGTGCGCGGGGACATGTGGGCGTGGGCGGCCAGCTGCTCGACGGTGACCTCCTCGTCGAGGTGCCGCTCCATCCACGCCAGCACCTCGCCGATCGTGTCGGCCTCGGAGTGCGGCAGCGGCCGCTCGATGTACTGGGCCTGGCCGCCGTCGCGGTGCGGCGGCACCACCATCCGCCGGGCGATCTTGTTGGCGACCTCGGAGCCCTGCTCCTTGCGCACCAGGTGGAGGCAGGCGTCGATGCCGGCGGCGGTGCCCGCGGAGGTGAACAGCGGGTCCTCGTCGACGTAGAGCACGTCCGGCTCGACGGCCACACGCGGGTACCGGCGGGCGAGGTCCTCGGCGTGCTTCCAGTGCACGGCGCAGCGCCGCCCGTCCAGCAGCCCGGCCGCGGCCAGCACGTAGGCGCCGGAGCAGACGCTGAGCACCCGGGCGCCGCGGTCGACGCCGCGGCGCAGGGCGTCCAGCAGCTCCGGTGGGAAGTCCCGGGTCGCGAAGCTGCGCCCGGCCGGCACGGCGATCAGATCGGCCGTCTCCAGGCGCTCCAGGCCGTGGTCGACCTGCAGCGAGAAGCCCGAATTCATGCGCAGCGACGGGCCCTCGGCCGAGGCGACGGCGAAGTCGTACACCGGCAGGCCGTCGTCGCTTCGGTCGGTGCCGAAGATTTCGCACACCACGCCGAGTTCGAAGGGGTTCACGCCGTCGAGGAGGACGACGGCCACGTTCTGCAGCATGTCCCCAGTGTGCCTCGCTGCTGGCAGTAATTCGAGGGTCTACGACAGTACTGCCACTGACGGTAAGGACCATTCGGCGCGACAGTGGTGTCCATGGACACGAACCAGACTCAGACGCTCATCGCAATGATCTTCGTACTCGGGACGCTGGTCCTCCTGGTCCTCCCGTCCGTGCTCGGCATCGTGCGCGACCGGCGCATCGACCGGCAGATCCGGGAGGCCCAGGAGGCCCGCGAGGACGCTGCGGCTCAGAAGTCCTCGTCCAGGTCGACGGTGCCCTCCACCGCCACCTGGTACGCGGAGGGCCGCCGCTCGAAGAAGTTGGTCAGCTCCTGAACCCCCTGGAGCTCCATGAAGGAGAAGGGGTTCTCGGAGCCGTACACCGGAGCGAAGCCCAGGCGGGTGAGCCGCTGGTCGGCGACGCACTCCAGGTACTGCCGCATCGACTCGGTGTTCATGCCCGGGAGGCCGTCACCGCACAGGTCGCGCGCGAACTGCAGCTCGGCCTCGACGGCCTCGCGGAGCATGTCCGTCACCTCCTGCTGGAGCCGGTCGTCGAACAGCTCCGGCTCCTCCTTGCGGACGGTGTCGACCACGTCGAAGGCGAACGACATGTGCATCGTCTCGTCGCGGAACACCCAGTTGGTGCCGGTGGCCAGACCGTGCAGCAGGCCCCGGCTGCGGAACCAGTACACGTACGCGAAGGCACCGTAGAAGAACAGGCCCTCGATGCACGCGGCGAAGCAGATCAGGTTCAGCAGGAAACGGCGGCGGTCGGCCTGGGTCTCCAGCCGGTCGAGCTGGTCGACCGAGTCCATCCACTTGAAGCAGAACCCGGCCTTCTCGCGGATGGAGGGGATGTTCTCGACGGCCGCGAAGGCCGCCGCCCGGTCGTCGTGGTCGGGGAGGTAGGTGTCCAGGAGCGTCAGATAGAACTGGACGTGCACGGCCTCCTCGAAGAGCTGCCGGCTCAGGTACAGCCGGGCCTCGGGGGAGTTGATGTGCTTGTACAGCGTCAGCACCAGGTTGTTCGCGACGATCGAGTCGCCCGTGGCGAAGAAGGCGACCAGGCGGCCGATCAGGTGCTGCTCGGCGGGGGAGAGCTTGGCGAGGTCGGCGACGTCCGAGTGGAGGTCGACCTCCTCCACGGTCCAGGTGTTCTTGATGGCGTCCCGGTAGCGCTCGTAGAAGTCCGGGTAGCGCATCGGACGGAGAGTCAGCTCGAAGCCGGGGTCGAGCAGGTTCTGGGTGGTCATTACTGGCAGGCCTCGCAGGACTCGGGGTTTTCCAGGGAGCAGGCGACCGCTTCGGGGTCCGGGGTGGCCTGCGCGGGGACGGTGGCCTGGGCGGCGCGGGCGATGCGGGTCGCCGGGCGCGAACGCAGGTAGTACGTGGTCTTCAGCCCGGACTTCCAGGCGTAGGCGTACATCGAGGAGAGCTTGCCGATGGTCGGCGTCTCCAGGAAGAGGTTCAGGGACTGGGACTGGTCCAGGAACGGGGTCCTGGCCGCCGCCATGTCGATCAGGCCGCGCTGCGGGATCTCCCAGGCCGTGCGGTAGAGGGCGCGTACGTCCTCGGGGATCCAGGCGAAGCCCTGCACCGAGCCGTTCGCCTCGCGCAGGGCCTCCCGGCTGCGGGCGTCCCACACGCCGAGCCGCTTGAGCTCCTGCACCAGGTAGGAGTTGACCTGGAGGAACTCACCCGACAGCGTCTCGCGCTTGAACAGGTTGGACACCTGTGGCTCGATGCATTCGTACACGCCCGCGATGGAGGCGATGGTGGCCGTCGGCGCGATGGCGAGGAGCAGGGAGTTGCGCATGCCGGTCGCGGCGACGCGCTCGCGCAGGGCCGCCCAGCGCTCCGGCCAGGTCAGCTCCACGTCGTAGTGGTCGGGGTGGAGCACGCCCTTGGCCGTACGGGTCTTCTCCCAGGCCGGCAACGGGCCGTTGCGCTCGGCGAGATCGGCGGAGGCCTCGTAGGCGCCGAGCATGATCCGCTCGGCGATGCGGGTGGAGAGCCGCTTGGCCTCCGGTGAGTCGAAGGGCAGGCGCAGCTTGAAGAAGACGTCCTGCAGGCCCATGACCCCGAGACCGACGGGGCGCCACCTGGCGTTGGAACGGCCCGCCTGCTCCGTCGGGTAGAAGTTGATGTCCACGACCCGGTCGAGGAACGTGACGGCGGTGCGGACGGTCTCGTCCAGCCGCTCCCAGTCGATGTCCCCGCCGGCCTGGTCGACGAGCGCGCCGAGGTTGACCGACCCCAGGTTGCAGACCGCCGTCTCCCCGTCGCTGGTGACCTCCAGGATCTCCGTGCAGAGGTTGGAGGAGTGGACGACGTGGCCCGGCTCGGCGGTCTGGTTGGCGGTGCGGTTGGCGGCGTCCTTGAAGGTCATCCAGCCGTTGCCGGTCTGTGCGAGGGTGCGCATCATGCGGCCGTACAGCTCGCGGGCGGGCAGGGTCTTCTTCGCCAGACCCTTCGCCTCGGCCGCCCGGTACGCGGCGTCGAACTCCTCGCCCCACAGGTCGACCAGCTCGGGCACGTCCGCGGGGGAGAACAGCGACCACCGCGCGTCGGCGTTCACGCGCCGCATGAACTCGTCGGGCACCCAGTGCGCGAGGTTCAGGTTGTGCGTGCGGCGCGCGTCCTCGCCGGTGTTGTCGCGCAGCTCGAGGAACTCCTCGATGTCGGAGTGCCAGGTCTCCAGGTAGACCGCGGCGGCGCCCTTGCGGCGGCCGCCCTGGTTCACGGCGGCGACCGAGGCGTCGAGGGTCTTCAGGAACGGGACGATGCCGTTGGAGTGGCCGTTGGTGCCGCGGATCAGCGAACCGCGCGCACGGATGCGGGAGTACGCGATGCCGATGCCGCCGGCGTGCTTCGACAGCCGCGCCACCTGGTGGTAGCGGTCGTAGATCGAGTCCAGCTCGTCCTTGGGGGAGTCGAGGAGGTAGCAGGACGACATCTGGGGGTGCCGCGTGCCGGAGTTGAAGAGGGTGGGGGAGGAGGGGAGGTAGTCGAGCCGGCTCATGAGCCCGTAAAGCGCGGCGACTTCGTCGACGGAGCGGCGGGTGTCGTCCTCGGCGAGACCGGCGGCGACGCGCAGCATGAAGTGCTGGGGCGTCTCGATCACCTTGCGGGTGATCGGGTGCCGGAGCAGATAGCGGCTGTGCAGCGTGCGCAGGCCGAAGTAGCCGAAGCGGTCGTCGGCGGCCGTGTCGATCAGGGCGTCGAGACGGGCGGCGTGGAGGCGCACGAACTCGGCGGTCCGGTCGGCGATGAGACCCTCCCGATGCCCGACGGCCACGGACTCGGTGAAGCACGTGACGCCCTGTGAGGCGGCCTCGGCGCGGATCCCGATCGTCAGCAGGCGCGCGGCCAGCCGGGAGTAGGCGGGATCCTCGGAGATGAGGCCGGCGGCCGCCTCGGTCGCCAGGTCGCGCAACTCCGACTCGTCGGCCCGCGCGGAGCGGCCGCGCAGAGCGGCGGCGGCGACCCGGCCGGGGTCGGCGTCGGGGAGGTCGGCGGTCAGCTCGGTCAGGGTCCGCAGCAGCGCGGCACCGGGACCGTCGTGCTCTTTTTCGGCGGCTGAGACCGGATCGGCTGGCGCGATGGTCACGTGGGGCTCTCCCTCGCTCGGCACGGGGGCCTCGCACAGGGCAGGGGGCAGCACGCGAACGCACGCGGCGTCGCGTCCACCGGCCCACTCCGCGAGGCCCGGACGTCAGGGCGCACCGGCCGGGCGGCCGGGCGCGCTGTCGGCAGGTCCTCGGACTGACTCCCATGCGCGGATAAAAAGGCATGGGTACACCGTTGCGGGACAGTTCCGGATTCACACCGGATTCCCCTGCGGCGACAGCGAGCATGAGCATACATCTTGTGCCGGGTGGCGAAAGCACCCCTAGATGTAGTGTCGCGACGGTTTCACAGCGTCAACTCGTAGGTGAGGAGAGTGATGTCGGGAAGCTCCGGAAGCGGGTTCCAGTCGCGCTCCGGGACACGGACGAAACCGAGGCGTTCGTAGATGCGGTGGGCGGAGTGCATGGTGCGCTGCGTCGACAGGACGACGCGGGCACAGCCGTCCGTCGCACGGGCGCGGTCGACGCAGGCCCGGACGAGGGCCTCTCCGGCGCCGCGGCCGCGCGCCTCGTGGGCGACGGCGAGCATCCGTATCTCTGCCTCTGAGGGACGGGCGATGTCGGCCATGGGACCGCCGGCGGGGACGAAGGTGACGCCGCCGAGGAGCTGTTCGCCCTGGATGGCCACCAGGACGTCCGCGGCGGCGGCCCGCTTGGCCACGTCCTTGAGTTCGCCGAGGTACCAGTCGCTCTCACCGAAGTCGAGGAGGCCGTCCTTCAGATAGGCCTGGGCGGTGATCTCACCGAGGGCGTCGTATTCGGTGGGCTTCACCCGCCGGATGAGGATGTCCATGGTCCGAGTGTGCGGGACGGGTATGACAGCGGGCCGCCGGTTATCACCGACGGCCCGCTGTCACCTGCGAGTCAGTGCGAGGTGCCCGCCGTCGCCGGCGGAAGCTCCACCTGGACTCCGGGGTCGCCCGCGTCCGCCGTGTAGTCCTCCGGCTTGGTCTCGTCGATGCCGTCGGGGGCCTTCAGGGCCCTCAGGACGAAGGTCAGGACGACGGTGACGACGACGTTCAGGACGAACGCCGTGAGGCCGATGTAGCCGATCTCGCCGATGCCCGGGATCTCCTTCGACGAGCCGCCGAAGTGCTTCTGGGTCGGGGAGGCGACGCCGTACGCGGCGACCGTGCCGTAGACCATGCCGACCGCCCAGCCCGCGAGCAGTGCCCAGCGGTGGAACCAGCGGGTGAACAGGCCGCCGACCAGGGCCGGGAAGGTCTGGAGGATCCAGATGCCGCCCAGCAGCTGGAAGTTGATGGCGACCGTCTTGTCCATGGTGAGGACGAAGGCCAGCGCGCCCACCTTCACCAGCAGCGAGACCAGCTTGGAGACCTTGGTCTCCTGAGCGGGTGTGGCGTCGGGCTTGATGAAGTCCTTGTAGATGTTGCGGGTGAAGAGGTTCGCTGCCGCGATGGACATGATGGCCGCCGGGACCAGGGCCCCGATGCCGATCGCCGCGAAGGCCACGCCCGCGAACCAGTCCGGGAACATGGTCTCGAACAGCTGCGGGATCGCCAGCTGACCGTTCTGCACCTTGATCCCGGCCGCGATCGCCATGAAGCCGAGCAGCGCGAGCAGGCCCAGCATCAGCGAGTACAGCGGCAGGATCGTGGTGTTGCGGCGGATCACGTCACGGCTCTTCGAGGACAGCGTCGCCGTGATCGAGTGCGGGTACATGAACAGCGCGAGCGCGGAGCCCAGCGCCAGCGTGGCGTACGTCCACTGCCCCGCCTCCGGCGGCGTGAGCGCACCGCGCGGCGCGCCCGTCGCCGGGTTGGTCTGGCTGAACGCGTCGCCCGCCTTGGCGAAGATCTCGTCGAAGCCGCCCAGCTTGATCGGGATGTAGATGATCGCCACCGCGATGACGATGTAGATCAGGGTGTCCTTCACGAACGCGATCAGCGCCGGCGCCCGCAGACCCGACGAGTACGTGTACGCCGCCAGCACACCGAAGGCGATCAGCAGGGGCAGGTCCTTGATGAACCAGTTGGTGTTCTCGCCGCCGCCGACGCCCATGACGTCCAGTACGGCCTGGATGCCCACCAGTTGGAGCGCGATGTACGGCATCGTGGCCAGGATGCCGGTCACCGCCACCGCCAGCGACAGGCCCTTGGAGCCGAACCGGCCGCGCACGAAGTCGGACGTCGTCACGTACCCGTGCTTGTGCGAGACCGACCACAGGCGGGGGAGGAACGTGAAGATCAGCGGGTAGACGAGGATCGTGTAGGGCACCGCGAAGAAGCCGGCCGCGCCCGCCGCGTAGATCGCCGCCGGTACGGCCACGAAGGTGTACGCCGTGTACAGGTCGCCGCCGAGCAGGAACCAGGTGATCCAGGTGCCGAACGAGCGGCCGCCCAGGCCCCATTCGTCCAGGCTGTGCTCGTTCTCGGCCTTGCGCCAGCGCGCGGCCAGGAAGCCCATGACCGTGACGGCCAGGAAGAAGAAGATGAAGACGGCGAGTGCGACGCCGTTCACGCCGTCGTTCACTGCGACGCACCGCCCTTCGCGGCAGAGCGGGCGCGCTGGTCACGCTGCCACAGCTTGTAGGCGATCATCGTCAGTGCGGTGGAGATCAGCACCCATGCCATCTGGTACCAGTAGAAGAACGGGATCCCGATGAAGGACGGGTCGGTCTTGGCGTACGAGCCGACCCACAACATGGCCACGAAGGGCGCTATGAGGCAGAGAGCGATGACGACGCGCATCGGCGTCACCGTCGCCCCTCTGCCGGCTTCTGGGGCTTGCGACATCAGGCGGCTCCGTCCCCTCAGTGATCACCTGTGCAATGCGCAGGCAATCTAGGTCAGGGTGCGGTGGGAACGGAACCCCTCGTCCGTAATGCGGTACCCAAAAGAAACCGAGCTCAGCAGCAGTCGCACCGCCCCGCGCGCACTACTCCTGGGGACGCTTCAGACGCGCCACGAACTTGTACCGGTCCCCCCGGTACACCGACCGCACCCACTCCACCGGCTGCCCGTCCCGGTCCAGCGAGTGACGGGAGAGCATCAGCATCGGCAGGCCGACGTCCGTGCCGAGCAGGCCGGCCTCGCGCGGGGTGGCCAGCGAGGTCTCGATGGTCTCCTCGGCCTCCGCGAGATGGACGTCGTAGACCTCGGCGAGCGCGGTGTAGAGGGACGTGTACTTCGCCAGGGACCGGCGCAGCGCCGGGAAGCGCTTCGCGCTCAGGTGGGTGGTCTCGATGGCCATCGGCTCGCCGTTGGCCATGCGCAGCCGCTCGATGCGCAGCACCCGTCCGCCGGCCGTGATGTCGAGCAGCCCGGCGAGACGGTCGTCGGCGGTGATGTAGCCGATGTCCAGGAGCTGCGAGGTGGGTTCGAGACCCTGGGCGCGCATGTCCTCGGTGTACGAGGTCAGTTGCAGCGCCTGCGAGACCTTGGGCTTGGCGACGAACGTGCCCTTGCCCTGGATGCGCTCCAGCCGGCCCTCGACGACCAGCTCCTGGAGCGCCTGGCGCACGGTCGTGCGCGAGGTGTCGAACTCGGTCGCCAGTGTGCGTTCGGGCGGCACCGGAGTGCCGGGCGCCTGGGTCTCGGTCATGTCGAGCAGGTGCTTCTTCAGGCGGTAGTACTTGGGCACGCGTGCGGTGCGGACGGGCGCCCCGCTCTCGTTCTCCGCACTGCTGATGTCGGTGCTCATGCTCCGCCTTCCCGGCTCCTGGGCCGACACGATCTCACTTGTATACCGTCGGCGCCGCTTTTGGTCTAGTCCACAACTCGAAGTGGTCTACCTGGAGTATGCCGTGCCCGGTCGGGTTTTCGCCGGGTTCTTACTTAAAGGTTCCTGCATATGTAGGTCGCATAACGGCTGGTCAGAGCCGAATCCGGACCCTTGACAGGCCTGCTGGTCTGGTCCAAGCTCCCCGTACTGGTCTACACCATTGGTCCAGGGTCCTGGCCCCACGAACGCGGGGAGCAGGGGGGTCGGTGGCATCCCTGAGGAGGGTGGCGTGAAGCGCAAGCTGATATCCGCGATCGGTATCGCGGGCATGATGGTCTCCATCGCGGCGTGCGGGGGCGAGGGCGGCAGCGGGGGTTCGGACAAGGGCGCGGACGCCAAGGAGCTGACCGTCTGGCTCACCGTCGACGCCCAGAACAACTGGCCGGAGCTGGTGAAGGCCGCCGACGCCGCCGTGCAGAAGAAGCACCCCGGGCTGAAGATCAACCACGAGTACTACGGCTGGCCCGACAAGAACGCCAAGCTCGACGCCGTCCTCGCCACCGACAAGGCCCCCGACGTGGTCGAGATGGGCAACACCGAGATGCTCGGCTACATGGTCAAGGGCGCCTTCGCCCCCCTCGACCCGGGCGAGTTCGACACCTCGGACGCCTGGCTGGACGGCCTCAAGGCCTCGGTGACCTACGAGGGCAAGACCTACGGCGTCCCGTACTACGCCGGCGGCCGCGTCGCCAACTGGCGCAAGGACCTGGCGGCCTCGGTCGGGGTGAAGACGCCCCCGAAGACGTACAAGGACCTCACCGCCGCCCTGGACAAGATCCAGAAGAAGCAGGGCGGCAAGTTCAGCGCCTGGTACCAGCCGACCCGCGACTGGTACGCGGCCATGTCCTTCGTCTACGACGCCGGCGGCGCCATCGCCACCGAGTCGGGCGGCCAGTGGAAGGCCTCCCTCTCCTCGCCCGAGTCCCTCAAGGGCCTCAAGGAGTTCAAGAACGTCGTCGACTCCTACATGCACGGCGACAAGACCAAGGACGAGTCCGACCGCTACATCGTCTACGGCCAGGGCAAGTCCGCCATGATCTTCGCCGCCGCCTGGGAGGGCGCGACCGCCGAGGACCCCAAGAACGACAAGACCGGCAAGCTCAAGGGCAACCTCGAGAACTTCGTGATGCCCGGCCCGTCCGGCAAGAACATGCCCGTCTTCCTGGGCGGCTCCGACCTCGCCGTGCCGGTGAAGTCCGACGCGCCGGCCCTGGCCGCCGAGTGGATCAACGCGTTCACCGGTTCCTCCGGCCAGAAGGGCCTGATGGCCAAGGGCAACCTGCCCAACAACAAGACCGACCTCGCGACGCTGAAGAACGACCCGAAGACGGCGGTCCCCGCCACCGCGGCCGAGTCCAACTGGTTCGTCCCGATGGCCCCCGGCTGGGGCCAGGTCGAAAAGGCGCAGATCCTCCAGACCATGCTCCAGAGCATCGGCACCGGCAAGAAGTCGGTTGAGGCCGCCGCCAAGGAGGCGGACGCCGCGATCGACAAGGTCATCAACACCAAGTGACCTGTGGGCGGGGCTCCCTTGTGGCGGAGCCCCGCCGTCGTCAAGACCTGAGGGACCGCCGAGGAGCGCGCGATGAGTGCCGCAGACACCACCACCCCTGCCAAGGTGCCGCCACCGCGGCAGGCACCGCCACCTCCCCCCGCCGAACTGCCACGGGCGAACCGGCCGTCGGGCGGGACCGCGGTCCCCTGGCTGCTGCTCGCGCCGTGCCTGCTGATCCTCGCCCTGGTCATGGGCTATCCGCTGGCCCGTCTGGTCACCCTGTCCTTCCAGAAGTTCGGGCAGTCCCAGCTGTGGGGCTTCCAGCCGGCCGAGTCGGTCGGGTTCGACAACTTCGCGAAGGTGCTGGGCGACGGCGAGTTCTGGACCGTCGTGGTCCGCACGGTCGTCTTCGCCGCCGGGGCCGTCGTCTTCACGATGGTGATCGGCATGGCGCTCGCCCTGCTGCTCCAACGGGTCTCCGGCTGGCTGAAGGTGCTCATCAACATCGTGCTGGTGGCCAGCTGGGGCATGCCCGTCATCGTGGCCACCACGGTCTTCAAGTGGCTCTTCGACTCGGACTACGGCGTCTTCAACGCGCTGCTCAGCAAGCTGCCCGGCGTCGAGATGATCGGCCACAACTGGTTCGCCAGCGGGCCCGAGGGCCTCGCCGTGATCATGCTGCTGGTGGTGTGGGGAGCCGTGCCGTTCGTGGTCATCACACTCAGCGCGGGTCTCACCCAGGTGCCGAAGGAACTGGAGGAGGCCGCCCGCCTGGACGGCGCCGGCGCCTGGGGCGTCTTCCGCTATGTCACCCTGCCCGTCCTCAAGCCGATCATCGTGATGCTCACGACCCTGTCGGTCATCTGGGACATGGGCGTCTTCCCCCAGGTGTTCGTCATGCGCAACGGCCACCCCGAGCCGGAGTTCCAGGTCCTCAACACCTACTCCTACGACCGGGCGTTCGTCGTCAACGACTACGCCCAGGGCTCGGCGATCGCGCTGATCACCGTCCTGCTGCTGCTCGGCGTGGTCGCCGTCTACATGCGGCAGATGCTGAAGATCGGAGAGGTCGAATGAGCAGCACTCTGACCGGCCGCCGGGCGCCGAAGCTCTGGTGGAACGTCCTCGGCCTCCTGGTCTTCGTCACCGCGGGATTCCCGCTCTACTGGATGCTCAACACGGCGTTCAAGCCCGCCGAGGACGCCATCGACCCGGACCCGAGCCTGCTGCCGACCGGCATCACCTTCGCCAACTTCGGCCGGGCGCTGGACATCGCCGACTTCTGGGGCCCGGTGGGCCGCAGCATGGTGGTGTCGCTGGCGGTGGTCGTCATCGGCATGGTCGTGGGGCTGCTGGCCGCGCTCGCCATCTCGCGCTTCGCCTTCCGGGGGCGCAAGATCGTGATCGTGGGCATCCTCGCGGTCCAGATGGTCCCGCTGGTCGCCATGATCATCCCGGTGTTCCTGCTGCTCAACGACCTGGGCCAGTACGACCGGCTGACGGGCCTCATCATCACGTACCTGACCTTCATCCTCCCGTTCACCGTGTGGACGCTGCGGGGCTTCATCGTCAACATCCCGAAGGAACTCGAGGAGGCCGCCATGGTCGACGGCTGCTCCCGCACGGGCGCCTTCCTCCGGGTCGTCTTCCCGCTCCTGGCCCCCGGCATGGTCGCCACCTCGGTCTACGGCTTCATCCAGGCCTGGAACGAGTACCTGTACGCCCTGATGCTGCTCAGCCAGAAGAACCAGACGGCGACCGTCTGGCTCGGCAACTTCACCACCAAACACGGCACCGAATACGCCCCGATGATGGCCGGCGCCACGATGATGGCCGTGCCGATCGTCGCCCTCTTCCTCCTCGTCCAGCGCAAGATGGCCGCGGGCCTGACCGCGGGCGCCGTGAAGGGATGACCTCACCCCATGACGACACTCGCCGGCGGTACCGACACGCTCACCCGTGACGCCCTGACGGTCCTCCAGCCCGGCTTCACCGGAACCACCGCCCCCGACTGGCTGCTGCGCCGGCTCGGCGAGGGCCTCGCCTCCGTCGGCCTGTTCGGCCGCAACATCGCCTCGCCCGGCCAACTGGCCGCGCTGACCGCGCAACTGCGGGCCGAACGCGACGACGTCCTGGTCGCGATCGACGAGGAAGGCGGTGACGTGACGCGCCTGGAGGTGCGGACCGGCTCCTCCTTCCCGGGCAACCACGCCCTCGGCGCGGTGGACGACGTGGAGCTGACGCGCCAGGTCGCCCACGAACTGGGCCGCCGTCTTGCGGCCAGCGGCGTGAACCTCAACTGGGCCCCGTCCGCCGACGTCAACTCCGACCCGCGCAACCCGGTGATCGGCGTCCGCTCCTTCGGCGCCGACACCGACCTGGCCGCCCGGCACACCGCCGCGTACGTGACGGGCCTGCAGTCGGCCGGAGTCGCCGCCTGCACCAAGCACTTCCCGGGCCACGGCGACACGGCCGTCGACTCCCACCACGCCCTCCCGCGCATCGACGTCCCCGCGGACGTGCTGACCGATCGTGAACTGACCCCGTTCCGCGCGGCCATCGCCGCCGGCAGCCGGGCCGTGATGAGCGCCCACATCCTGGTCCCGGCCCTGGACCCCGACCGCCCGGCCACCCTCTCCCGCCGCATCCTGACCGGCCTGCTGCGCGGCGAACTCGGCTACGACGGCCTCATCGTCACCGACGGCATGGAGATGCGGGCCATCGCGGGCACCTACGGCATCGAACGCGGCAGCGTCCTCGCCGTCGCCGCCGGTGCCGACGCGATCTGCGTGGGCGGCGGCCTGGCCGACGACGCGACCGTACGGCGCCTGCGCGACGCCCTGGTCGCGGCGGTCCGCACGGGCGAGCTGCCCGAGGCACGCCTGGCCGAGGCCGCGGACCGGGTCCGGGCGCTGGCCCGCTGGGCGAGCACGGCCGGCCGCGCCCCCGGGGAGACCCACGGCAGCGAGATCGGCCTGCACGCCGCCCGCCGCGCCCTCACGGTCACCGTCGCCCCGGGCCTCGGGACCCCGGAGACCTTCAAGCCCCTCACCGAACCGCCCTACGTCGCCGCACTCACCCCCGTCGCCAACATCGCGGTGGGCGACGAGACCCCCTGGGGCATCGCCGCCGAACTCGTCCACCTCCTGCCGGGCACGGTGACGGGCAGCTTCTCGGCGGAGGGCGGCAACGAGAGCGATGCCGGTGCCGGTGAGAGCGCCGGACGGGCGGCCCTCGAGGCAGCCGGTCCGCGCCGCATCGTCGCCGTCGTCCGCGACGAACACCGCCATCCCTGGATGGCGGCGGCCCTCGACACCCTGCTGGCCGCCCGCCCCGACACCATCGTGGTCGAGATGGGCGTCCCCCAGGCCGCGCCCCGCGGCGCCCTGCACATCGCCACCCACGGCGCGGCCCGCGTCTGCGGCCGGGCGGCGGCCGAGGTGATCGCCGGGGTGTAGGCCTGTCGGGTCGCAACCTACTGGGTTGTAAAGCTACTTCCGAATGTAGTACTTCTTATACATGAGCGAGCAGGTGCACAACAGGCTGGCCGTGGTGCGCGCCGAACGGAAGGTGTCGCGGCAGAGCCTGGCCGAGGCAGTGGGAGCCCACTATCAGACCATCGGCTACATCGAGCGAGGGCAGTACAACCCGAGCCTCGACCTGGCACTGAGGATCTCGAAGTTCTTCGGTCTGCCGGTCGAGGCCCTGTTCTCCCTCGAACCGTTCCGGCCGCTCACGGACGAGGTCTACGGGAGGAACCAGCCATGACGACGACACGCCTGACCCGCTACGACCGGAGCATGCTGCGGCTCATGAACGACCGCCGCGGCCAGGCCTGGTACGCCACGGCGGCACGCCGGCGTCTGGCCGTCGCCGCGCACGTCACCCTCACCGTGGCCATCGGCGCACTGATGACCCACTTCTTCCTCGCCAAGGGCGAGCTGCTGTGGCCCGTCGCCGTGATGGCGGTGCTGCTGCTGCCCTGGATGGTCGCGACCGGCGTCATCAACGGCGCCACCCGGGGCCTGCTGGAGCTGCGCGAACACGTACTGGACGAGCGGCAGTCGGCGGAACGCAGCCGCGTCCTGGCCCGGGCCCACCGCATGACGACCCTGCTCCTGGCCGCGGCGGCGATCGCCCTGCTGATCACGGGCGGTGTCGAAGGCGACGCTCCGAAGGCCTACGCCGCACCCCTCCTCATCGCCGTCCTCGTCGTCCACTGGGTCATGCCGCTGTGGGTGGCCGGCCTGCTGGCCCAGGACGAGCCGGCCGACGACGAGGCCATGGAGGCAGGACAGCACAACTAGATGCCCTGCCACTCCGGCTTGTTGGCGTAGGTGTGCCGGAAGTAGTCCGCCAGCTTCAGCTTCGACGCGGCGGCCTCGTCGACCACGACGGTCGCATGCGGGTGGAGCTGGAGCGCGGACGCGGGGCACACCGCGGCGACCGGTCCCTCCACCGTCGCCGCGACCGCGTCCGCCTTGCCCTCGCCGGTGGCGAGCAGCACCAGGTGCCGGGCCTCCAGGATGGTCCCGATGCCCTGGGTGATCACGTGGTGCGGCACCTGGCCGATGTCGCCGTCGAAGAAGCGCGCGTTGTCGATCCGGGTCTGCTCGGTCAGCGTCTTGATCCGCGTCCGCGACGCCAGCGACGAACACGGCTCGTTGAACCCTATGTGCCCGTCGGTCCCGATCCCGAGCAACTGCAGGTCCACGCCCCCGGCGTCCGCGAGCGCCTTGTCGTACGCCTCGCACGCGCCCTGCACGTCCTCGGCCGTGCCGTCCGGCCCCGTGAACTGGTCCATCCCGATGCCGAGCGGCTCCAGCACCTCACGGCGCAGCACCGAGCGGTACGACTCCGGATGGTCGGCGGGCAGCCCCACGTACTCGTCGAGCTGGGCTATCCGCGCCCGCGTGACGTCCACGGCACCGGAGCGCACCTTGGCCGCCAGCGCCTCGTACACGGGCAGTGGCGTCGAGCCGGTCGCCACGCCGAGCAGGGCGCCGGGCTTGCGCCGGAGCAGCTGGGCCATGGCCTCGGCGATGAGCTCGCCGCCCGCCTTGGCGTCCGGAACGATGACAACTTCCACGCTGGGCCTGCCGATCTGAGAGGGATGCTCAACTGGACTGATCCTGGGAGGGGGATGTGGTTTAGACCAATCCAAGGCCAATCTAACAGAGCGGCGGCGCCGCTCCCAGGGTGAATGCAGCCGGTCCCACAGGGGCAGCCGCTCGGTGCCGGCCAGCTCTCCGGCAGGTGAACAGCACCGGTCCCGCGTGGCCGTTCCGCGGTGCGGGGGAGTGGAATGGGAGCTGCATCCGCCCGCGCCCCGAAGGAACCCCGCCATGACCGCCGCCACACCGGACACCCCCAGCGAGCGCCCGGGCCGGATCATGGCCCGGGAGATGGCGGAGCAGCCCGCCGTCCTGCGCCGGATCCTGGCCGACGGCGCCCCGGCCATCCGGGACGTGGCACGGCGGATCGCCGCCCGCGCTCCCCGCTTCGTCCTGCTGACCGCCCGCGGCACCTCCGACAACGCCGCCCTCTACGCCAAGTACCTCCTGGAGATCCGGCTCGGCCTGCCCTGCGGACTCACCTCGATGTCCACCACCACGGCCTACGGCGCCCGGCCCGACCTCACGGACGTCCTCGTCGTCACCGTCAGCCAGTCCGGCGGCTCTCCCGACCTGGTCGCCTCGACGCGGGCCGCCCGCCAAGCCGGTGCGATCACGCTCGCCGTCACCAACAACCCGGACTCGCCGCTCGCCGGCGTCTCCGAGTACCACATCGACATCATGGCCGGGCCGGAGAAGGCCCTCCCCGCGACCAAGACGTACACCGCCTCCCTTCTCGCGCTCTACCTGTTCGTCGAGGGCCTGCGCGGCGGCGACGGCACGCCCGCGCACGTCCTGCCGGACCTCGCAGGGCACCTGCTAGCCCGGCAGGACGAGGTGCGCGCCCTCGCCGCCCGCTACCGCTTCGCCGAGCGCATGGTGATCACCTCGCGCGGCTACGGCTACCCCACGGCCAAGGAGGCCGCCCTCAAGCTGATGGAGACCAGCTACATCCCCGCCCTCTCCTACTCCGGCGCCGACCTGCTGCACGGGCCGCTCGCCATGGTCGACAACGTCTCCCCGGTCATCGCCGTGGTCACCGACGGCAAGGGCGGCGAAGCGCTCCAGCCGGTCCTCGACCGGCTGCGCGGACGCGGTGCCGACCTGGTCGTCATCGGCCCCCGGCATCAGGTCGAGCAGGCGTCGGCCGGCTTCGTCCTGCCGACGGAGGACGTCGCCGAGGAGGTGCAGCCCGTCCTGGAGATCATTCCCCTCCAGCTCCTCGCCTACGAGGTCACCATCGCCCGCGGCCAGGACCCGGACGCGCCCCGGGCGCTGGCGAAGGTGACGGAGACTCGTTGACTACGTGAGCGACTCGTTGACTAGGTGAGCGAACCCCCCGTCACATCCACCCAGCTCCCCGTGACCCAGCGCCCTGCGTCCGAGACCAGGAACGCCACCACGTCGGCGACGTCGGCCGGCTCTCCCACTCCGCCCAGCGCCGAATACGCCGCGGCCTTCGCCCAGCCGTCGGCGCTGCCGTGCAGCAACGGGGCCGTGTTGTCCGTGTCGATGATCCCCGGCGCCACCGAGTTCACCGTGATGCCCCGAGGGCCCAGCACCTTGGACAGGTCCCGTGAGAGGACGTCCAGCGCGCCCTTCGTCATCGCGTACGCCATGTTGTCCGGCATCGCCGCCGTGCGGGCCAGCCCCGAGGAGATGTTGACGACCCGGCCGCCGTCCCGCAGCCGGCTCATGCCCTGCTTGAGTATGAAGAACGGCGCCTTCACGTTCACCGCGAAGACCTTGTCGTACTCCGGCTCCTCCAGCTCATGGATCGGCGGCGTGTTGCCGATCCCCGCGTTGTTCACCAGGATGTCCAGCCCGTCCGCGTGCCGGTCGAACTCCGCCCACAGCGCCTCGGCATCCCCCGGCAGGCCCAGCTCCACGCCCACCGCGAACGCCGAGCCGCCCGCCGCCTCGATCGCCGCGACCGTCTCCTTCGCCGCCGTCTCGTTCCTGCCGTAGTGCACCCCGACCCGCGCACCGTCGCGCCCCAGCCGCTCGGCGATCCCTCGCCCGATGCCCCTGCTCGCGCCCGTGACGAGTGCCGTCCTGCCCGTGAGCACGCCCATGGCGGCGCCCCCTTCTCTTTTTACTAGCGGTCGCTACAGAAATGACCGTACCCCACCCCGGCGACATTTCTCTAGTGCCCGCTATAAAATGCACTCCATGGTGAACGACGACGGGACCGCGAGGGCCGAGAGGCACGGAACCGCGACAGGCAACGGCAAGGGACGGCCCCGCGGCCGCCCCCGCTCCTTCGACCGCGAGACGGCGCTGGAGAAGGCACTCCTGGCCTTCTGGGAGCACGGCTACGAGGCCACGTCCGTCTCCGACCTCACCCGCGTCATGGACATCGGCGCCCCCAGCCTCTACGCCGCATTCGGCGACAAGCGGTCCCTCTTCGAGGAGGTCGTCCAGGTCTACGGCACGAGGTACGGCTCGTTCGCCGACCAGGCCCTCGCCGAGGAGCCCACCGCCCGGGACGCCGTCGAGCGCATGCTGCGCGAGGCCGCGACCGCGTACACGGAACCCGGCCACCCGCACGGCTGCCTCGTCGTCCACGCCGCCGCGAACTGCTCGACCCCCGAGGTCGAACAGTCGCTGCGGGACCGCCGCAACGCCAACATCGCCGCGTTCGAGAGCCGTATCAGAGCCGATGTCGCCGCCGGCGTGCTGCCCCCGGGTACCGACTGCGCCGCCCTGGCCCGGCACACCGGAGCGATGATCCAGGGCATGTCACAACAGGCGCGGGACGGGGCGAGCCGGGAGGAACTGGAGGCGGTCGTGGAAATTGCCATGTCCATCTGGCCCCGCACAGGAACCCACACGCGTTAGGCTGCCGGGGGGACGCAGGCGTGTCCCACCAGTCGGAGAATTAACAACAACGAACAGCCTCCAACGCATGGACACCCACGAGTGGTCTAGTCCACAATGCGTGACGAGAGCGCGTGTGCAGCGCGCACCAGCCTCCGCCTTCCCCGCACAGGAAGGCGGACAGAGGAACCGAGGCTCTCTGCCCTGACTGCCCCGGCTCCTCGTCCTTCGGCCGACCGGGACCGCACACCCCACGGCCGATACTGCTCCGGGCTGCGGTGCCGGGAGGGTTGAGGGTCCCTCTCAGGCGCCGCGGCCCGCGGGTGTTCCAGGAGCCCGTACCTGTCCGGGCCCGTACATTTCAGAGCCGTACAAACCCCCGGGTACGCTCGCTCACGTGCCCTCCATGAACGAACTCGTACGCCAGCACACCGCCCTCGACGACACCGATCTCGAGTGGCTCCACCTGCTGGTCTCGGAGTGGCAGCTGCTCTCCGACCTCTCCTTCGCCGACCTGGTGCTGTGGGTCCCCACCAGCGACGGCACGCGGTACGTGTCCGTCGCGCAGATGCGGCCCAACACCGGTCCGACGTCCTACCAGGACGACATGGTGGGCCATCTCGTCCCGCGTGGCCGCCGCCCGATGCTGGACGCCGCCCACGACGAGGGCCGTATCGTGCGCGAGGGCGATCCCGAGTGGCGCGAGGAGGTCCCCGTCCGGGTCGAGTCGATCCCCGTACGGCGCGAGGGGCGCGTCCTCGGTGTCATCGCCCGCAACACCAACCTCCTCACCGTGCGCACCCCGAGCCGCCTGGAGCTCACCTACCTGCAGAGCGCCTCCGACCTCGCGCAGATGATCGCGGCCGGCTCCTTCCCGTTCGCGAACCAGCAGCTCGACATGGACGCCTCACCCCGGGTGGGCGACGGCCTGATCCGGCTCGACGCCGACGGCATCGTCCAGTACGCCTCCCCGAACGCGCTGTCCGCCTACCACCGCCTCGGCCTCGCCTCCGACCTCGTCGGCCAGCACCTGGGCAGGACCACCGCCGAACTCGCCCCGACCCGGGGCCCGGTGGACGAGGCGCTCGCCAAGGTCGCCAGCGGGTGGGCGCCGCGCGAGTTCGAGATCGAGGCCAGCGACGGGGTCATCCAGTTCCGCGCGATCCCCCTCAAACCCAAGGGCACCCGCATCGGCTCGCTGGTCCTGCTCCGTGACGTCACCGAACTCCGCCGCCGGGAACGCGAGTTGATCACCAAGGACGCGACGATCCGGGAGATCCACCACCGCGTCAAGAACAACCTCCAGACGGTGGCGGCCCTGCTCCGCCTCCAGGCCCGGCGCATCGAATCCGACCGCGGCCGCGAGGCCCTGGAGGAGGCGGTGCGACGCGTCGGATCGATTGCGATCGTGCACGAGACGCTCTCCCAGAACCTGGACGAGCGCGTGGAGTTCGACGAGATCGCCGACCGCGTCCTGGCCATGGTCGCGGAGATCTCCCCGGGCAAGGTCACCGGCCGGCGCACCGGACGCTTCGGCATCCTCGACGCCGAGGTCGCCACCCCGCTGTCGATGGTGCTGACCGAGGTTCTGCAGAACGCGCTGGAGCACGGCTTCCGCGAGGGCGACACCGGCACGGTCGAGGTGTCGGCGGTCCGCGGCGGTACGTCGAAGGAGGCCCGCCTGCTGGTCACCGTCCAGGACGACGGCGTCGGTCTGCCGGAAGGCTTCGATCCGCAGACCGCGGGCAACCTCGGCCTCCAGATCGTACGGACCCTGGTGGAGGGCGAGTTGGGGGGAACCTTCGACATGGTCCCGGCCCCGGAGCGCGGCACCCGTGTGATCCTCGACATCCCGGTGCCCGCGCGGAAGTAGGAGCGGCAGCATCGGGGCCTTGAAAGCGGCTCACGACAGCATTGAGCCCCGGGCCATCAAATGGCCCGGGGCTAAAGCTCGTTGCTGCTTAACTAAGCGCATCGGGGGAACTGCGCGCTGCGGCTCGGGGGCGGGAGATGCGTACTCGCTGTACGCGCCGCCAAGCTCAGGCTGTCAGCAGGGGTGGGTTGTCAGGCGGAGGCCTGACGGGCCCGGTTGCGGGCGGCGCGGCGCTTCATGGCGCGGCGCTCGTCCTCGCTGAGACCACCCCAGACGCCGGAGTCCTGACCGGACTCGAGCGCCCACTGCAGACACTGCTCGATCACCGGGCAGCGACGGCAGACGGCCTTGGCTTCCTCGATCTGCAGCAGCGCAGGACCGGTGTTGCCGATGGGGAAGAAGAGCTCGGGGTCTTCCTCGCGGCAAACGGCGTTGTGACGCCAGTCCATGGCTGCTACCTCTCCTTGGTATTACGTGCAGGGCTTGCTTGTGAATGTGAACGCTTTCACGAATCCCTCAACAAGTGAAGGGCCGACTGCCAGGTTCCCGGCGAAGGTCCTGTGAGTTGAAGAGGGGTTCTGGTGATCAGTGGAGGCCGGTGTTGCGGGCCGTCTCGATCGCCACGTAGAGACTCGCAAACCTCAGCGGCGGATACAACCCCTTCTGGAAAGTTTTTTTGATTCTTCGGTGTCGACTAGGTCACAGCCGTACTTCCATGGGGTGGATCCTGGCCTAAACGTTCGAGTGAAAGGACTTTAGCCAGTTCTGCTCACACAATCACACGCAGTGCACGGCGTACGCCTGTGAACGTCACGCTTGTTCGCAGCCCCAGGTGGTCACCGTCCATCTGGAGGGGGAGCGGCACCTTCGAATGCAAGGTGAACTCGGTCAAATCGTGCAGAGAGGTCGCGTGCTTGCCACGGGGTCCGCGCTCGGGGGACGAAGTGAGCAACTGGGTGCCATACCGGGCAACCGCCGCCGTGGAGAGCCGGCTGAGACCGAAGAGATCGAGTCCGGTATCGAACGAGGCCTTAGGCGCCGCGTAGATCGGGCGATTCCCCAGAAACGTCCACGGGGAGGTGTTCGAGACTATGGACAGCACCAGATCGGTGACCGGATCCTCGCCGGCCCGCTCCAGCGTGATCGTCCCGTGCCGGCGGTGCGGCTCGCCGAGGAGCTGGCGCACGACCTGGCGGACGTAAAGAGCGTGTGTGGATTTCCGGCCGCGCTCGCGGTGCTGCTCCACCCGGCCGACCACGCCGGCGTCGAAGCCGAGCCCCGCGTTGAAGGTGAACCAGCGGGAGGGCACCGCCTCGTCCTCCGTGCCCGGGGTGCCGGAGGTCAGACCCAGACCGACGGTGCGTTCGCTGCCGTCGCGCAGGGCGTCCAGCAGAGCCCCGGTGGCTTCCACCGCGTCATTGGGCAGGCCCAGAGCGCGGGCGAAGACGTTGGTGGAGCCGCCCGGGACCACCGCGAGGCCGGGGAGGTGTCCCGGGTCGGGACCGGCGTGCAGGAGACCGTTGACCACCTCGTTGACCGTGCCGTCGCCGCCGAGGGCCACCACCAGGTCTATGTCGTCGCTCTCCGCCGCGTGCCGGCCCAGGTCTCGCGCATGGCCGCGGTACTCGGTGGTGACCGCTTCGAGCTTCATCTCGCTGGCGAGCGCGTGGATCAGTACGTCGCGTGTGCGCGCACTTGTGGTGGTTGCCGCCGGATTGACCACGAGAAGTGCACGCATGACTGGCAGCGTACCTACTGGGTGGTACCTGGCCCAGACCGAGGTAGGGATCAGGTAAGAGAGCGGAGGTGAACCTCGCCATGAGGGGCGCGTACGACAGGGCTACTCTTCAGGGGTGAGCAGTGAGCAGACCCCCACCACCCCGGACATCACCGGCCCCCGCCCGCGGCGGCTGACGTACGCCGCACTGCTGGCCGCACTGGAAGGGCTCGCGCTGGTCGTCGGCGGCGTCTGGATCCTCGTCCTCGGTCTCACGGGTGAGCCGGACGACCGCCGGCAGGCCGTGACCGGGGGCATCACGCTGGTCGTGCTCGCGCTGCTGCCGCTGCTCGCCGCGCGCGGGCTGCTCGGCCGCCGCAGCTGGAGCCGCGGCCCGGCCGTCATCACCCAGCTCATGGCGCTGCCGGTGGCCTACAACCTGCTCCAGGCCGACAGCATGGCCATTCCGGCCGGGATCGCCCTCGCGGTCGTGGCCGTCGCGGCACTCGTCCTGCTCGTGAATCCCGAGACGACCCGGGCCCTCGGGATCCGCGGGCCCGGCAACCCCGGCAACCTGGAGAAGTAGCCGTCACTCCTCGACGAGGAGCTTCTCCCGGAGCTGCGCCAGTGTGCGCGCCAGCAGCCGCGAGACGTGCATCTGCGAGATGCCGACCTCCTGCGCGATCTGCGACTGGGTCATGTTGCCGAAGAAGCGCAGCAGCAGGATCCGCTTCTCGCGCGGCGGGAGATCCTCCAGCAGCGGCTTGAGGGACTCCCGGTACTCCACGCCCTCCAGCGCCTCGTCCTCCGCGCCGAGGGTGTCAGCGACCGCCGGGGACTCGTCGTCGGTGTCGGGGACGTCCAGGGACAGCGTGGAGTACGCATTGGCGGACTCCAGGCCCTCCAGGACCTCCTCCTCCGAGATCGCCAGCTTCTCGGCGAGCTCGTGGACCGTGGGGGAGCGGCCGTGCAACTGCGAGAGCTCGGCCGTGGCCGTGGTCAGCGACAGGCGCAGCTCCTGGAGGCGGCGCGGGACGCGCACCGCCCAGCCCTTGTCGCGGAAGTGCCGCTTGATCTCGCCGACGACCGTCGGGGTCGCGTACGTGGAGAACTCCACGCCGCGGTCCGGGTCGAAGCGGTCGACCGACTTGATCAGCCCGATCGTGGCGACCTGTGTGAGGTCGTCCAGCGGCTCGCCGCGGTTGCGGAAGCGCCGCGCGAGATGCTCCACGAGCGGCAGGTGCATGCGGACCAGCTGGTTGCGCAGCTCCGCGTACTCGGGGCTGCCGTTGCTCAGGGTGCGCAGTTTGAGGAACATTTCGCGCGCCCCGCTGCGATCCGGGGAGCCGTGCGACGCACCCTGTGTGTGGTGCGCGCGCGGCGCTGCGTCCTCGGAGTGTCGCTCGTGCTCGCTCATCGTCCCGCCCGTCGCCCTTCCCCGAGCCCTCGCCTCCTCCTCCACTCCCGGCTTCACGCGAGTGGGGGGACCCCCTTGGGCGGGAGATGCCGCGATCCCTCCGCCCGGAGGCGCGCTCCGCACGGCACCGTCCCGGTCCCGCCGCTCGCCGCCCGGGAGGACGGCCCCCGCGGATTCGTCCTCGGGATGCGGGCGGGCCTGCTCGGGGATGCCGTCGATGCCGTCCGCCATGCGCCGGGTGCCGCCGGGCGCCGTGCCCGCGCCTGGGGCCGTGCCCTCGGCAGGCAGCTCTCGTGTGCCGCGCTCTTCGTCCCGCACCGGCCCGTCCTCGTTCCTCACGCCGGCCCGGGTCCCGCGCCGCGCTGTTTGTAGAGGCTGATCGAAACGGTTTTGTCCTTGTCTACGGCGGAGGAGACCTTGCCCGCGAGAGCGGACAGGACCGTCCAGGCGAAGGTGTCCCGCGAGGGGGCATGGCCATCCGTGGTCGGCGCCGAGACGGTGACCTCGAGCGAGTCGTCGACGAGGCGGAAGACACAGCTGAGTACGGAGCCGGGCACGGCCTGCTGAAGCAGGATCGCGCAGGCCTCGTCCACCGCGATGCGCAGGTCCTCGATCTCGTCGAGGGTGAAGTCCAAACGGGCCGCGAGACCGGCCGTGGCCGTACGCAGCACCGACAGGTAGGCACCCGCGGCCGGCAGCCGGACTTCCACGAAGTCCTGGGTCGCGGGCTCGCCTGCGATCTGGGACACCCTCACCTCCATGGTGGTACAAGCGTTTCAGGGCCGAGGGTCGCCCCCCGGGGTAACGCGATACGTGGTTCAGCGGTGACGCTATCGCGCTCTCAACGGTCCTGTCCCCGGGACCCCAACCCCTTGCCGTCACTCACAGTAAACCTGTGGATACGCTCCGTGTCTAGGGGGTTGGCGGGCCCAAATGGGAAGAGCGCGCGCCGGGTTGACGTACCCAGACGTCAGACGGTCGAACCGTCCGGCGCCGGGGTCCTGTCGAGTCACACCAGGACATGATCGACGAAGCACCAGCGCCAGGTCTCCCCGGGCTCGTGGGTCCGCATCACGGGATGCCCCGACTCCTTGTGGTGCTCCGCCGCGTGCCGCCCCGGTGAGGAGTCGCAGCAGCCGACGTGACCGCAGCTCAGGCACAGCCGCAGTTGCACCGGATCCATGCCCTCGGCCAGGCACACCGGGCACGTCTCGCTGAGCGGGACGGGTTCGGGGTGCGGCAGCGCGTCGGCATGCGTGCACTGTTTCATGATTGCCAGGTTACGACGGTCGCGCCGAAGACCGCGTGGAAAAAAAGAGGGCGGGCGAGAACGATGGACGTGATGCCACTGCTGTTGCTGGTGGCGGGCAGCGCCACGATCGCCGCGGTGGCCAGGCGCACACCGGTTCCGGCCCCGCTGCTGCTGGTGGCGGTCGGGCTGGCGGTCAGTTCCGTCCCCGGCGTGCCGGACTACACCCTCGACCCGCATGTCGTCCTGCCGCTCCTCCTGCCCCCGCTGCTGCACACGGCCGCCACCGACAGCTCCTACCTCGACCTGCGGGCGCAGCTGCGGCCGGTCGCGCTGCTGTCCGTCGGGTACGTGTTGTTCGCGACCTTCGTCGTCGGCTGGGCCCTGTACATGCTCGTGCCGGACCTGCCGCTGACCGCGGCCCTGGTCTTCGGCGCGGTGGTGGCGCCGCCGGACGCGGTCGCGGCGACTGCCGTGGCCCGCCGGGTCGGGCTCCCGTCGCGGATCACCACGATCCTCCAGGGCGAGTCCCTGCTCAACGACGCCACCGCGATCACCGCCTACCGGGTGGCCCTGGCCGCCGCCGTCGGCGAGGGCGCGACCTGGGCCGGTGGCATCGGCGAGTTCCTGCTCGCAGCGGTCGGCGGCGTCGCGGCCGGGCTCGTGCTGATGGCGCCGATCCACTGGCTGCGCACGCACGTGAAGGAGGCGCTGTTCCAGAACACGCTCTCCTTGCTCACACCGTTCGTCGCGTACGCCGCCGCCGAGCAGGTGCACGCCTCGGGCGTCCTCGCGGTCGTGGTCGTCGCGCTCTACCTGGGTCACCGCGCGTGGGAGGTCGACTTCGCCACGCGGCTCCAGGAGGAGGCGGTGTGGAAGATGGTCGCCTTCGTCCTGGAGTCGGCGGTGTTCGCGCTGATCGGACTCCAGCTGCCGGTGGTGCTGAGAGGCCTCGGTGAGTACGAGGGGGTACTGGCCGCCTGGTACGCGGTCGCCGTCTTCCTGGTGGTCGTCGCGGCCCGGTTCGTGTGGGTGTACCCGGCGACCTTCCTGCCGCGGCTGCTGTCGGCCCGGATCCGCGAGCGGGAGGCGAGCCCGACCTGGAGAGGGCCGTTCGTGGTCGCGTGGGCCGGTATGCGGGGCGTGGTCTCGCTGGCCATCGCCTTCTCGATCCCGCTCACCCTGCACGACGGCGAGGAGCCCTTCCCGCACCGCAACCTCATCCTCTTCCTGACCTTCACGACGGTCATCGGGACGCTGGTCGTGCAGGGGCTCACCCTGCCCCCGCTGATCCGTCTGCTGAAGTTCCCCGCGCGGGACACACAGGCCGAGACCCTGGCCGAGGCCAACGCCCAGGCACAGGCCTCCCGGGCCGCCGAGCGGCGCCTGGACGAACTCCTCACCGACGACCGCAACGCCCTGCCCGCCCGCTCGCCGACCGGCTCCGCATCGTCCTGGAGCGCCGCCGCAACGCCGTCTGGGAACGGCTCGGGCAGGCCAACCCGGTCACCGGGGAGTCCGTCGACGACACCTACCGGCGGCTGTCGCGGGAGATGATCAGCGCCGAGCGCGAGGTGTTCGTCAGGCTCAGGGACGCCCGGTACATCGACGACGAGATGCTGCGGACGCTGCTGCGCAGGCTGGACCTGGAGGAGGCGGCGGCCTTCCGGGAGACGGCGTAGGGGCGGGGAGGATCGGAAAAAAGTTGGGTGTCACGGGAAACGGTGAGCGTCACGGGAAGGGGCGGCCGGTGATCACGGCCGCCACCGTCGTCCCGCGCGGGAAGGCGCCTTCGCCGGCCAGGGCGACGAGTCCGTACAGCAGCTTCGCCACATACAGGCGTTCGACGGGCAGTCCGTGACGGTGCTCGAAGTCCGCGGCGAAGGCGTCGAGCTCGTCGGGCACGCGCGCGTAGCCGCCGAAGTGGAAGCGGTCGTCGAGGCTCCAGGTGCCGCGCGGGCCGCCGAAGGCCTGCTGCTGCAGGGAGGTGACGTCGGTGGTCAGGAAGCCGCCCTTGAGGACCGGGACACCGAGGGCACGCTGCCTGGGGGTGAGTCCGGCCGCCAGTCCTGCCAGCGTGCCACCGGTGCCGCAGGCCACGGCGACGACATCGGCCTGGTCGTGCAGCTCGGCGCCGAGCGCCCGGCAGCCGCGTACGGCCCGCGCGTTGCTGCCGCCCTCGGGGACGACGTACGCCTCCTCCGCGTCCGACGCGCGCAGGATCGCGGCCAGGGTCCGCGGCTCGGACTTGCGGCGGTACGTCGCCCGGTCGACGAAGTGCAGCCGCATGCCGTCGGCCGTACAGCGCCTCAGCGAGGGGTTGAGGGGCCGGCCGGCCAGCTCCTCGCCGCGTACGACGCCGACTGTGGGGATGCCGAGCAGCCGGCCGGCCGCGGCCGTGGCACGCAGGTGGTTGGAGTAGGCGCCCCCGAAGGTGACGACGGTACGGCCGGCCGCAGCGGCGAGGTTCGGCGCCAGCTTGCGCCACTTGTTGCCGATCAGCTCCGGGTGGATCAGGTCGTCCCGCTTCAGCACCAGCCGGACGCCGTGGCGCTCGAACCGGCTGTCCACGACCTCCTGCACCGGCGAGGGCAGCCGCGGACGCAGTACGGCGGATCCGGGGGTGTCGGGGCTGGTCACCGGGCCATTGTCACCCGGGGACGGAGGAGGGGGACTCGGGGCTGACGCCTTCCCGCGATCCCGGGCCCGGCTGCGGATTCCCGGACCGGCGGCGGCCGCGTACGAGGTCGATGAGTGACGGGCCGCCCCGCAGGCACCAGAGGGCGATCACCGGGTCGCAGATCGCGCAGCCCAGGGAGGAGGTGTGGGCGAAGGGGATGATCGGGTTGCCCTTGATGTGGTGGACGATGTCCCACGCCGTGTGCAGCAGCCAGCCGACGCCGATCCACGTCCACGACTCCAGGCCGCGGAAGGCGACGTAGGCGAGCAGCGCGGTGAAGGGGAACTCCCAGCCGCCCATGCCGCCGCCGCTGAGGTACGCCGCACCGGCGCCGCCGACCATGACCGCGTTCAGGCGCCGCCGGTGCGGTTCGCGGACGAGGGACATCAACAGGGCGTAGAGGATGCCGATGCCGATCGGCGCGATGTACTGCATGGATGGGCCGTTTCTGGAGGCGGTGGAAGGAGCGGATCACCACGCTAGATCCGGTTCCGCACGCTCCCCAGCGGCATTACCGACAGGTTCCCACGGGTTGTCGCCAGCCGTCCGGGGCCGGCCGTGCCGCCCGCGACCGGGCGGGAAAGCAGGGCCCCTGCCCAGTCGTACGAAGATCCATTCCCGCTCTTTCGTGTAATAGCACCGCGACGCCGTGTGAGGAAGGCTTGAGCGTGCACATCGATGCCCGAGGCATATGGGCGTCGGTCACAACCGGGAGGGCAGTTCTCTATGTCGGTAGGCGAAGAGGTCCGCACGGAGCAGACCAAGCCGCAGCAGAGTCTCGGCACGGCGGCCGCGCGGAACCTGGCCACCACGACCAAGTCCGTGCCGCAGATGCAGGAGATCAGCTCCCGCTGGCTGCTGCGGATGCTGCCCTGGGTCGATATCCAGGGTGGTACGTACCGGGTGAACCGGCGGCTGACGTTCGCCGTGGGCGACGGCCGGCTGACGTTCGTGAAGACCGGCGACCGCGTCGAGATCATCCCCGCGGAGCTCGGTGAACTGCCGGCCCTGCGGTCGTACGAGGACGAGGAGGTCCTCTTCGAGATCGCCCGGCGGTGCGAGCAGCGGGAGATCGCCGCGGGCGAGGTGATCGCCTCGTTCGGCAGCCCGTCCGACGAGGTGTACCTGCTGGCGCACGGCCGGGTGGAGAAGGTCGGCACGGGCCCGTACGGGGACGACGAGTCCCTCGGAGTCCTCGCCGACGGCGCCTACTTCGGTGACGACGCGCTGCTGGACGAGGACGCGATCTGGGAGTACACGGCCCGTGCTCTCACCGCGTGCACCGTCCTCGTCCTGCCCCGCGCGGAGTTCGCGCAGATCGCCGAGCGCTCGGACACGCTGCGCGAACACCTCGAGCAGCGCCGCTCGATCCCCTCGCAGCGCTCCAACAAGTACGGCGAGAAGGAGATCGACCTCGCCGCCGGCCACTCCGGCGAGCCCGACATCCCGCACACGTTCGTCGACTACGAGGCCCGGCCCCGTGAGTACGAACTGAGCGTCGCCCAGACCGTCCTGCGGATCCACACGCGCGTGGCCGACCTCTACAACCAGCCCATGAACCAGACCGAGCAGCAGATCCGGCTGACGGTCGAGGCGCTGAAGGAGCGCCAGGAGCACGAGCTCATCAACAACCGCGACTTCGGTCTCCTGCACAACTGCGAGTACGACCAGCGGATCCAGCCGCACGACGGCGTGCCCGGCCCGGACGACCTGGACGAACTGCTCAGCAGGCGCCGCGGCACCAAACTGCTCCTCGCCCACCCGCGCGCGATCGCCGCGTTCGGCCGTGAGCTCAACAAGCGAGGGCTCGTCCCCGAGACCATCGACATGGCCGGCAACCGCATCCCCACCTGGCGCGGCGTGCCGATCTTCCCGTGCAACAAGATCCCGGTGACCTCGGAGCGGACGACGTCGATCATCGCCATGCGTACCGGCGAGAGCGACCAGGGCGTCATCGGTCTGCGGGCCTCCGGCATCCCGGACGAGATCGAGCCGAGCCTGTCGGTGCGCTTCATGGGCATCAACGAACAGGCCATCATCAAGTACCTGGTCACGGCCTACTACTCGGCCGCGGTCCTGGTACCGGACGCGCTCGGCGTCCTGGAGAACGTCGAGATCGGCCGCTGGCAGTGACGCTTCCGGTACGCCGGCCGTGTCCGCGCCCGGCAGCGCGGGTACACCCTCGGGGTACGCACCCAGCGGCAGCGGAAGAGCCACCGTCCGCTCAGTCTCCGAGGCGGTCCCATGGGTGAGTCCCTTACGGAGTCCAGGACGGAGACGGCGCTGCCCGCCCCCGGTGGGCAGCGCGGTGCCGAGCCCGGGGATGCGGCCGGGGCGCCGGAAAGGCGGGGGCTCATCGGGACGCAGCGGGACAGCCGGCCGGGACCGGCGGAGGGGCACGAGGCGGTCATGCTCCTGGAGCGGGCCCGGGCGGAGGTCGACCCGGTACTGCGGGACGCTCTCGGCTCACTGCCCGGGCCGATGCGCCGGGTCGCGCTCTACCACTTCGGCTGGGAGCAGGCGGACGGCACACCGGCCGAGGGCGGCTCCGGCAAGGCCATCCGGCCCGCGCTCGTCCTCGCCGCGGCGGCCGCTCTCGGCGGACCCGAGGCACGGGCGGCGGCGGTCCGGGCGGCCGCGGCCGTGGAGCTGGTCCACAACTTCACGTTGCTGCACGACGACGTGATGGACCGGGACACCACCCGGCGGCACCGGCCCACCGCGTGGACCGTGTTCGGCGACCCCGACGCGGTCCTCGCCGGGGACGCCCTCCAGGCGCTGGCCGTGCGGCTGCTCGCCGAGGACCCGCATCCGGCGGCCCGGGCCGCCACCGCCCGGCTCGCGGACTGCGTGGTCG
>KE354251.1 GCA_000415505.1 Streptomyces afghaniensis 772
GCGCCACCGTCGACTGCTCACGGACGGCCTTGAAGAGGAGGTACATCGAGTTGTCGCGGTCGCCGATCCCGTTGGGGAAGTCCCGTGCGCCGACGGCCGCCTGCCGTACCGCCGGGTCGGCCAGCGCGCCGGCGTGGAGCACGACGTCCCGGTGGTCGCTCCCTACGTGCTCGGCCACCGCGTGCGCGTACGGGGTGTCCCGGGTGGGGCGAGGTCGATCGCCTTGAAGTTCTCCTCCTGGTTCGGAAGTCCACGTTGAAGCTGCGCACCGTCCTCCCCCCGCTCCCCGAGCTGCTGGGCCGCGAACGCGGTGATGACGGAGGAGTCGAGACCGGCCGGAGAGAAGCGTGCGAGGCGGGGTACGTCCGGCGACGAGC
>KE354252.1 GCA_000415505.1 Streptomyces afghaniensis 772
ACCCGCTGCCCCTCGTCGTCCCGCCGGACGGCCCGGCCACCAGCTCGACCTGCCCTGGGGCCCCCGCGTCGGGGTCGGGGGGCTGCCGTTCGAGTCCGCCGAGGTGGAGCTGCGGGAGGGCAGCGTCCTGGCGTTCCACACGGACGGGCTGCTCGCGAGCCGCGAGCGGGACCTCGACGCGAGCCAGCGGATGCTGCGCGAGGCCCTGTCGGCTCCCTCCGACTCCCTGGACGAGATCTGCGACCGCGTGCTGCACGCGCTGCTCCCGCCGAGCGGCTCCGCCGACGACGTGGCCCTGCTGCTGGCCCGCACCCGCGGCCTGCCGTCCTCCCAGGTGGCAACCTGGGACATTCCCGCCGACCCGGCGCTGGTGGCCCCCATCCGCAAGCAGGTCGTCGACCAGCTCGACCGCTGGCAGCTCACCGATGCCACGTTCACCGCGGAACTGGTGGTGAGCGAGCTGGTCACCAACGCCATCCGCTACGGCGCCCAGCCCATCCGGCTGCGGCTGATCCACGACGCGTCCACGCTGATCTGCGAAGTGTCCGACACCAACCACACGGCGCCCCACCTGCGCCGCGCCAAGACCTGGGACGAGGGGGGCCGCGGTCTGCTCCTGGTCGCGCAGCTCACCCAGCGCTGGGGCAGCAGGCACACCACCGAGGGCAAGACGATCTGGGCCGAGCTGGCACTGCTCGACGAGCTGTGAGCGGACGCGGTTTCCCCGGTACCGCGGCGGACACCCGCGAGGCATGGCCACAACATCTCAGTCCGTACGCCGGGCGGCCTTACTCGGGAGTGCGCTCGCGGCTCTCGGCTCACTGACCGCCTGCGGCACCGAGCACCGTGCGGAGACCGCCGCGCAACAGGTGTCCGCCGCCGACACCGATACCCGCTGTCACACCTCCGAGCTGCGTGCCTTTGTCGGCCGGATGGATCCGGGCGCCGGGCAGCGCAACTTCCCGGTCGTGCTGACCAACGTCTCCTCGCGGACCTGCACCCTGCACGGCTATCCGGGTGCCGCGTTCGTGGACGCGTCCGGCCGGCAGCTGGGCCCCGATCCGAAGCGCACCCCCGGCGAGCCGGCGACCGTGACCCTGGCGCCGGGCAGGAGTGCCTGGGCGGGGCTGCGGTATGCCGACCCCGAGGTCAGCGGCGCCCACGCCGCCACTCCGGCGGCGCTGCTGGTGACTCCCCCGGACGAACGCAAGCCGCTGAAGGTGCGGTGGACGGCGGGTGAGGTGCCGGTCGGCGGGAACGCGTCCTCGGTGTTCCTGACGGCGTTCGAGGCGGGCAGCGGGCCGTGAGGCCGACGGGGTTCTCGTAGCTTTCTTACCAGCCCCTGGTTTCATGGGCGGGCACGCTGTGATCACGCCCCGGAGGACTCCGCCCTGAACACCCCGCTCGCCGAAGTCCTGTCCGTGGCGCTGCTGGCCGCCGTGCTCGTCTGGGCCGTGCTCCGTCCGCGGGGGCTCCCCGAGGCCGTGCTGGCGGTTCCGGCCGCCGGGCTCGCGGTCGCCGTCGGAGTGATCTCGCCGGACCACGCCTGGGAGGAGATCCAGCGGCTGGGGCCCGTGGTGGGCTTCCTCGCGGCCGTGCTGGTGCTCGCGCACTTCTGTGACGTCGAGGGGCTGTTCACGGCGTGCGGGGCGTGGATGGCCCGCTGGGCGGCGGGGCGTCCCGCGCGGCTGCTGACCGCGGTGTTCGCGCTGGCCTCCGTGATCACGGCCGTGCTCAGTCTGGACGCCACCGTCGTCCTGCTGACACCGGTGGTGCTCGCCACGGCCACCCGGCTGGGCGTCCAGGCCCGGCCGCACCTCTACGCGTGCGCCCATCTGTCCAACACCGCCTCGCTGCTGCTGCCGGTCTCCAACCTCACCAACCTGCTGGCCTTCACGGCGAGCGGGCTGAGCTTCACCCGGTTCGCGGCGCTGATGGCGTTGCCGTGGCTGGTGGCGATCGGCGCGGAGTACCTGGTGTTCCGGCGCTTCTTCGACGAGGAACTGACCGCCCCGCTCCCCTCACCCGACCCCGCGCGACCTCCCGAGCTGCCCCTGTTCGCCCTGATCACCGTGGGCTGCACGCTGGCCGGGTTCGTCGTGGCCTCCGCCCTGGGGATCGCACCGGCGTGGGCCGCCCTGGCCGGCGCGCTCGTACTGGCCGTGCGGGCGCTGCTGCGGCGGCGGGCCACCCCGCTGACGGTGGTGCGGTCCGCGGCCCCGGCGTTCCTGGCCTTCGTGCTCGCCCTCGGCGTCGTGGTGCGGGCGGTCGTCGACCACGGGCTCGCCGACGCGCTCCACCGGGTGCTGCCCGACGGCTCGGGCCTGCTCACGCTGCTCGGCGTGGCCGCGCTGGCCGCCGTCCTGGCGAACATCGTCACAACTCCCCGCCGTCCTGGTGCTGCTGCCGCTGACCGCGGGGCCGGTCCCGGTGCCGTGCTGGCGGTGCTGCTCGGCGTCAACATCGGCCCCAACCTGACCTACGCCGGATCGCTGGCGACCCTGCTGTGGCGGCGGATCGTGCAGCAGCACGGACACCGGGTCGGGGTCGGGGAGTTCACCCGGCTCGGGCTGCTCGCGGTACCGGCGGCGCTGGTGCCGGCCGTGGTGGCGCTGTGGCTGTCGCTGCGTGTCGTCGGGGGCTGAGCGCGCGTCCGGTCAGCGGCGGCCGCCTCCGTAGCCGCCGTAGCCGTAACCGGGGTAGCCGTAGCCGCCGTACCCGTAACCGGGGTAGCCGTAGCCGTAGCCGGGATAGCCGTTCTGGCCGTCCCCGTCGCAGGGATAGCCGTAGCGGTAGCAGGCCGACTCGGTGGGGGCCGCGCCGGTCGGTGTCGGCCGCGCTGCCGACGGGGTGGCGGACGGGGTCGGTGTCGGTGACGCCGTGGGGGTCTTCGAGGGCGTGGGTGTGGGTGTCGGGGTGGGGCGCGGCGCCGGGGCGGCGGCCTTCCAGTTGACGGCCTCCATCTGGAGGTCCGCCTTGGAGGTGTCGATCGCCCACCGCTGGTCCTCGTCGTCCGCCCGGGTCTTGAGGACCAGGGCCCCCGAGCCGTCGGTCGCGGCCGGAGCCAGGGCGAGGTCCTGGTTCCAGCGGGGCACCAGAGCGCCCTGGAGGGTGAAGTCGTAGCGGATGTTCTTGGAGTCCGGCCGGGACGCGCCCGTGCAGGGAGCCAGCCGCACCGAGTAGCCGAGTTGCGAGTCCAGGCACAGGCCGGGAGCGGCGCCGTTGCGCAGCAGGCCGTCGGTCTCGTACGTCCACTGCTGGGCGGCGGCCGAGGAGCAGGCGGTGAGCTCGGCCTCCGCGTCCTCGACGGCCTTGTTGTCCTCGACACCGACGCACAGTCCCGAGTCCACGTTGTGCAGCCGGCCGCGCAGGGCACCCTTCTCGGCGTCGCCCGACCCGATCCAGGACGGGTCGCCCGTCGACTCGCCCGCGCCCGAGCCGGGCGTCTCCGAGGGCCGCCCCGCACCGGCCTGGGGGCCCTCGCCGGAGTTGCCCAGGGACCACAGGACCAGCGGGATGACGACCAGGCCGCTGACGGTCAGGATGCTCGCGGTGAGGTTGCGGCGGCGTGCGGCACCGCGGGCCGCCTTGTGGGCGGACCTGCGGGCCGCGGTGCGGGGGCCCGCGGCACGCCGGCCGGGGCGGGAACCTGCGGCACGCCGGCCGGGAGTGGTTCCACCGGACGGCGGGGCATCGGGCGGAGTCGGGAAGCCGTCGCGAGCGTGCGCCGTTTCCGCTGTCACGGGGGCGGGCGGCGCGGTCGACGTGCCGACCGGGTCGGTGAACGACTCCCCGGCCATGCCCGCGAGGACGACGGGGTCGGGGAAGGCTTCCTCGACGGCCACACGTCCGGGGAGTCCGGTCCCCGTCGCGGCCGCCTCCCTGCCGGGCCCCGGGGCGTCCGTCATGTCTCTCTCCGCGGCGCCGCTCGATCTGCTCTCCGCGTACTCCCGCCCGCCCCAGCCGAGTACCGCCTCCGCCAGCGCGACGCCGAGCCCGTGGTTGAACCGGCCGAGCTGGTCCGCGGCAGCGGCGCAGTGCCCACAGCCCTGGATATGCGCGCGTAGATCGGGGTCGATGTCGAGGGCGCCACGCCGGTACGTCACGTCGAGCAGGCGGAGATAGCGCCGGCACTCCTCGTCGGGAGCGAGTTCGCGGTGCAGTTGGAGGCTTTCCTCGCGCAGCCGGTCACGGGCCCGGTCCAGTTCGACACTGGCGCCCTCCTCGTCCAGGCCGAGCAGCCCGGCGGGGGCGGTGAGCGGTTCGGTCTCGACCTCGACGTGCCACAGCAGACAGCGCGCCGACTGGGGCAGCCGCTGGAAGGCGCCGGACAGCAGGCGCCGGTGCTGCTGCGGCAGCAGCCGGGCGGCCACCCGCTCCCCCTCGCCGGCCCCGGACAGCAGTTCCGGGTGGAGCATGTCGCGTCGGTGGTCGGTGGCCCACTCGGCGGCGATACGCCGCACGGTGACGAGCAGATGGGGCCGCCACGCCGAGGTGGGGCCGGTCTGGCGCAGGGTCTCGCCGAAGATCCGGGTGAATGCGGCAGTCGTGAGTATTCCGGCGGAACGCGGCCCGTCGGTGCACAGCCGGGCGTAGGCGGAGGCCGCCTCCCAGTGCCGGTCCAGCAGTTCGCCGACGGGGTGAAGTGCGGGGGTCGCGCCCGTCCACTTCCTGAGCTCGGCGCTCAGTTGCTCGTCCGTCGCGCCGATCCTGCGGGCCGGACCCGGAGAATTCGGCGGGCCTGCGTCGTTCACGGCTGCATTCCTCTCAAGGACATGCGGAATAAAGTCCATACCAAGGGGTATGTCGGCCCGGTGGCCCCGCGCATGCGAAGAAAGGCGTGTTGTCCGGACGCCGACAAGGCACACCTTTGCACAGGTCAGCGACAGGGAACAAGGGATCTCACGGTTTCGTGCATTGTGTAGTCGGCCAGGGCCTTTTGACAAAACGTCAATGTGCGGTGCGAAAGGGATTTCCGCACTGTCCGTTCTGTTTTTTGCGGAGCGTTTTCGCCCGGCTTCGGGCGTCGACCCAAAACCATTGAACTGCCGCCTGCACAGCAGCTCACGCCCTCGGGCCTTCCCGGCACGGCCCTTTCGGCGACTCCGCCCGGAACCAATGACCACACCGCCGCTCAGCCCCACGGGCCGCCGTGAGCGGCGTTCCGGTACGCCCCGGGAGGTGTCCCGTAGCGCTCGCGGAAGACACGGTTGAAGTGGAACGGGCTGGCGAAACCCGAGGCCGCGGCGACGCGTTCCACGGGCAGGTCGGTGCCCTCCAGCAGCCGGGCGGCGTGGCGCAGCCGCGCCTCGCGCAGGGCGCGCATGGGCGACCGGCCGCGCTGCCGGCTGAACAGATGGGCGAAGCGGGACGGCGACAGGGAGACCTGCTCGGCCAGCGAGCGGACGGTGTGGGGGGCGCCCGGGTGCGTCGATCAGCTCCTGGGCCCGTTGGATCCGTGCGTCGAGGCCGGGACGGGGTGCCGCCGGCCGGGCACCGGCGGTGGTGAGGAGGACGATCTCCTCCAGAGCGCACAGGGCCAGTTCGCGGGCGGCACTGCCGTGCGCGACGGCGATCTGCCCGTCTACGGGCGCGGCGTAGGGCGGGGCGGACGCGTAGGGCGGGGCCGCGTCGTCCGAGGCCACCGCCTCGGGCGGTGTTGCCCCGCCCCGGTCCAGCGGGCATCGGCCTGCATCCGTCGGAACGCCGCCTCGACACGGCCGTGCACTCCGGCCGGGCGGACGTGACCACGTACACCCCGTCACCGGCGTCGTACGGCCGCAGCCACGCGGCCCACGACGGGCGGGCCTGGCAGTGCACCCACCAGAACCGCCAGCGCCGGGCACCGGGCTCGACGGCGTAACGGTGCGGGGCACCCGGGGCGAGTACCACCAGGTGGCCCGCGCCCGCCGAGGTCTCCACCCCGCCCTGCCAGAGCCGCCCCCGGCCTCCGGTGGTCCAGGTGAAGAGCCAACTCGCAGATCCGCCCGGCCGGTTGACGCCGTATCCGGGCGGCTGGTCGAAGTGGCCGAGCACGACCAGACCGGGCGGCGGTGCGGGGTCCCCGTCGGACTCGGGCTCAGCAGTACCGGGCAATCCGTCAGCACGCACGGGCATCCCCCTCGGCGGCTCGGTGGCCTAGCGTGTCGTGCCGGGGACCACTGACCGAGGAGTGCGCTCATGACAGTCACGGGCAACGGCGCCGCCGGCTCTCCCATCCTGGACGCTGCCGCGCTCCGGCGACACCGGGAGGGTTTCGAGGAGGACGGTTTCACGGTCGTGCGCGGGCTCTTCGGGGCCCACGAGGCCGAGCGGCTGTGCGACGAGTTCGAGGCGCTGCGTGCGGCCGGCCCGGTTCCCGGACACTTCGAGCCGCGCGCCTCCGGGCCGGGCGCCGATCCGCTGCACGTCTGGCCGCGGGTGATGCACCCGCACGAGATCAACGACCTCGCTCGCGACGTCCTGCTGGACGCCCGGCTGCGGACGGTTCTGGAGGAGCTCCTCGGGGAGGACGTCCTGGCCGCGCAGAGCATGTTCTACTTCAAGCCGCCGGGTGCCCGGGGGCAGGCGCTGCACCAGGACAACTTCTATCTGCGGGTGGAGCCGGGCACGTGTGTGGCGGCGTGGCTGGCCTGCGAGGTGATCGACCGGGAGAACGGCGGGCTGGAGGTCGTGCCGGGCACGCACCGGATGGACCTGTTCTGCCCGGAGGAGGCGGACGCGGGGGTGTCCTTCGCGCGGGAGTACGTGCCGCCGCCGCCCGGTCTGGCCGCCGTGCCCGTGGACATGGAGCCGGGGGATGTTCTGTTCTTCAACGGCAGTCTGGTGCACGGGTCGCAGCCGAACCGTGCGGTGGATCGGTTCCGGCGGTCGTTCATCGGGCATTACGTGGGGCGGTCGGCGGAGCGGATCGGGCGGTTCTACCGGACGCTGACGATGAGCGGAGCGCGGGTGGTGCTCCCGGAGAGCGAGGGGGCGGGGCCCTGCGGGACGGAGTTCGCGCCGCAGGGCCCCCACTGAGCGCTCGGTTGAAGGGCGCCCCTGCTTTCCTAGTGGCCCGCGATCGGATGCGGCGTGTAGGGCCGCTCCAGTTCCTCGAGTTCCTTGTCGCTGAGCTCCAGCTCCACCGCTGCCACCGCATCCTCCAGGTGCTGCGGCTTGGACGCTCCCACGATCGGTGCCGTCACCGTGTCCTGGTGGAGGAGCCAGGCGAGCGCGACCTGGGCCCGGGGCACGCCGCGCTCCCCTGCGATGCGGGTCACCGCCTCGACGATGGTGCAGTCGCCCTCCTGGTACAGGTTGCTGCCGAAGGTGTCGGTGGCGCTGCGCTCGGTCGTGGTGTCCCAGTCGCGGGTGAGGCGGCCGCGGGCGAGCGGGCTCCAGGGCAGCACGCCGACGCCCTGGTCCGCGCACAGGGGCAGCATCTCGCGCTCCTCTTCGCGGTAGAGGAGGTTGTAGTGGTTCTGCATGGAGACGAAGCGGGTCCAGCCGTTCAGCCGGGCGGTGTACTGGGCCTTGGAGAACTGCCAGGCGTACATCGAACTCGCCCCGATGTAGCGGACCTTGCCGGCCTTGACGACGTCGTGCAGCGCCTCCATCGTCTCCTCGACCGGCGTGTGCGGGTCGAAGCGGTGGATCTGGTAGAGGTCGACGTAGTCGGTGCCGAGACGGGTGAGGCTCTGGTCGAGCTCGGTGATGATCGCCTTGCGGGACAGTCCGCCGCCGTTGGGCCCGGGCCGCATCCGGCCGTGCACCTTCGTCGCGAGCACGATGTCGTCGCGGCGGGCGAAGTCGCGCAGGGCCCGGCCGACGATCTCCTCGCTGGTGCCGTCGGAGTAGACGTTCGCCGTGTCGAAGAAGTTGACCCCCGCCTCGACCGCCTGCCGGATCAGCGGACGCGAGGCCTCCTCGTCGAGGGTCCACTCGTGCCGGCCCCGGTCCGGCAGGCCGTAGGTCATGCACCCCAGACAGATCCGCGAGACGTCCAGGCCCGTCGAACCGAGCTTCACGTACTGCATCGTTGCTGCTCCTGCCTTCGGGAGGTGTTCCACGGCGAGCGTACGTGCTCGTGCGCACTCGAAGGCGTCAGCCGCGTTCGACCAGGTCCAGCGCCCGTTCCCAGCCGAACTCCGGCCGCCCGCCGTCCTCGTCCGGTTCTCCGGTGTACGGCTGCCCGAACCGCACGCCCATCCCCCGCAGCCGTTCGAGACTGTCCCGGTAGGCGGGGTGGGAGGCCAGCGCGTCGGCCACGCACGGCAGGACGGCGACGGGCACACCGAGCCCCGCGACCTCGCACAGGGTGCCCAGGGCGAGGGTGTCGGCGATGCCGGCCGCCCACTTGTTGACGGTGTTGAAGGTGGCGGGCGCGACGACCACGGCGTCGGGCGCCGGGAACGGGCGCGGCTCGCCCGGGGTGCGCCAGGCGGACCGGATCGGGCGGCCCGTCTGTGCCTCGACGGCCGCGGTGTCGAAGAAGCCGTTCATGGCGACGGGCGTCGCGATGACACCGACCTCCCAGTCGCGCTCCTGCGCGGCGGTGATCAGTTTGCTCACGTCCGCGGCGATACCGGCGGCGCAGACGACGATGTAGAGGAAGGGCTTCCGGGCGGCCTGTTCGGTCATCCCGGAAACCCTAGTCACTCCGCCGTGCTCACCGGACGGGGAACGTGGCTCCGCGCTCCCGCTCCGGCCGCGGGCCGAAGATGCGGCGCTCCCGCTCCTCGATCGGTACGTCGTTGATGCTCGCCTCGCGGCGGGTCATCAGGCCGTGCTCGTCGAACTCCCACAGTTCGTTGCCGTAGGAGCGCCACCACCGGCCTTCCGCGTCCCGGCACTCGTACTGGAAGCGGACCGCGATGCGGTTGCCGTCGAAGGCCCACAGGTCCTTGCGCAGCGCGTACTCCCGCTCCCGCTCCCACTTCCCGGTCAGGAACTCGACGATCTCGGCGCGTCCGGTGAGGAAGGTTTCGCGGTTGCGCCAGACGGAGTTTTCCGAGTAGGCGAGGGCGACCTTGTGCGGGTCGCGGGTGTTCCAGGCGTCCTCGGCGGCCTGGACCTTCTGCGCGGCGGTGTCCCGGTCGAAGGGCGGCAGCGGCGGGCGGTCGGTCATGGATCCTCCCTGGTCAGCAGCTGGAGAACGCGCGTTCTCCGCAGCGGCTGCTACGGTAGGAGAACGCTCGTTCTCGCGTCAAGGAGTGGTCGTACATGGACAGCGCAGGGATCCGGGATCGGGCGCTGGACGCCGCCGAGGAGCTGTTCTACGGGCGGGGTGTGCAGTCGGTCGGCATGGACGACGTCCGCAGCGCGTCCGGAGTCTCGCTCAAGCGGCTCTACCAGCTCTTCCCGTCGAAGGAGCAGCTGGTGGAGGCGTATCTGGAGCGGCGTGACGGGCGCTGGCGCGGCCGACTGGCCGAGTACGTCGAGCAGTACGGGGAGCCGCGGGAGCGGATCCTGGCCGTGTTCGACTGGCTGGGCCGGTGGTTCGGCGAGCCGGGCTTCCGGGGCTGTGCGTGGATCAACGCCTACGGGGAGCTCGGCGCGACGTCCGCGCGCGTGGCCGGCCAGGTGCGCGCGCACAAGCGGGCTTTCCGGGACTACCTCGCCTCGCTCGTCGACGCGGCGGGGCTGCCCGGCGCGCTGGCCGGACAGCTGTTCCTGCTCGCCGAGGGTGCCATGGTCACGGCGGGTGTCACCAGGAGCGCCGAGCCCGCGGCCGAGGCGCGGGAGGCCGCCCGGCTGCTCCTGCGGACCCTGTGAGGCCGGGCGTCAGCTCACCGTCTCCGACACGGTGATGGCGCTCACCGGACAGGCCCGGGCCGCCTCCCGCACCAGGGGGCTGCCGCCGCCGTCCTCGTGGCCGGGCAGCAGGGCGCTGTAGCCGTCGTCGTCCTGGGTGAACACGTCCGGGGCGGTCAGGGCACACTGGCCCGCGCCGATGCAGACGTCCTTGTCGATGTCGATGTGCATGTCCGGAATCCTCTTACCAGGTCACGGGGAGTTCCAGCATCCCCTGGATCGTGTCGCCCGGTTTGAAGGGGATCTCCTCGGCCGGGGCGGCCAGCCGCAATGTGGGCAGCCGGTCGAAGAGGCTGTGCAGGGCGATCTCCAGTTCGGCGCGGGCGAGGTTCTGGCCGAGGCACTGGTGGATGCCGAAGCCGAAGGCGACGTGGTGCCGGGCCGGGCGGCTCCAGTCGAGCGTGTCCGGCTCGGGGTAGACCGTCTCGTCGCGGTTGATGACGGAGGTCGCGAAGACCACGCCGTCGCCCTTGCGGATCGTCGTCCCGGCCACCTCGATGTCCTCGACGGCCAGGCGCAGCAGGCCGTCCGCGATCGACAGCATCCGCATCAGCTCCTCGACCGCGGCCGGCAGCAGCCGCGGGTCGGCGCGCAGCTCGGCGAGCCGCTCGGGGTGCTGGAGCAGGGTGAAGGTGCCGAGCGAGATCATGTTGGCGGTCGTCTCGTGGCCCGCGACCAGCAGGATGAGCGCCAGGGCGATCAGGCCCTCGCGGTCGAGCGCGCCCTCGCGCAGCTGCCGGTGGACCAGGTCGTCCAGCAGGCCGGTGCCGGGGTCTTGCTGCTTGCGGTCGATCAGCTCGCCGAAGTACGCCTCCAGCCGGTCGCGGGCATCCTCCACGTCGGCGGTCTCCGGGCCGCGCAGCAGCCGTCGTGACTGGGTCTCGAAGAAGTCGTGGTCGGCGTACGGGACGCCGAGCAGGGCGCAGATCACCATGGACGGCACGGGCAGCGCGAAGGCGCTCACCAGGTCCGCGGGCGGGCCCTGGGCGATCATCGCGTCGAGCCGTTCGTCCACGATCTGCTGGATCCGTGGCCGGAGTTCGACGGCTCGTTTGAGGGTGAAGTCGCCGACGACCATCCGCCGCTGGGCGCGGTGCTCGGGGTCGTCGACGCCGAGGAGTGCTGTTCTGCGGTTCGTGATCCCGGCGAATCGCCGGGTCGGGGCGGGGAAGCCGGGGCGGCTGCGGTTGGACGACAGGCGCGGGTCGGCCAGCAGCGCGCGGGCAGTCGCGTGCCCGCTGACCAGCCACGCCTCACGGCCGTCGAAGAGGGTGATACGGGTCAGGGGGCGCTCGCCGCGCAGCGGATCGTAGGCGGCGGGCGGCTGGTAGGGGCAGGTCCGGCTCTGGGGGAAGGCGACGGGTGCGGTCGTTTCCGTCATGAAGACCTCGCAGACGAAGTGTGCGTCGTGCCGATCTTCATTAGATGCCCCAGGCACCTATGAGGCGACGTGAAGTTCGGCCAGATCGGTGGCGGCGGCAACATGGCCGAGGAACGCCGTCTTCCCGTTCGAACGCCGCGGCGTCGAGGGCCGCAGCGGGAGCCGGCCCCTTGCCGGAAGCGGGGGTGCGCCGGTGCCGGTTCGAAAACCGGTTGCCGGTGGACGGGACAGGCCCCAGGATCCAGCCATGTCTGCGTTCGCCGTCCTCCTGCCGCTGTCCGCCGCCGCTCCCGCCGCGCGCCGACAGCAGCGGTCCGGTCGCCGTGGAGGGCCGACGCCGCCGCGGTCATGACGGCCGCGCTCCTCGCGGGGCTGCTCGCCGGGTACGGCATCGCCGTCCCCGTCGGCGCGGTCGGGACGTACCTCGTCTCCCTCACCGCCCGTACGTCCCTGCGCACCGGTGTCTGCGCGGCGCTCGGCGTCGCCACCGCCGACGGGCTGTACGCCCTCGCGGCCACGCTCGGGGGCACGGCCCTGGCCGGTGCGCTGCGGCCGGTGCTCGGGCCGCTGCGGTGGGTCTGTGTCCTGGTGCTGCTCGCGCTGGCGGCCTGGGGCGCGGTCACCGCCGTACGCGAGTACCGCGGCCACCGGCTCCCCACGCGGACGGTCCCCGCTCCCCCGGGGCCCGCCCGGGCCTACCTGGGGCTGCTCGGCGTCACCCTCCTCAACCCCACCACCGTGATCTACTTCGCGGTACTCGTGCTCGGCTCCCGGGCTGCGGGCCCGTCCGGCCCCCTGGAGCAGGGCGTCTTCGTGCTCGCCGCCTTCGCCGCCTCGGCGAGCTGGCAGGTGCTGCTCGCCGGGAGCGGAGCCCTGCTGGGGCGGGCGCTGACCGGCCACCGGGGCCGGCTGGGGACGGGGCTGGTGGCGAGCGCGGTGATGACGGTCCTGGCCGTGCGGATGGCGATGGCGCCCGGGTGAGACGCGCGGGTCGGCCGGGATCTGTCGCGGTGCGGATGATTCGCGGGCGTATCGGTGTTGAAGGCGGATGCCGGTCAGCCGCGACACGATGGGACGGATGCCATGCCTCTCCAGGGCGAGTACGAACCCAGCCCGACACAGTGGGTGCGCAAGCAGGTGGAGCTGTACGAGAGCTCCGGCGGCACACAGGGCACGACCCTCCAGGGCTCGAAGATGCCGGTGGTCGTCCTGACCTCACGGGGTGCCCGGAGCGGCAAGCTGCGCAAGACGCCGGTGATGCGGGTGGAGCACGAGGGGCGTTACGCCGCGGTCGCCTCCCTCGGCGGCTCACCCAAGCACCCGGTCTGGTACTTCAACATCAAGGCCGATCCGCACGTGGAGCTCCAGGACGGTCCGGTGAAGCAGGACATGATCGCCCGGGAGGTCACGGGCCAGGAGAAGGCCGACTGGTGGGAACGCGCCGTCGCGGCGTATCCGCCGTACGCCGACTACCAGAAGAAGACGGACCGGGAGATCCCGGTGTTCGTGCTGGAGCCGGCTGACGGCGGGTGACGCGGGAGACGTTCGGGCGCGCCCCCGGGTGCACTCCGGCCGGGTGAGGGTGGGCCTTCCGGGCGGGCCGACAGCGGCCAGGCACCCGGTCTCCGGCCGAAGGCGGGCGAAGCGGCCCTCGCCCGCCCGCCGGACACTGGACGCCGACCGCCCGCCGGACACGGGAGCCCAACCCCCCGGTGAGACCCGGAACGCCGCACGCCGCCGGGCCCGCGAAACGCCGCCCCTCCGGCGAGGCACCGGAACTCCGGGTTCTCCCCCCCGTAGTCGCTTCCTCCGGACCCGCCGGAACGACGACCGCACGGAGCGGGCCGGAGGAGCCTGCCGCCCCGTCCGGGTGGTCGGCGAAAAAACTTCCCCGAGGGCGTGCATGAACCGTCGGCGACGGGGCACGCGTGGGTCAGGCCCCGCCGCGTTCCCCCGTCGCGGCGGGGCTTTCTGCTGCCTCCTCCGCGCGACGGTCGGTGACATCGAGGAAGATCTGGTCGGCCTCGGGGACCGTCCGGGCGATGGAGCGCTTGATGCGCACGGCGACGTCCTCGACGCGCTCGCTGTCCAGACCGGGCACGAGGTCGACGCGGGCGGCCACGAGGGCCGAGTCGAGGCCCGTCTTCATGGTGAACAGGGCCTCCACGCTGTCGATCTCCGGCTGTGCCCGCAGCAACTCCCGGATCTTCCCGCTCGCCTCCCGGTCGGCCGCCTCCCCGATCAGCTGGTCGCGGGCGTCCCGGCCCAGCCGGTAGGCGACGTAGACCAGCAGCGCGCCGATCGCCAGGGACGCGGACGCCTCCCACACCACCTGGCCCGTGACCATGTGCAGCGCCATGCCGGCGATGGCCAGCGTGACGCCGAGCACCGCCGTGCCGTCCTCGGCGACGACCGTACGCAGGCGGGTCGCGCATCCCGGCGCGCGCGCCGCCCTGCCGGCGCACCTGGTACAGCGCCCGCAGCAGAGAGGCGCCCTCCGCGAGGAGGGCGATACCGAGCACGACCAGACCGGCCACATAGCCGCCGAATTTCTCCTCCCCTCCGCTCACGAGGGCCTCGATGCCCTGGAAGAAGGAGAAGCACCCGCCCATGACGAAGATCCCGACGGCCGCGAGGAGCGACCAGAAGAACCGCTCCTTGCCGTAGCCGAAGGGGTGACGCCGGTCGGCGGGGCGGCGGCTGCGGCGCAGTGCCGCCAGTAAGAACACCTCGTTCATGCTGTCGGCCACCGAGTGGGCCGCCTCCGACAGCAGTGCCGGTGATCCCGCGGCCAGGCCGCCGACCGCCTTGGCTGCCGCGATCACCAGATTGGCAGCGAGCGCCACCAGCACGGTGACGCGTGTCCTCCGATCAGATCCTTCTGCACTCACCCACGCCGATTGCCCCGGTCGGCGGTGCTCACACCGTGCCGTCGGCGGAAAAAGGGGAACGCGTTCACCAGGACACACGCACGACAAGCAGGCCACACGCACGCCGAAGGAGGTCATCCCGATGAGCCGCGACGACGGCGACGACGGCAACAGCGCCTACGGAAGGAGCAGGTTCAAGCGGTCCAAGGCGCATTTCACGGACCGGATCACCGCCGACGGCCGGGACGGCTGGCCGGTGGAGGCCGGCCGCTACCGTCTGGTCGTCAGCCGCGCCTGCCCGTGGGCGAGCCGGTCGCTGGTCTCCCGGCGGCTGCTCGGCCTGGAGGACGCGCTGTCCCTGGCCGTCGCCGACCCGATCCAGGACGACCGCAGCTGGCGCTTCACGCTGGACGAGGACGGCCGCGACCCGGTCCTCGGCATCCGCTATCTGAGTGAGGCGTACGACCGCCGGGAGACGGACTACCCCGGCGGGGTCAGCGTGCCGGCGATGGTGGACGTGCCCAGCGGAAAGCTGGTCACCAACGACTACCAGCAGCTGACGCTCGACCTCGCGACCGAATGGACGGCCCTGCACCGACAGGGCGCGCCCGACCTGTACCCGGACAAGCTGCGCGACGAGATCGACGAGGTGATGGCGGACGTCTACGAGGACGTCAACAACGGCGTGTACAGGGCGGGTTTCGCCACCGGGCAGGAGGAGTACGAGACCGCCTGCGCGGCCGTGTTCCGGCGGCTGGAGCTGCTCGCGGACCGGCTGGAGCGGCAGCGGTACCTCGTCGGCGACACCATCACCGAGGCGGACATCCGGCTGTTCACCACGCTGGTCCGCTTCGACGCGGTCTACCACGGTCACTTCAAGTGCAACCGCTGGAAACTGACGGAGAACCGGGCGCTGTGGGGATACGTCCGGGACCTCTACCAGACGCCCGGCTTCGGGGACACCGTCGACTTCGACCACATCAAGCGCCACTACTACCAGGTGCACACGGGCATCAACCCGACCCGCGTCGTGCCGCTGGGCCCGGACCTGTCCGGCTGGCTGAACCCGCACCACCGCGAGGAGCTGGGCGGGCGGCCGTTCGGTGACGGTACGCCGCCCGGGCCGGTACGCGCCGAGGAGCGGGTCCCGGCAGCCCACACCCCCTGACCACCACCGTCCACCCCTCACCGACCAAGGAGATTCACGTGGCCAAGAAGAAGAAGCTGCCCTTCGCCTACCAGCCCCTCGGGTTCGTGCTGGGCTGGTCGAGCGGTTGGCTGGCCGGGCTGGCCTTCCGCAAGACATGGATGGCGATCCGTCACGAGGAGGACGCGCCCGACGCGCTGGACAAGGACCGCGGCTGGGGGGAGATCCTGCTGGCCGCCGCGGTCCAGGGCGCCATCTTCGCCGTGGTGCGCAGCGCCGTGGACCGCGCGGGCGCCAAGGCCATCGAGCGCTCCACCGGCACCTGGCCGGCCGGGGAGAAGGGCGGCCGCGACTGAGAACGGCACGGCCCCGCCCGCCGGTGCGGCGGGCGGGGCAGGACCGCCTGCGCGGGTATCGCGCGCCCCGCGCCCTCCGCCGCCCCGGTCAGCCCTGCTTCGGTGCGGTCGGTGGGGTGCGGCGCAGGGTGAAGGAGTGGCCTGCCGGGTCGGCGTAGCCGCGCTCCTCCAGGGGGCCCGAGGCCTCCTTGGCCTCCAGGGGGCGGCCGCCGAGAGAGATGACCCGGCGTTCCACCGCGTCGAGGTCGTCCACCACGAACTCCAGGTGGGCCTGGAGGGAGTTCTCGGGGCGGGGCCAGCTGGGCGGGGTCGCGTTGACGTCCCGGCGCAGGGCGATGCGGAAGCCGTCCGCGCCCTTGATCTCCACCCGGTTGGCGGTCGCGTCCGCCTCCTCCCCCTCCAGCAGCTCCTTGTAGAACACGGCGAGCTTCTCGGGCTCGGCACAGTCGAGCACCAGGACACCCGCTTTCACCAGTGCCATGTCTCCTCCGCAGGATTCCGGCCGCGGGGCGGTCGTGCCCCGCGGACCCGTACCTTGCGGTTATCCCGGCCGGGCCGATTCAGTCGGCCGTCAACCACCGTCCGTCGCGCATGAGTTCGCGGCCGTCCAGCTCGTCGGCCTCCCGCCAGGCCTGTACGCGCTGCGGCACGACGCGGAAGTAGAGGTACGGCGTGGCCAGCCGGCGCGGGTCGAACCCGGTCTTGGCTGCGAAGAGTTCGGCGTCCTGCTCGGTCAGGTCGGAGGGCTGGACGGTCTCGACGGAGCCGTCGACCAGGACGACGTCACGGGTCGGTCCGATTCCGACGCGGGCCCGTCCGGTCGCCGCCAGATTCCGTCCGGTGGGGCTCGACGCGGGGGTGGCGAACAGCAGGTACGAGCCGTTCCACAGGAACGACAGCGGGACGAGGTACGGCGTCCCCGACGCGCTGCCGGCCGTGGCGACCCAGGCGTCCACGTCGTGCTCCAGACGGTGCAGGGTGTCCTTCTTGCGCTGCTCAGCGCTGCGTACGGGTGCGGACGTCATCGTCGGCAGTCCTCCTGAAACGTGGTCGACGGACGCCTACCAGTGTGACGTTCCGAGGCTGCGCAGGCCCGCCGGACAAGCAGATGCCGGGTGAGGGAGGAGGGAGTGTACGCAGCTCAAGCGGTTTGGGCAGTAACGGAGATCACGGCAGGGTCACGGAATGGCTGATTCCCGCCCTGGGCAGCCTCGTACCGCTTCTCGGTTCAACTTTCGGACTGCGAAGCCGAGTTCGAGTGTGCGGGCGGTCCACGGCGCCGTCCGTTCGCAGGGGTGGGGGGACTCTGCGGTCCGTCTCCCGAAAGGAAGCACATGCCTCAGGACGTCCGGTTCGACCTCCCCTTCGACACCCCGGTCAGCGAGCATCTGGAGTACGCCCGGGCACGCCATCTGCGCTGGGTGTGGGAGATGCGCCTGGTCCGCAGCCGGGACGGGTTCGAGGAGTACAAGTCCTGGGACCTGCCTCAGGCCGCCGCGCGCACCTATCCGCACGCGTCGGCGGACGACATGGTCGTCCTGATGAACTGGTTCTCGCTGGCCTTTCTCTTCGACGACCAGTTCGACGCCAGCCGGCCCGACCGCGCCGACCGCATAGCGGAGGTCGCCCGGGAGCTGATCGTCACTCCCCTGCGACCGGCGGGCAGTCCGCCCCGGGTGGTCTGCCCGATCACCCTGGCGTGGGCGGAGGTCTGGAAACATCTCTCGCATGGCATCGTCCCTGACATGGCAGACGCGGTTCGCCGCCGTCGGTGGGGGCGTTCCTGGTCGCGCACTGCGAGGAGGTCGACCTGGCCGGCCCGGGT
>KE354253.1 GCA_000415505.1 Streptomyces afghaniensis 772
TTGAAGGTGACCGCTCCGGCGGCGCGGGCGGGGTTCTTGCCCCACTGATCCCACGCCACCAGTGCCTTGCCGGTCTCCTTCATCGCGGTGCGCGAATCACGCAGCCAGCCCGGCATCTCCTTGTCCGACGCCGTCCAGAACCACGCCTGCGCCCGGGGATCGCCGTGATGGCCAGACCGGTCGCCAGCTCGCGCCACGGCCCTTCCACGCCTCGCCCCATCCGCCTCCCAGCCGCCGAAGCCGACCAGGGTGCCCAGGCCCTTGATCGTGCCCCAGACACCGTCGACGATCAGCCCGTCCCACACGAAGGACTTCACCCAGTGGCCGACCTCGTACCAGTGGTGCTTCTCCTCCACCGGGTCACCCCAGGGGAGTTTGGCGTCCTTCATGTCATCGGCGTTGAAGCCGTACTGGTTCTTCTTCTGCGAACCGTCCCCGGCCACCATCTGCGTCCCGCCCCACAGAGCGGTGATCTTGTTGTGGCAGGTCCGCTCCGCAGCCCAGAACGCCGCGACCGTCGCGGTGATGTCATCACGCAGCTTGTTGTGCTCGTCGACCTTGTCCTCGTCGTACTCCCACTCGTCATCGTCCTTGACCGACGAGACAAAAGCCGCCGCGTCCGCCTTCAGCCGCTTCAGCTTCGCCACCAGCGGGCGGATCTCCGTCGCGTACGACGACAACGCCCCCGACACCGTCTCCAGATCGTCGGCGAACGCGTCCGCCTTCTCCTTCACCGGCTTCGTCGTCGCGAACAGCCGCTCCGCCTCCGGAGCGTGATAGAACGCCGACAAGCCCTGGAAGCGGGAGTGGATGTCACCACCAGCGTCCCGGACATGACCCGCGTCCTTCTTCAGATCCGCGTAGTCCGTCTCCAGCTGCTCGAGATTTCCGGTGAACTGGGGGATCTTCTCCGGCTGTATCACCGCTTACCGACTCCCGGCAGATCCACCGCAGGCGCCTGCAGCGTCTTGCGCTGGGCCTCCGCCGCCATCTCCTCATCACCGTTCAGATACGCCGTGGTGGCGTCCACCGCGCCCTGCAACGACTTACCCGCCCGCGCCGCGACGAACTTCAGATCCTTCGTCGCGTGCTCCGCGAACTGCGACAACGCAAGCGCCACCAGACCACCCTGCGCCTTCTCGCCGCCCTCACCGCCGCCCTCGGCGGAGACGGTGCCCGCGCTGGACGCCGCCGACGTCAGATGCTCACCGAACGCCTTCGCGTACTTCTCCAGCTTCGACGCCGCATCACCCGTCGTCTTCAGCACATGCGAAATACCCTGCGGCTTCAAATCCCAGCCGGGCACCGAAAACCCCCGTCACAAACAACCAACGAACTTCACCGACACACCCACAGCGGCAACAGCGGCTGCTCAGCCGATGTTGTCCACCGCCGCCTTCGCACGCTGAATCGTCGACTGCGCCGTGCCGTCGTTCTTCTCCAGCGTCGTCTTCAGCAGATGAATGATGTTCTTGACCTCTTGCGAGGCCTTGTTCCACCGCTGTTCCTTGCCGTGGTACTCATCCGCCACACCATCCGCCGTGAAGTCGGCCATCGCCGCCTTCACCTGCTTGTCACGCTCGGTGATCAGCGACTCCAGACGTCCGATCACCCCCTGGATGTTGGACTGCGCGTCCGCCGACGCACCCGTGTCATACGACCTGCGGTCCGAATCCGCGCCTGCCATCACACACCACTCCCCGAGAAACCGAACACAACCAGAAACCCAACCGGCGAAACACCGGCAGCAACCGAACGCCGCCAGCCCTCAGCGGAAACGCGCGGCGTCGAAGTTCGCCGCCGACATCTGCTGGCGCGCGTTGTCACCCTGCTCCTGGTCGCCCGAGGAGAACGCCGAGTCCATGCCCGACTGACCGCCCAGGATCGCCGACAGCGACGAGTTCAGATCCGACGCGATCCGATCCGCCCGCGCCTTGAACTGGTTGAACATCACACGACCCGAACCGTTGAACTTACCCTCCAGCGGCTGCGCCGCCGCCACCAACTGACGGACCAGACCACCCAGGTCATCCGTCGAACCACGCGTGTCACGCTGCAACGTCGACAGCGTCTGCGATCCCATGTCGAACTTCATCGCGCTAACTCGCCTCCCCCGTATGGGCCATCGCGGCGACCGCTTCCGGCCGTCCTCAAGTCTCGTCAATAATCTCTATCAACACGACAGTTGCCTGTGCAATCGGGGTCCGATTCGGTCGCAGAAGCACCACACAATCATGACCGAACCATGGGTCGGGCGGTCCGTGCCTCAGCGGGCGGACGCGGCCGTCGGGCCCTCCCGGCAGATCAGCAGCAGCGCCCGGTCGTCGTTGACATCCTTGGCCACCGCCTCGATGAGGTGCCAGGCGGCGCCGTGGAAGCCGCCCGCCACATAACGGTCGGCCTCGCCGGTGAGGCGGTCGATGCCCTCGACGATGTCGCGGTCGGAGGTCTCCACCAGGCCGTCCGTGAACAGCATCAGCACGTCACCCGGGCGGAGCGAGCCCTTCACCGGGTCGAACTGGGCGCCGTCGTACACACCGAGGAGCGGGCCCTCGGCCGCCTTCTCCTCCCAGCGGCCACTGCCCGCGCTGAGCTGGAGACCCGGCGGGTGGCCGGCGGAGTAGAGCTCGTAGTCGCCGGAGTCCAGGTCGAGGACCAGGTGGATGGAGGTCGCGAAGCCCTCGTCCCAGTCCTGGCGGAGCAGATAGCCGTTCGCGGCCGGGAGGAAGGCGTGCGGCGGGAGGGAACCCAGGAGGCCGCCGAACGCACCGGACAGGAGCAGTGCGCGGGAGCCCGCGTCCATGCCCTTGCCGGAGACGTCGGTGAGGACGGCCTCCAGCGTACGGCCGCCGTTGGTGCGCGCCGCCACCACGAAGTCGCCCGAGAAGGACTGGCCGCCCGCCGGGCGCAGCGCCATCTCCCGGTGCCAGCCGTCCGGCAGGCCGGGCAGCTTGCTCTGCACCCGGATGCGTTCGCGCAGGTCGAAGAGCATGGTGCCGCCGCGCCGCCACGGCACACCGACCCGGCTGCGGAACTGGGCCAGCAGCAAGCCGAAGAAACCGCAGGCCGCGACCACGAGCACCACACCCGGAGTGACCCTGGAGGGGCCCTCCGTGTAGGGGCCCAGCCGCACCGACTCCACGATCAGTGCCGTGGCCGCCGCCGCGTACAGGCCGAGCAGGCTCGCCGGGCGCAGCAGCAGGCCGCCCACGACGACCGGCAGGACCAGCGCGGCCGGCGAGAACCACACCGAGTTCGCCAGCGTCGCCGCCGCGATCACCGGAACCATCAGGAGCAGACCGGCCAGGGCGATCCAGTCCGAGCCGTCGCCGCGGAAGTAGTCCACGGCGGCTCGGCGCACGCCGACGCGGGCCCGGTGCCACTGCTTCTTCAACCGGGCCGTGAACGTCTCGGCTTCCGCGCGCCGCTCTCGTCCTGCTGCCATTAGTTCGGGACCCTATCCATCGGACGGGCCGCTTGGCACGGGAGGTCCTACTTGTCCCCCGTCCGAGGGCCGACTTCACAGTGAACTTCACGGTGCGCCGCCCGTCGCCGGCCGGGAGAAATTCCCTCGCTCGTCCGGCATTGCCCTGGTAGGCATGGGCCATGGTGACTGACACGGCCGGCTCCGCGGCGACCCTGCGGGTGCTTCGGCGGGACGACTGGGACACGTGGTACGACACCCTCATCCGCGCCTTCGGCGGAGTGCCCGAGTCCGCCGAGGAGCGGGAGTTGTGGGACTCGCTGACCGAGTACGACCGTTCGCTCGGTGTCTGGGACGGGGACGCCTGTGTGGGGACGGCGGGGGCGTTCTCCTTCCGGCTCACCGTGCCCGGCGGGGCCTCGGTGCCGGCCGCGGGCGTCACGATGGTGAGCGTCGCCGCCACGCACCGCCGGCGCGGTGTCCTGACGTCGATGATGCGGCGGCAGCTGGACGACGTCCGCGCCTGGGGTGAGCCGCTGGCCGTGCTCACGGCCTCCGAGCCGGCGATCTACGGCCGGTTCGGATACGGCGCCGCCACCTTCCAGTTGAACGCCGAGATCGACACGAGCCGCGTGCGGCTGGCCTCGCTGCCGGCCGGTACGGACGACGTACGCCTGCGCTACGCCGTTCCCGCCGATGTCGTCGACGTGTGCGAGGCGGTGTACGCGCGGCTGGTGCCGTCGCGGCCCGGGCTGCTGGCGCGGTTGCCCGGTTGGGACCGGCTCGGGGTGCTCGACCCGGAGAGCGAGCGGGAGGGGGCGTCGCCGCTTCAGTGCGTCCTCGCCGAGCGGGACGGGCACACGGTCGGGTACGCGCGGTACCGCGTCAAGCCGGGCTGGGAGCACGCCGGGGCCAACGGCACGGTGACGCTGGAGAACTCCGCCGCGCTGGATCCCGCGGCGGACGCGGCGCTGTTGCGGTTCCTGTTCGGTATCGACCTGACGTCGACGCTGGTGCTGCGGGGGCGGCCGGTCGACGACGCGTGGCAGTACATGGTGTCCGACATACGGCGGTGCCGGCCGCGGTTGCGGGATTCGCTGTACGTACGGCTGGTGGATGTCGGGACCGCGCTGGAGGCGCGGACGTATCAGGCGCCGGTGGACGTGGTGTTCGAGGTGGACGACGCGTTCTGTCCCTGGAACGCCGGGCGTTGGCGGCTCAGCGGGGATGCGAAGGGGGCGTCCTGCGAGCGTACGGCGGATGCGGCGGATGTCGCGTTGTCCGTACGGGAGTTGGGGGCGGCGTATCTCGGAGGCGTGTCGCTGGCCTCGCTGGGGGCGGCGGGACGGGTGCGGGAGCTGCGGCCGGGGGCGCTGGCGGAGGCGTCGCTCGGATTCGGGGCGGCTGTGCCGCCGTGGTTGCCGCACGGGTTCTGACGCCCGGGCCGTTTCAGGGGCGTTGGCAGGTCGGGCACCAGAAGAGGTTGCGGGCGGCGAGATCGGCGGTGCGGATCTCGCCGCCGCAGATGTGGCAGGGCTGGTTGGCCCTGCGGTAGACGTACACCTCGCCGCCGTGGTCGTCCACGCGGGGTGGGCGGCCCATCGCCTCCGGGGTGTGCTCCGGGCGGACCGTGTCGATGCGGTTGTTGCGGACGCCCTCGTGCATGAGCTCGACCAGGTCGGTCCAGATCTCGTGCCACTCGGGCGGGGTGATGTCCTTGCCGGGGCGGTACGGGTCGATGCGGTGCCGGAAGAGGACCTCCGCGCGGTAGACGTTTCCCACGCCGGCGATGACCTTCTGGTCCATGAGGAGGGCGGCGATGGTCGTACGGCTGCGGGAGATACGGCGGTAGGCGGTGTCCGGGTCGGCGTCGTCGCGGAGGGGGTCGGGGCCGAGGCGGTCGTGTATCGCCTGCTTCTCCGGGGGCGTGATGAGGGCGCAGGTGGTGGGGCCGCGGAGGTCGACGCAGGTGGTGTCGTTCGCGAGGCGGAGGCGGATGGTGTCGGTGGGTGGGGGTGCGGGGGTGGGGGCGAGGGTGAAGGTGACCTTGCCGAAGAGGCCGAGGTGGATGTGGATCCAGTCGGTGGCGTGGAAGCCCAGGAAGAGGTGCTTGCCGTGGGCTTCCGTGTGGGTGAGTTCCGTGCCGGTGAGGAGGGTGGCGGCGTCGGTGAACTTGCCCTGGGGGCTGGTTACGCGGGGGGTTGTGCCGAGGAAGGCGGTGGCGTAGTCGTGGGCCAGTCGGTGGATGGTGTGGCCTTCCGGCACGGGGTTCTCCTGTGATCGTCGCCGCGGGCTCCGCCGGGGGCGTGGGCTTGCCCACCCGCCCACCCGACTCGGCCGGTCAAGAGGCTGACCTCGCCTCGTGGCTCCGCCCGGGCCCCGGGGGGAGCTTTCCCACCCACCCACCCGAAGCAGTTCGCCAAGGGGCCGAGGTCGAAACGCCTCGGGGCTCCGCCCCGGACCCCGGCGGGGACTGCGTCCCCTGCACCCCTCGCGCAGCTCCGCCCCTGCACCCCGCATGGGGCTGCGCCCCTCGCCCCCCCGCATCAAGTCCGGGTGCGCTGGACTCCCGCTTCGGGCCCGGGTGCGCTGGACGCCCGCGTTCGGACCCGGGCCCACTGGTCCCTCGCAGGAGGCCCGGGTGTGCTGGGCGCCTGGATCAGGCTCAGGTGCGTCGGATGCCCGCATCAGGCCCGGATGCGTTAAACGCCCGTGGCGGGTTCGGGCGCTCAGTCCCCTCGTTGTGCTCGGGGACCCCTTGGGCTCGCCTCCGCACATCCACCTGGTCCCGATGGTTCAGCGGGGCTGAAGGGCTTACTGCTGGGGGTGGTGGGGCGGGATGGGAGGGAGGTCGCCCGTTGACTCGTATGCGTCGAGCATGTCGATTCGGCGGATGTGACGTTCGTCACCGGAGAACGGGGTGTTGAGGAACGTCTCGATGAAGGCCGTCGCCTCGTCCTGCGAGTGCATGCGCGCGCCCACGGCGACGACGTTGGCGTTGTTGTGCTGGCGACCGAGGGCCGCGGTCTCCTCGCTCCACGCGAGGGCCGCGCGGACGCCCTTGACCTTGTTCGCGGCGATCTGCTCACCGTTGCCGGAGCCGCCGATGACGATGCCGAGGGCGTCGGTGTCCGCGGCCGTCCGCTCCGCGGCGCGGAGGCAGAAGGGCGGGTAGTCGTCCTGGGCGTCGTAGATGTGCGGGCCGCAGTCGACGGGGTCGTGACCCGCCGCCTTCAGCCACTCGACGAGGTGGTTCTTGAGTTCGTAGCCCGCATGGTCCGAGCCGAGGTACACGCGCATGGGACGAGTGTGACACGGATGTTTCGGGGCAGGTGCGCGGGGTGGCGCTCATGAAAACTTGACGCGAGTGTGAGCCGGATTACGGAAGCTCAGGAAAACCTCAAGTAACAATCTGGATTCAAAGGTTCTCCTATTCGTTCGCCTCCGATTCACTGGACCGGCTCGTACACCGCTCGTACACCGCTCCTACGGGCAAACAGCTCCCCGGCGCAAAGGAAATCCGTTCCATGACCTCGCAGCCGACTCTCAAAACGACAGGAAACGAACCCGGTGACGGCTCCGGGCTCCAGGCCGGGCTCAAGAGCCGGCATCTCTCCATGATCGCCATCGGTGGCGTCATCGGGGCCGGCCTGTTCGTCGGGTCCAGCTCCGGTATCGCCACCGCCGGGCCCGGCATCCTCCTGTCGTACGCCCTCGTCGGCACGCTCGTCGTGCTCGTGATGCGGATGCTCGGTGAGATGTCGGCCGCCAACCCGACCTCGGGTTCCTTCTCCGCGCACGCCGACCGGGCGCTCGGGTCCTGGGCCGGTTTCTCCATCGGCTGGCTGTACTGGTTCTTCTGGGTGGTCGTGCTGGCGGTCGAGGCGACCGCCGGTGCGGTGATCCTGGAGGGGTGGATACCGGCCGTGCCGCAGTGGGCCTGGGCCCTGATCGTGATGCTGGTGCTCACCGCCACCAACCTCGTCTCCGTCGGGTCGTACGGAGAGTTCGAGTTCTGGTTCGCCGGGATCAAGGTGGTCGCGATCGCCGCGTTCATCGTCATCGGCGGGCTGGCCGTGTTCGGGCTGCTGCCGGGTGTGGACAGTGAGCAGGCCGGGCTGAGCAACCTCACCGAGCACGGGGGCTTCCTGCCCCACGGCGCCGGGGCGATCCTCACCGGTGTGCTGCTCGTCGTCTTCTCCTTCATGGGCAGCGAGATCGCCACCCTGGCCGCCGGTGAGTCCGAGAACCCGCAGCAGGCCGTCACCAAGGCCACCAACAGCATCATCTGGCGCGTCGCCGTGTTCTACCTCGGCTCGATCTTCGTCGTGGTGTCCCTGCTGCCCTGGGACAGCAAGTCCATCACCAAGGACGGCTCGTACGTCGCCGCGCTCGACTCCCTCGGCATTCCGCACGCCGGTCAGATCATGAACTTCATCGTGCTGACCTCGGTGCTGTCCTGCCTCAACTCCGGCCTCTACACCGCCTCCCGGATGGCCTTCTCGCTCGGCCAGCGCGGTGACGCGCCGAAGGGCTTCGCCCGGACGACCGCCAACGGCGTGCCGCGCACGGCGATCCTCGCGTCCGTCGCGTTCGGATTCATCGCCGTGTTCTTCAACTACAAGTTCCCCGACTCCGTCTTCCTCTTCCTCGTGAACTCCAGTGGCGCGGTCGCCCTGTTCGTGTGGCTGGTGATCTGCTTCTCCCAGCTGCGGATGCGGAGGATCATCCAGGCCGAGGCGCCGGAGAAGCTCGTCGTGAAGATGTGGCTGTACCCGTACCTGACCTGGGCGACGGCCGCGCTGATCGTGTTCATCCTCGGTTACATGCTCACCGACACCGAGCACGACGGGCGCGAGACCATCTTGCTGTCGCTGCTCGTCGCGGCGCTGGTCCTCGTCGTCGCCTTCGTGAAGGAGCAGGTCCTCGGGGGGCGGCGGGCCGCCGCTGCCGCCGCGCAGTCGCAGGAGCAGGCGCAGGACGACAGGCGGGACGAGGTTTCGGCCGGCTGACCGGCCCTTCCGCGGTGCCCCCCGTTCGTGGTGAACGGGGGGCTTTCGCGTTGCCGCCTACAGCACCGTGAAGCTGTCCTTGACCCTCTCGTACGTGCGGAGGGCTTGCGGTTCGATACCGGAGTCGTACCAGGTGTTGATCTGGTACGACTTGCCGTCCACGTTGAAGCCGAGCAGGCGGGCGTGCCAGTGGACGCCCTTCAGCGTGAACGTGTACTCCCAGACCACCGCCGGGTGGCCTCGGAACGTCGTCTCCTCCAGGCGGACCTTGCGGTAGTCCTCGCCCTGGTGGGCGTTGCGCTCCGAGGTCTGCCAGGTCTCCAGCAGGTCACCGCGGGCCAGGGACGACTTGCCGACCAGTTCCTGCGTGCCGTCCGGGGAGGTGTAGTGCACCTCCGCGCCCGTCTTCACGTCCCGCCGCCAGCCGTCGGGTGTCGCCCAGGCGAATCCTCCGGCCTCCCGGTGCGCGCCCGGCGGCAGGCTCTGCGGCCTGGATGTGCCTTCGACGGTGGGTGAGGGCTCGCCGTCGGTCGTGGGTGATGCGGAGGCCGAGGAGCCTGCTCGGGGGGTGTCGTCGCCAGGTGAGCCGGATGACGTCGCCAGCACGATTCCTACGACGGCGCCGACCGTCGCGACCGTGGCTGCCGCGGCGGCGAGCATCGTACGGCGGTGGCCGGCGCGGGGGCGGGCCGCGGCCGGAGTGGCGGGGCCGGGAAGTTCGCCCGGCGGCATCGCGGTGGGTGTAGGGATGGGTGCCGGCGTGGGGCGGGGGCCGCACTCCGTCGCCGCTTGTGCTCGGGTGAGGGAGACGGGGCTCGGGCGGGCTCTGGTCGTGGTGGGGTGGGGCGTAGTGGTGGCGGTGGCGGGTGGCGAACCGGCCTTGTTCGGCTGGGGCTTCGCCGTGGGTGTGCGTGTGGGGGTGCGGGTGGGGGCGGGCTGGCGGGGGTCCTTCGGGGTAGGCCGCCCGGGTGGCGGGAGCGGGGGCGAGGCCGGTGTCCGCAGGTCCGGTTCCGGGGCGGAGTGTTCGTCCGGCTCGGGGGGCTCGGGTTCGGGCCCGGGTCGTCGCTCCGGCCTCGCGGCAGGGTCCTGAGCGGGGACCGAATCCGACACCGGCTCCACGCCCGACGGCTCCGAGTCCGGCTGCTCCGGTTCCGGCACGGGCTCCGGCTCCGGCTCCGGCTCCGGCTCCGGCTCCGGCTCCGGCTCCGGCTCCGGCTCCGGCTCCGGCTCCGGCAACCCCGTTGTCCGCTCAAGTCGTTCCCGTACCGGCCCCACCGCCACCGTAGGCGTCGGCGCCGGGAACGCGACCGGGGCCAAGGCCGCTTCCAGTTCCTCCAGGCGCGGGCGGACCGACGGTTCCTTCTCCAGCAGGGACGTCAGGATGTCGCGCAACGGGCCGGACGTGGCGGGGAGTTCGGGCTCCTCGTACAGGACCGCGTGCAGGGTCGCCAGCGTGGTGTCGCGGGCGAAGGGGGAACGGCCGCCGAGGGCCGCGCAGAGGGTCGCGCCGAGGGACCAGACGTCGGACGGTGGGCCCTGCGGGCGGCCGGAGATGCGCTCGGGGGCCATGTAGTCGGGCGAGCCGACCAGCATGCCGACCATGGTGAGCGCCTTGGCGTCCTGGATCGCGGCGATGCCGAAGTCCGTGAGGACGACACGCCGAGCGGCGGTGCCGCGTGCCGGTCCGGCGGGCCCGCTCCCGGTCTCCACGAGCACGTTGCCCGGTTTGATGTCCCGGTGCAGTACTCCCCGCGCATGGACCTGCCGCAGCGCCGCGACCAGGCCGAGTCCGATCCGGGCCGTGTCGCCGGGGTCCAGTGGGCCCTCCTCCGCGAGGATCCGTTCGAGGGAGCGGCCTGCGACCAACTCCATGACGATCCACAGGCGTTCGCCCTCGTCTACCACGTCGTAGACCCGTACGACGTTGGGGTGGTCGATCCGGGCCGTGGCCCTGGCCTCGCGCAGGGTGCGTTCGCGGCGCGTCCCGCTGTCCTCCGCGTCGAGGCCGTCGATACGCATTTCCTTGACGGCGACCTGCCGGTCGAGTATTTCATCGGCGGCTCGCCACACCCGCCCCATTCCCCCCTGACCGATACTTTCGACCAGCCGATAGCGCCCCGTCACCAATATCCCTGGAACACCGCCGATGTTCGCATTCCCCGGCAATCCGCTGCACCCCCTCCGCGACGCCGCGACCGACTCCAGTGAAACACAACGGTCACACTTCGTGCCGTACCAGGATAGTGCCGGGAAATCTTGTGGTAGCTCTTTCAGTACTGGCGAATTCTGGTGCAGGCCAGGGCAGTCCAGGGGGACCAAAGGGGGGGACGAACATGAGTTCTCGTCGCACGGCGGCGGTCGCGGGATCGCTGGTGGCAGCATCCTTCTCGGCCGTGGTGATCCTTTCCGGAACGGCCGGAGCGGAAGACGAAGGGCCCGCGAGCAGCAAGGGAGGAAAGGTCGTTGACGAGGCACCGGCGGGGGTGAAGCTGACCACGCTGCTGCCCGAGAAGATCTCGGTCGACAACGACTCCGAAAAGACGGCGCTCACCGCCACGGTGAAGAACGAGGGGAACAAGGACAGCGGGAAGATCCGGCTTTTGGTCGTCGGTTTCGACGGACTCACCGTCAAGAACGTCCAGGGGTGTTCCGCGATAGCCGAGAACAATCTTCCGGAGGGTTCGAACAGCGGTTTCAGCTGCCCGGTCGGCAATCTCGCGGCCGGTGAGTCGAAGTCGTACGCGGTCGACGCGACGTACGACCTGGGCAAGACCGGGAAGATCTGTCTGCCCGTGCAGACGGGCGACGGGAAGAAGACGTTCTGGCAGCAGGGCCCGGTGCCGTTCGGCACGACCAATCCGTCGCCGGACGCACCGGCGACGCCGCTGCTGCTCGGCACCGACAACGAGCCGGTCTCCCCCGGCAAGCCGGACTCCCCGGGCGGCAAGGAGCTGCCGAAGACCGGTCCGGCTCGGGATCTGCTGCCGCTGGGGGCGGCCGGTGCGTCGCTGCTCGCGGCGGGCGTGGCCGGGATGTGGTGGTCCCAGCGGCGGCGGCCAGGGGTTCAGGACGGCTGATTCAGCCCCTGCCGACCGTACTTACGCCAAAAGGCCCGCCGGGGGCGTGACGCCCCCGGCGGGCCTTTTGGTAACGCCTACGGCTTCAGCGCTTGTTCGCGAACTTCCATGCCGTCGGCAGCGCCCCCATCGCCAGCGCCGCCTTCAGCGCGTCGCCGATCAGGAACGGCGTGAGGCCGGCGGCGATCGCGGCGGTGGCGGACATGCCGGTGGCGAGGGCCAGGTAGGGCACGCCGACGGCGTAGATGATCGCCTCGCCCACGAGCATCGTGCCCGCCATGCGCAGCATCGAGCGGTCGGCGCCGCGGCGGGCCAGGGCGCCCACCACCGTGGAGGCGAGGATCATGCCGAGGATGTAGCCGAAGGAGGGGGCGACGCCGGAGGTGCCGCTCGCGAACCACGGCACACCGGCGAGGCCCGCCACGGCGTACAGCGCCAGCGCGAGGAAGCCGCGGCCGGCGCCGAGGGACGTGCCGACGAGGAGTGCGGCGAAGGTCTGGCCGGTCACCGGCACCGGGGAGCCGGGCACGGGCACCGAGATCTGCGCGGCGAGGCCGGTGAGCGCGGCTCCGCCGAGCACGAGGGCCGCGTCCCGGACACGGGATGCGGGCAGCAGGTCGGCGAGGACCTGCCCGGTGCGGGCGGGTGTGGCGGCAGCGGTGCTCATGGGGACTCCGCGAAGGTGAGGGCCGATGGGACACCGTGACGCTATCCCAGCGCGCTCACCCCGATCACCGTCAGCGCTCGACAAAGGCGTGGACCGGCAGTTGGTCGGCTTCGAACAAAGGGTGCGGGTTACAGCCACCACGGCGTGATGCCAGTCACGGTGATGGGGTGCCCTGCAACACGAGAGCGGAAAACCGGACGTCTGTAGGTTTCCCCCAACGGCGCCGAGTCCGTCGTCTCGCCCGTCGGTCACCGTCTGGGCAGCCCCGGGCCGTTTTGCTAGCGTCGCGAACATGGTTGCCCAGGCCCGGTACTTCTCGTCGCGTCGCTACGTCGACCTGCGACGCCAGGGCACGGCCACCTGTCGCCGCCCGATGTGAGGCGGGGCGGAGGGGATCCGGCTCGCCGATCGAGACGGCGCAGTGTCGGACCAGCCCCAGGAAGATACCCATGCCCCGTACCGCGGCTCCCCTTCTGACGTCCCCCATTCCCCGTGTCGCCGACAGCGACCGGCGCCGCACCAGCGCCAGTGTCGTGCTGCGGGCCGTGCTGGAGCACGGCCCGGTCGCGCGCAGCACCATCGCCCGGCTGACCGGCCTGTCGCCGGCGTCGGTGACCGCCTACTGTGCCCAGTTCGCGGAGTTGGGGCTCATCCGCGAGTCCGCCGAGCTCCGGCGCTCCGGGGGTGTGGGGCGACCGCACCAGCCGGTCGACCTGGACGACTCCCGGTTCGTGGTCGGCTCGGTGCACGTGGCGGTGCCGCACACCACGGTCGCGCTGCTGGACTTGCGCGGGCGGGTGGTGGCCCGGCGCGAGGTGAAGCACGAACGCACCGAGCCCGCGGCGGTGTTGGCGCGGGCCGCCGACGGGCTGGCGGCGCTGCTCGCCGGGACTCCCGGCAGCAAGGCGCTGTGCGTCGGTTTCGCCGCGGGTGGCTGGGTGGACCGGGACTCGGGCACCGTCGTCGAGCATCCGCTGCTGGGCTGGCGCGAGGTGCCGGTGCGGGAGGTGCTCGGCGCGCACACCGGGCTGCCGGTCCATGTGGACGGGCACGCGCGGGCGCTGGTCAACGCGGAGCGCCTGTTCGGTGGGGCACGGGGCAGCCGCAGCGTGCTGCACCTGTTCGCGGGCAACGTGGTCGACGCGGCGTTCGCCACCAACGACGAGGTGCACCACGGGCCGCGCTCCCAGGCCGGGGCCATCGCCCATCTGCCGGTGCCGGGCGGCACGGAGACCTGTGACTGCGGCCGTGTGGGCTGCCTCCAGGCCGAGTTGAGCGAGCGGACCCTCTGCCGGCGGGCCCAGGAGGCCGGGATCGTCGACGGAGTGAACCCGATGCACGTGGTCGGCGCCGCCGCGGCCGGTGACCCGGTGGCCGTACGGCTGCTGACGGAGCGGTCGCGGAGGGTCGGGCGCGCGGTGGGGCTGCTGCTCGATGTGCTGAACCCGGAGCGGGTGGTCGTGACGGAGATCGGGATCATGTACCGGGAGGACTGCCTGACCGCGTTGCGGGAAGAGGTCGAAGCCGGCCGCGCCGCGACCGTGTCACCGAGCAGTTTCCCGGATTCCGTGCTGGCCGTGGCGGGCGGTTCGGTGGCGCTCGACATCCTTTACCGGGATCCGCTGGGCGTGTCACCTGAGGTCATTTAATTCAGAAACTCGGAATGTTGACAGGAGTGACGCATGGCCGGGAACATCCTGTTCATGAGCCCGCTCACGAGCTGTCGCACTCTCTGTTGCTGACCCGTTGACGCGCCCCCGGCGCCCGTTCACGGAGCGCCTTCTCCTTCCCGTGTGAAATTCACGTGAATTCCCCTGCCCGGCTTTTCCTGCCGGAATTTCGCGTGCTGTGCCGTCTTCCATCCCCAGGGAGTTCTCCCATGCCTTCGCCCCCCGTTCCCGGCCTCGACCGGCGACTGTTCCTGACCTCACTGCTCGGTGTGACAGCCGCGGCGGCCGGACTGAGCGGCTGCGCGGACAACAGCGCCGCGGCCGAGGCGGCGTCCGACGCTCCGCTGGCTTCCAGGGTTCCCGCGGGTACGAGCCTGCAGATCGCCTCGTACCAGAACGCGCAGCAACTCCAGTTCAAGCTGGCCGGGTTCCGCGACCTGCCGTTCAAGGTGGCCAACTGGCTGAACATCGGCGCGGGCCCCGATGTCATCAACGCTTTCCGCGCGAAGTCCCTGGAGGTCGCCAACAACGCGGGCATTCCTCCGATCCAGGCGCACTACCAGGGCTTCGACGCGAAGATCGTCGCGATCAACATCACCCGCAAGCCCAATTACCTGTTCGCCACCAAGCCCGGCAGTGACATTCGCGAGGTCGCCGACTTCAAGGGCAGGCGGCTGGCCTTCTCCCAGGGGCAGGCGCAGGGTGTCGTGCTGCTGCGGGCGCTGAAGAAGGCCGGGCTGGCGTACGACGACGTGGAGCTGGTGCCGCTGACCAGCAACCAGTTCCTCACCGCCCTGCAGTCCGGGCAGGTGGACATCGCCCCGCTCGCCAACACGCAGGCGCCCGCGTACCTGGCGCAGTACAAGTCCGCCCGGACCATCACCACGGACGTGGTGGACCTGCTCAACCTGCTGTGGGCGCCGGTCTCGGTGCTGAACGACTCCGCGAAGGCCGCCGCGATCGCCGCGTACATCCCCTACTGGGCGAAGAGCCAGGTGTGGACGTACGAGCACCCCGACGAGTGGAACGAGCAGTTCTACGTCGGGACGCAGAACCTGACCCCGGCCCAGGCGAAGGCGGTCACCGCGCTGGCCAACAAGCCGCTGTTCCCGCCGCGCTGGGACGAGGCGATCGCGTGGGAGCAGGAGACCGCCGATCTGCTCGCGGAGGGCGGCTTCGTGAAGAAGTTCGACGTCTCCGAGCTCTTCGACCACCGATTCGAGTCCATCGCGGCGAAGGCCGTACCCGCGGAGTACCGGAGGTGACCGCCGTGACCACGACAACGCACACGACCGCGAACGCGACCGCGAACGCGACCGCGAACGCGACCACGACCGCGACCAAGACCGCCTCCGCACCGCTCGCCGCCGCCGAGGAGACGCGCCAGGTGCGCCGGCGCAGGCGACTGGCCCCCGGCAGGCGGCTGCCCGCACCCGGATCGTCGGGCCCGCCGTCGTCCTCGCCCTGTGGGTCGTCGCCTCCGCGGCCGGACTGCTCGACCCGGGCGCGATCCCGGCGCCCTGGACCGTGCTGGAGACGGCCAGCCGCCTGTGGAGCGCGGGCACGCTGCCGGACGACATCCTGACCTCGCTGCAGCGCGCGGCCACCGGCTTCGCGATCGGTCTGACCGTGGGGATCCTGCTCGCGCTGGTGTCCGGGCTCACCCGGACCGGCGAGGCACTGATCGACGGGACGGTCAACCTCAACCGGGCGATCCCCACCCTGGGTCTGATACCGCTGTTCATCCTCTGGCTGGGCATCGGCGAGACCTTCAAGATCGCCATCATCGCGATCGTCGTCTACGTCCCGATCTACCTCAACACGCATGCCGCGCTGTCCGGCATCGACAGCCGTTTCGTCGAACTGGCCGAGGTCCAGGACCTGTCGAAGTACCGGTTCATCCGGCAGGTCGTCATCCCCGGCGCGCTGCCCGGATTCTTCGTCGGGCTGCGGCTCGGCGTGACCGGCTCCTGGCTCGGCCTGGTGGTGCTGGAGCAGATCAACGCCACCAGCGGCCTCGGCTACATGATGTTCCAGGCGCAGAACTACGGCCAGACGGACGTCATCCTCGTCGGCCTGGTCGTCTACGGCATCTTCGGCCTCATCTCCGACAGCGCGGTCCGCATCGTCGAACGGAGGGTGCTGTCATGGCGCCGCACACTGAGCAGCTGACCCGGCCCGCCGTCCAGTTGCGGGGCCTGACCCGGTCGTTCGGGGGCCGCACGGTCCTCGACGGCATCGACCTCGATCTGCCGGCCGGACAGTTCACCGCCCTGCTCGGACACAGCGGCTCGGGCAAGAGCACGCTGCTGCGGGCGATCGCCGGACTCGACCACGGCGTCACCGGCAGCGGGCAGCTCACGGCCCCCGAGCGGGTGTCGGTGGTCTTCCAGGACTCCCGGCTGCTGCCCTGGCGGCGGTGCTCGCCAACGTCCTGCTCGGACTCGACGGCAAGGACGCCGAGCGGCGCGGCCGTGGGGCCCTGGAAGAGGTGGGGCTGAAGGGCCGCGAGCGGGCCTGGCCGGGCGAGCTGTCCGGCGGGGAGGCGCAGCGCGCCGCCCTGGCCCGGTCCCTCGTCCGCGAGCCGGAACTGCTGCTGGCCGACGAGCCCTTCGGGGCGCTGGACGCGCTCACCCGGATCCGGATGCACGGCCTGCTCAGGCAGCTGTGGGAGCGCCACCGGCCCTCCGTGCTGCTGGTCACCCATGACGTGGACGAGGCGATCGTGCTCGCCGACCGGGTGCTCGTCCTCGACCAGGGCCAAATCGGCCTCGATCTGACCATCGACCGCGCGCACCCGCGGTCGTACCGCGACCCCCTGCTCGGCGAGTACCGGGAGCGGCTGCTGGCCGCGCTCGGTGTCACGGAGGACCATCGATGACCCGCAGACAGCTGCACCTCAACGCGTTCCTGATGACCACCGGCCACCACGAGGCGTCGTGGCGGCTGCCGGAGAGCGACCCGCACGCGCATGTGGACCTGGCGCACTACGTGCGGCTCGCCCGGATCGCCGAGCGTGGCACCTTCGACTCGCTGTTCCTCGCCGACGGCCCGCAGCTGTGGAGCAGTGTGGCCCAGCGGCCCGCCGGGGCACTGGAGCCGATCACCCTGCTGACCGCCCTGGCCACGGCCACCGAGCACATCGGCCTGATCGCCACGGCCTCCACCTCGTACAACTCGCCGTACAACCTGGCCCGCAAGTTCGCCACCCTGGACCACATCAGCGGCGGCCGGGCGGGCTGGAACATCGTCACCACCGCCGGTGCCGAGGCCGCCCGCAACTTCGGTCTGGACGCCGAGCCGGCGCACGCCGAGCGGTACGCGCGGGCCGCCGAGTTCCTCGACGTGGCACTGAAGCTGTGGGACAGCTGGGAGGACGACGCGATCGTCGCCGACAAGGCGGCGGGCGTGTGGGGCGACGACGCCAAGATCCATCCGCCCCGGCACCAGGGCCGCTACTTCAGCGTCGAGGGGGCGCTCAACGTGCCTCGCACGCCTCAGGGTTATCCCCTGCTCGTGCAGGCCGGCTCCTCCGAGGACGGCAAACGGTTCGCCGCCCGGTACGCGGAGGCGGTGTTCACCGCCCAGCAGACCATCGAGGACGCGCGGGCCTTCTACGCCGACCTCAAGTCGCGGGCGGTCGCGGCCGGCCGCGACGCCGACCACATCAAGGTGCTGCCCGGCATCGTGCCGGTGATCGGCTCGACGGAGGCCGAGGCGCGGGCGAACGAGCGGGTCCTGGAGGACCACATCGTGCACACGCACGGAGTGGACCGCCTGGAGCGGCTGCTGCACCTGGACCCGGGCACCCTGGACCTGGACGGCCCGCTGCCCGCCGACCTGCCGCCGGAGAGCGCCATCGAGGGCGCCAAGAGCCGCTACACGCTCATCGTCGAGCTGGCCCGGCGCGAGCGGCTCACCGTGCGGCAGCTGATCGGGCGGCTGGGCGGCGGGCGCGGGCACCTCACCTTCGCGGGGACGCCCGAGCAGGTCGCCGACACGATCGGGCTGTGGTTCGGCTCGGGCGCCGCCGACGGCTTCAACATCATGCCCGCGGTACTGCCGTCCGGCCTGGACGCCTTCGTCGAGCACGTCGTCCCGATCCTTCGTGCCCGGGGCCTGCTGCGCACCGAGTACGGCAGCTCCCGCCGGACCCTGCGGGAGCGGTACGGCCTCCCGCGCCCCGCCAACCAGCACGTCCTCGCACCGGCACTCGTCTGACCCACCTGAAAGGGAACTTCGCCATGAGCATCGAGATCCGCAAGGTCACCGCGAACATCGGCGCCCGTGTCGAGGGCGTCGACATCACCAAGCCCCTCGACCAGGAGACCTACATCGCCCTGCGTGAGGCGCTCAACGCCCACAAGGCACTCGTCTTCGACGCGGAGGGGCTGGACGACGCGGGGCAGCAGGCCTTCGCCCGTCACTTCGGCGACATCACCGCCGCCCATCCGACGGTGTCCTCCGTCGACGGCGCCCCGAACGTCCTGCCCGTGGACAGCGAGGGCGGCCGGGCCGCCAACCACTGGCACACCGACGTCACCTTCGTCCTCAACCCGCCGCAGGCCACCAGCCTGCGCAGCATCACGGTCCCGCCGTACGGCGGCGAGACGCTGATCGCCAGCTCGGCCGCCGCCTACCGGAACCTGCCCGAGTCGCTGCGCAGCCTCGCCGACACGCTGTGGGCCGAGCACACCAACGACTACGACTACGCCGTCCCGGAGGAGGACGTCGACGAGGTGCAGGCCGCCCGGCGCGCCCAGTTCACCTCGATCAAGTACCGCACGGCCCACCCGGTGGTCCGCGTCCACCCGCTGACCGGCGAGCGCGGGCTGTTCATCGGCGGCTTCGCGCAGCGGATCGTGGGCCTGTCGCCGGGCGAGTCCCGCAAGATCCTCGACCTGCTCCAGGCTTACGTCGTGCGGCCGGAGAACGTCCTGCGCCACCGCTGGTCGCCGAACCAGCTCGTCGTCTTCGACAACCGCATCACCCAGCACTACGCCGTCGACAACTACGACGGTCTGCCGCGCCGTCTGCACCGGGTCACGGTCGCGGGGGACATCCCCGTCGGGATCGAGGGTAAGGAGAGCTACGTCATCGAGGGCGACGCCTCGCACTACACATCGGTCGCCGCGTAGCCACGGAGAGCGACGCGGCCGTCCATATGCTGGGATGCCTCTTCGCCCGGGCGGAGAGGCGTCCCAGACTGTCGGCGTTTTTGCCCTCGCACTCCTCTCACGCATTGGACGAGCCGCGCCCATGCCCAGCAGCACCACCACGGAGACGTCGTCCAGCAGGGACGACATCTCCCTCTCCCACGGCCTGAAGCAGCGCCACCTGTCGATGATCGCCCTCGGCGGGGTGATCGGCGCCGGACTGTTCGTCGGTTCCGGCGCGGGCATCGCCGCCGCCGGTCCGTCGATCGTGGTCGCCTACGCCCTCTCCGGTCTCCTCGTGATGCTGGTGATGCGGATGCTCGGCGAGATGTCGGCCGCGTATCCGTCGTCGGGTTCGTTCTCGGCACACGCGGAGCGCGCGATCGGCCCCTGGGCCGGATTCACCGCCGGGTGGGCGTTCTGGGTGCTGCTCTGCACGGCCGTCGGTCTGGAGGGCATCGGTGCCGCGCAGATCGTCAGCGGCTGGCTGCCGGGCACGCCGGAGTGGGCGTGGGTGGCGCTGTTCATGGTCGTGTTCTGCGGCACGAACCTCGCGGCCGTGAAGAACTTCGGCGAGTTCGAGTTCTGGTTCGCGGCCCTGAAGGTCGGCGCGATCACCCTGTTCCTGGCGCTCGGCGTCCTGGCGATCCTCGGGATCCTGCCGGGCACGGACTCGCCCGGCGCCTCCCACCTCACCGACTTCCTCCCCAACGGCGGCGAGGGCCTGGTCATCGGCCTGCTCGCCTCGGTCTTCGCCTACGGCGGGCTGGAGACGGTCACCATCGCGGCGGCCGAGTCCGAGAACCCCGTCAAGGGCGTGGCGAGCGCGGTCCGTACGGCGATGTGGCGGATCGCGCTGTTCTACGTCGGCTCGATGGCCGTCATCGTCACGCTGGTGCCGTGGGACTCCAAGGAGGTCGTCGAGAAGGGCCCGTACGTCGCCGCCCTCGACGAACTCGGCATCCCGGGTGCCGGCCAGCTGATGAACGTGGTCGTCCTGGTGGCCCTGCTGTCCGCGATGAACGCCAACATCTACGGTGCCTCGCGCATCGCGTACTCACTGGTGGAGCGCGGCCAGGGCCCGAAGGTGCTGGGCCGGGTCTCGGGCGGGGTCCCGCGGATCGCCGTGCTGGCGTCCTCCGTCTTCGGGTTCCTGTGCGTGCTGCTGAGCTACTGGCGGCCGAACGACGTCTTCTCCTGGCTGCTGAACATGATCGGCGCGGTGATCCTGGTCGTCTGGATCTTCATCGCCGTCTCGCAACTGCGGCTGCGGCGGCGCCTGGAGCGCGAGACGCCTCAGAAGCTGGTCGTGCGGATGTGGGCGTTCCCGTGGCTGACGTGGGTCGCGCTGGCCGGCATGGCCGCCGTCTTCGTCCTGATGGCCCGCCAGCCCGACACGCGGGTGCAGTTGTACTCGACGGGCGGGATGACGCTGGTCCTGGCGGCCGTCGGCTACGCCTGGCAGAAGGCGCGCGCCCGGCAGTAGCCCCGCCCGGAAGTCTCCCGGCACCTGGGCCCCCGCGACACACGCGGGGGCCTTTTGTGTGCCCTGGACACCCATCGCCGCCCTCTTGCTGATAGCGTGCAGTTGCAAGCCTATTGCAATAAGAGGTCCGGAGGGTTCACCGCCATGCCCGTGTACACGCTTCCTGAACTGCCCTACGACTACTCCGCGCTCGCCCCCGTGATCAGCCCCGAGATCATCGAGCTGCACCACGACAAGCACCACGCGGCCTATGTGAAAGGGGCCAACGACACGCTGGAGCAGCTTGCGGAGGCGCGGGACAAGGAGACGTGGGGGGCGGTCAACGGACTGGAGAAGAACCTGGCCTTCCATCTGTCCGGGCACATCCTGCACAGCATCTACTGGCAGAACATGACCGGCCCGAAGGACGGCGGTGGTGAGCCGCTGGCGCAGGACGGTGTGGGGGAGCTCGCGGACGCGATCGCCGAGTCGTTCGGGTCGTTCGCGAAGTTCAAGGCACAGTTGTCCAAGGCGTCGGCGACCACCCAGGGTTCGGGCTGGGGCGTGCTGGCCTACGAGCCGCTGAGCGGGCGGCTGATCGTCGAGCAGGTCTACGACCACCAGGGCAACGTCGGCCAGGGCTCGACCCCGATCCTCGTCTTCGACGCCTGGGAGCACGCCTTCTACCTGCAGTACCGGAACCAGAAGGTCGACTTCATCGAGGCGATGTGGCAGGTCGTCAACTGGCAGGACGTGGCGCGGCGGTACGAGGCCGCCAGGTCCCGCGCGGACGTGCTGCTCCTGGCCCCCTGACGGCGGCGTGCCGCAGAGTCGTCCTGCCTCGTGATCGTCTTCTCACCCTTCACGAACGGCAGGCGGAATGAAGGAAGCCCCCGCGAGGACGTGACTCGCGGGGGCTTTCCGTGCGTGCGCTACGGCTTACGGCCCAGGCCGCCGTGCTGGCCGATCGGCTCCGTGGGAGCGCCGGGCTCGGGGTGCCACCGCGGTACCGAGACCACACCCGGTTCCACCAGCTCCAGGCCCTCGAAGAAAGCCTCGATCTGCTCGACCGGCCGCAGGAAGTACGGAACGGCGCCCGTCTCGTTGTAGGCGTCCTGGGCCTGCTCGTAGGCCGGGTCGGTGCCGCGGGAGCCCTCGTTGAGGGAGAGGTAGCTGCCGGAGGGCAGGCCGGCCAGGAGGCGGCGGACGAGGTCGCGGGCCTCGTCGTGGTCGGCCACGTGGCCCAGGATGCCGCTGAGGATCAGGGCGGTGGGCCGGGTGAGGTCGAGCGTCCTGCCGGCGGCCTCGATGATGCGCTCCGGATCGTGGAGGCTGATCGGCTCGTACGCCGTCGCGCCCTCGGGTGTGGAGGTGAGCAGGGCCCGGGCGTGGGTGAGGACCAGCGGGTCGTTGTCGACGTAGACGACGCGCGACTCGGGAGCCAGGCGCTGGGCCACCTCGTGGGTGTTGTCGACGGTCGGCAGGCCGGTGCCGACGTCGAGGAACTGGCGTACGCCGGCCTCCTGGACGAGGTGACGGATGCTGCGGCCGAGGAAGGCGCGGCTGCTGCGGGCGATGGTGACGATGCCGGGGAAGACGGCGGTGTAGGCGTCACCGGCCGCCTCGTCCACCGGGTAGTTGTCCTTGCCGCCCAGCCAGTAGTTCCAGATCCGGGCCGAGTGCGGCACCGAGGTGTCGATCTGCGTCATGGGCTCATGGTGCTACGGCACGTCCGTCCCGCACGGCACATTGAGTGAGAGGAGTGCGGCGGAACCGTCGGGGTTCATGCGCAGTTCGCTGATCGCCGCGTTCCGCAACCGCGGGAACACTCTGCGGTACTCCCCGGCCGGGATCGACAGCAGCGTGCACAGCACCAGGCGCAGCAGGGTGTTGTGGGCGACGACGAGGACGCGTCCGCCGGGGTGGGCGCCGGCGATGCGGCGCAGGGCGGCGGCGCCGCGGGCTGCTGCCGCCGCCGGGTCCTCCGCTCCGGGGAAGGGGTGGGCGACGGGGTCGGCGCGGAAGGCCGCGGCCCGGTCGGGGTCCTCGGCCTCGAACTCGGCGAGCGTCCGGCCCTCCACGACTCCGAAGTCGCATTCGACGAGGCCGGGTTCGCGCCGCGGGACGAGGCCCAGGGCCCGGCAGGCGGGTTCGGCGGTGGCGACGGCCCGGGAGAGCGGGGACGTCCAGATCGCGTCGACGGGGTGGGCGGCGGCCCAGCGGCCGAGGGCCTCGGCCTGGGCGCGGCCGGTGTCGGTGAGGCCGATGTCGCTGACGCCGGCGTAACGGTTCTCGGCGTGCCAGACGGTCTGCCCGTGGCGGGCCAGGAGGAGCGTGGTGGTCATGACTCCCCAGTGTCCGGGTGCAGACGGGTCAGGGCGTGTTCCGCTACGGCGGCGGACAGCCAGCCGCGTTCCCGCAGGGCGTGGACGAGCCGGGCGTACGGCCCGGCGAAGGCCGCCGTGCGGTCGGGGCGGGGTTCGAGGACGGTCCGGACGCGGACCATGCGCTCGGCGACGTCCGCGAGGGAGCCCGCCTCCGACGCCCCGTACGCGGCCAGCGCCGCCATGCCCAGGGCCGGTTCCGTCTGGTCCGGGATGCGAGCCGGGCGGCCGAGGATGTCGGCGCGCAGCTGGTTCCAGTACCCGCTGCGCGCGCCGCCGCCGGTGAAGGTGAGCGGGCCGTCGAGGGGGGCGCCGAGGTGGTGCAGGTAGTCCAGGCACAGGCGTTCCGCGAAGCCGACGCCCTGGAGCAGCGCGGCCCACAGGCCGGCGTCGCCCTCGGGTTCGCCCAGGACCAGGGCGGTCGCGTCCGGCGCCCGGAACGGGAACCGCTCCCCCGGCGAGACCAGCGGGTACGCGACCGCACGGGACGGCTCGAACGCCGCCGCCAGTTCGTCCATCGCGGCAGGGTCGGCGTCCGGGAAGTGCGCCGCGAGCGTCCCGGCCCCGACGCTGGACGCTCCGCCGGGCAGCCAGGTGCCGTCGGGGGCACGGTGGTTGTAGAGCACGCCGGTGGGGTCCTGGACGGGGTCGCGGGCAGCTCCCTTCAGTACGAGGGTCGTGCCGAGGACCGAGTTCCAGGAGCCGGGGCGCAGCGCGCCCGAGGCGATCTGGGCCGCGCAGCCGTCCGTCATCCCGGCGAGCACCGGGGTGCCGGCGGGGATGCCGGTGGCGTCGGCGGCGGCCGGGGTGACCTCGCCGAGGTGCGTGCCGGGGCGTACGACGTCCGGCAGCAGGCGGTCCGGGACGCCGAGTCGGGCCAGGGCGGCCTTCGGCCAGGTCTCCCCGTGCAGGTCGTAGCCGGTCTTGAGGGCGTGGCTGGAGTCCGCCGGGGGCGGCTCGCCGGTGAGGCGGGTGACGATCAGGTCGGGCTGGTGACACAGACGAAGACCCGGGCCGTACTCCCTCAGCAGCCACAACGCCTTCGGCAGCGCCCAGGTGTCCTGGACCGCGAGCCCCGCGTCCCGGGCCCGCACGGCCTCCGCCGTGGCACGGCCGTCGTCGTACATCAGCGCGGGGCTCACCGGGCGGCCCGAGCGGTCCGTCAGCAGGACCGTGCCGGACGTGCCGCACACCGCGAGGCCGCCGACCGGCACGCCGGGCGCGGAGCCGAGT
>KE354254.1 GCA_000415505.1 Streptomyces afghaniensis 772
GGGTTCAGCGCCGTCGCCGCGACCAGCAGGCCGAGCGTCCACAGCGCGCCCCGGTGGCCGCCGCCCGCGCGGCCCACCGTGTGTTCGGTGGAGCGGCCGATCGCGCCCAGTTCCGCACGGAGCCGGGCGCTGGGTTCGCCCGTGCGGCGGGCCGCGGCGGCCATCGCCGTGAGGCCGGGGAGCAGTGCCCGGGCCGACCAGCGCAGGGCTCGGTGGTCCCGGCGGGTGGCCCGGACCGTCAGGTCGCGCGGGTCGGGCAGGCCCGGCTTGGGGGCCAGGGCCAGCTGGCCGACCAGCGCGTCGACGGCGGTGTGCGCGAGTGCCTCGTCCTCAGGGCTGTTCATGGCCGTACCGGGGTGGTGGAGGTGTTCCGGTGATTTCCCGTCATGGAACGGAGAACCTAGGGACGCCACCCGTCAGGTGTGTGAGGCCGGGCTGAGAGTCGGCTGTGAATCGACCGGCGGCTTCCGGACAGCGGCCAAAAACCCGCAGGTCAACGGTGATTGGCGTGTGAGATCATGGCCGACCTTGCCGGGTCGACTCGGGGAACAGGCGCGATCATCATGAAGAACGTCCAGACGGCGCTGACCATGCAGGACGCCATCCTCACCCTGCAGAAGTACTGGAGCGACAACGGCTGCATGATCACGCAGCCGTTGAACACCGAGGTCGGAGCGGGTACGGCCAACCCGGCCACGGCGCTGCGGGTGCTCGGACCCGAGCCCTGGAGCGTCGCCTACGTGGAGCCGAGCGTGCGGCCGGACGACTCGCGCTACGGCGAGAACCCCAACCGGCTCCAGACCCACACCCAGTTCCAGGTCATCCTCAAGCCCGACCCCGGCAACCCGCAGGAGCTGTACCTGGGCAGCCTGAAGGCGCTCGGTGTCGACCTGGGCGCGCACGACGTGCGGTTCGTCGAAGACAACTGGGCCTCGCCCGCACTCGGCGCCTGGGGGCTGGGCTGGGAGGTCTGGCTGGACGGCATGGAGATCACCCAGTTCACCTACTTCCAGCAGGTCGGCGGTGTCGCCCTGGACCCGGTGTCGGTGGAGATCACGTACGGGCTCGAACGCATCCTGATGAACCTTCAGGGCGTGTCCCACTTCAAGGACATCGTCTATGCGCCGGGCATCACGTACGGCGAGGTGTTCGGGCAGAACGAGTACGAGATGAGCCGCTACTACCTCGACGACGCGGACCTCGACACCAACCAGCGGCTGTTCGACGCGTACGCGGCCGAGGCCCGGCGCCTGCTCGACCTGGAACTGCCGGTCCCGGCGTACACGTACGTGCTCAAGTGCAGCCACACCTTCAACGTGCTCGACGCGCGCGGTGCGATCAGCACCACCGAGCGGGCCAAGGCGTTCGCGCTGATGCGCGGCCTGACGCACGAGTCGGCCAAGCTGTGGGAACGGCGGCGGGCCGCGCTGGAGCATCCGCTCGGGGTGGCGGCCGCACCGGCCCCCGCCCAGCGGCCCGCGCTGCCCAAGGTGCCCGGCGTCGAGACGCTGCTGTTCGAGATCGGCGTGGAGGAACTGCCGTACGCCGATGTCCCCGCCACCACCGAGGCGGTGCGCGAGTCGGTCACCGCCAAGCTGGCCGCGACCCGGCTGGGGCACGGCGCGATCACCGTGATGGCCACGCCGCGCCGGATCGTGATCACCGTCGAGGGCGTGCAGCCGCGGGAGCGGGACACCATGCGGACCGTGCGCGGCCCCAAGGTCGCCGCCGCCTTCAAGGACGGCGCTCCGACGCCTGCCCTGCTGGGCTTCGCCCGCAGTCAGGGGGCCGAGCCGACCGACGTGCGGATCGTCAACGTCAAGGGTGTCGAGTACGTGGCCGTCACCCGGCACGAGGAGGGCCGTCCGGCCGTCGAGGTGCTCAGCGATCTGCTGGCCGAGGTCGTGTCCGGGCTGCGGGCCGGCCGCAACATGAGGTGGAGCGACCCGGGGCTGTCTTTCTCGCGGCCCGTGCGCTGGCTGCTCGCGCTGCTGGGCCGTACTCCCCTGCCCGTGGTGGTCTCCTCGCTCTCCGCGAGCGACACGACGCGGGTGCAGCGCCAGGCCCCTTATCCGGAGGTCCGCGTGACCTCGGCCGAGGGCTACCCGCACTTCCTGCACATGCACGGCATCCTGCTCGACCGGGACGCCCGGCGCGGTGCGGTGGTCCGCGGTGCCCTGGAGGCGGCGGCGGAGGTGGGCGGACGGATCGACGTGGAGGGACAGGCCGATCTGATCGACGAGATCACCGACATCCTGGAGTTCCCGTACGCCGTCCGGGGGTCGTTCGACGAGCGCTATCTGGAACTGCCCGCGAGCGTCCTGACCACCGTGATGCGCAAGCACCAGCGCTATCTGCCGGTGCTGGACGGCGAGCGGCTGCTGCCGCACTTCGTCACCTTCGCCAACGCCCTGTGTGACGACGACGTGGTGCGGGCGGGCAACGAGGCGGTACTGCGGGCCCGTTACGAGGACGCCGCGTTCTTCTGGCGGGCGGATCTGAAGGTGCCGCCGGCTGAGTTCCGGCGCCGGCTGGACAAGCTGACCTTCGAGGACCGGCTCGGTACGGTCGCCGACCGCGCCGACCGCCTCGCCTCCCTCGCCCTCGACCTGGCCGGGCGCGCCGGGCTCCGCGAGGAGGCGGTGGACGTCGTCCGGCGCGCCGGTGCGCTGGCGAAGTTCGATCTGGCGTCACAGATGGTGATCGAGTTCTCCGGACTGGCCGGGGTGATGGCCGAGGAGTACGCGCGCCGGGCCGGCGAGTCCGCCGAGGTCGCCCGGGCCCTGGCCGAGATGGAGCTGCCGCGCTCGGCCGGCGGTGCCCTGCCGGCCGGGGACGCGGGTGCCGTGCTGTCGCTCGCCGACCGGTTCGACCTGGTGACGGGCATGTTCGTGATCGGGGCGGCGCCGACCGGGAGCTCCGATCCGTACGGGGTGCGCCGGGCCGCCATCGGGCTGCTGAACGTGTTGCGGAGTCTGCCTGCCGTGGCCGGGGTGCGGGTGAGCGAAGGGCTGCGCGCGGCGGCCGTGCGGTACGCCGCGCAGGGCGTCGAAGTGCCCGCCGAGCGGGTCGCCGAGGCCGGCGAGCTGATCACCCGGCGCTACGAGCAGCAGCTCACGGACGCCGGGCACGAGCATCGGCTCGTTCAGGCCGTCCTGGTGTGGGCCGACCTGCCCTCCCACGGCGACCGCACCCTGGCCACGCTGGAGCGGCACATCGGCACGGAGAAGTTCGAGGCACTCGCTGCCGCGTTCCAGCGGGTCGTGCGCATCCTTCCCGAGGACGGCGTCGAGGCGGCGGATCCGTCCCTGCTGACCGCGCCCGCCGAGCTGCGTCTCGCCGACAGCGCCGACGCCGTACGCCAGGCCCTGCACGGCCGCGAGGACGACCTCGGCGCACTGATCGAGGTCTCCGCCCCGCTGGTCGAGGCGATCGGCGCCTTCTTCGACGAGGTGCTGGTGATGGACCCCGACCCGGCGGTCCGCGCGGCCCGGCTGGCGCTGCTCACACAGGTGGCGGGGCTGGCGCGTACGACGCTGGACTGGGGTGCGCTGTAGGGGGACAGGCGGGCAGGAGGCGGACGGGCAGGGGGACGGACGTTTCACGTGAAACACCGCCTCCGAGCCGATTAGGCGTCGGCGGAGGTCAGACCGCCATCAGGGGCGCGGCGTCCTCGCGCCACTTGAGGACCTTGTCGAAGCTCACGACAGCCCCGCCCCGGCCGGGCTTGTTGCCGATGTGGACATGGTCGGCGAGCTGCTCGATGAGGCACAGCCCTCTGCCGTTCTCCGCGTCGGTGTGTGCGGGCCGGATCGGCGGGCGGGACCGGCCGGCGGACGCCGCGGGGAATCCCGGGCCCGCGTCGGCGACCTCGATCCGGCACTTCTCGCCGTCGAGGTACGCCGTGACCCGGTACGCCTCAGAACCGGGGCCGCCGCGTGCCGTGTCCCCACCGTGCTCCACGGCGTTCGCGCAGGCCTCGCTGAGGGCGACGGAGAGGTCGTAGGAGATATCGGGATCGACGCCTGCGGTCTCCATCGTGCCGATCAGAAGGCGCCTGGCGAGCGGCACGCTCGCAGCTTCGCGCCGCAGATGGAGTGACCACCAGATGCTCATGCTCCAGCCTCCTGGCCGCGGCTCGACATACCGTTACGTATTGCCCTGAGTCCCCGCATGTAAGCGTGAAGTTGACGTGACACCGCCCATACGGCGGATGCGCCCTAGCCCTGATCGGTGTATGTGGGGGGACGGCTGGGGCCAGAGAGTGACGTTCCGGTCGTTCGGCATCTTGCGGACCTGCCGCACGAGGCCTGGGTGGCCAGTGCGATGATGAGCCCGCCATGACTGCCCCCCACGCGTGCGCGACGCGCTCCGGACTCACGCTCCGGATCCTGCGGGCCGCGGTGTTCGCCGCGGTCTGTGTCGTGCTGGCCGGGGCAGGTCACGCGCTCGCCTCCTGCGACGGCATTCCGTTGTGGACGCTGGGCGCCGGGTTCCTCGGAGTGCTCGCCGTGGCGGCGCCGTTCGCCGGGCGCGTGCGCTCGCTGACGGGGATCGCGGCGCTGCTCGCGGCCGGCCAGACGGTGCTGCACACGCTGTTCGGACTCGGTCAGCACGGTACGGCCGCCGCCACATCGTCGGTGCCCGTGGGCACGAGTGACGCCGCACTGGTCCAGCAGGCCGCGCGGTTGGTGTGCGGGACGACGGCGGCGGCGATCAGCCCGGCGCAGGCGCACAAGATCCTCACCGACGCCCGGCTCCAGCCGGCCACGGGTGCGCACACGCATCTGCCGGCGGACGCCGGGACGTCTGCCTCCCTGTGGCCGTCCCTGCCGATGCTGCTCGGCCACGTCCTGGCGGCGATCGCCGCCGGCTGGCTGCTGCGCCACGGCGATCTGGCCCTGCTGCGGCTCACCGAACTGTCGGCGCAGGGGGTCACGGAGGGGGCGCTCGTGCGCTCCCTGCGGGCCGCGCTCGCGCTGGTGCGCGCCCTGCGCGCCGGGCTGCCGGGAGCTCCGGAGGCCTGTCCGCGCCCCGTGCACGCCGTGCGGCCCGCGCCGGCGATGCCGCGCACGACCGCACTTCAGCACACGGTGATCCGGCGCGGCCCGCCGGCCGCCACGGCTCGTGCATCCGCACTCGCCCTCGCCGCCTGACGCGACGCGACCACCACTCCGCCTTTTCGTACGATCCGCTTGATCCGTTACATCCAGTTGATTCGCTCGACTCGGATGACTCGGATGATTCGGACGGCTTGGAGGGGGGCCGCCGTCGTGCGGTCCGCGCGCGTGTGCGTCTCCCTTTCACGCCCCGACCCGACTCACAGCGGAGTGCTCCCTTCCATGAAGGCTTCCCGTATCGCAGCGGCCGGTGCCGCCGCCGGCGTCACCGTCCTCGCCCTGTCCGTCCCCGCCTTCGCGCACGTCAGCGTGCAGCCCGAGGGCGCCGCAGCCAAGGGCGGCTACGCGGTCGTCGACTTCAAGGTCCCCAACGAGCGGGACAACGCCTCGACCACCAAGCTCGAGGTCACCTTCCCCACCGACCACCCGCTGGCCTCGGTGATGCCGGAGCCGATGCCCGGCTGGAAGATCGACGTCACCAAGTCCAAGCTGGACAAGCCGCTGGAGCTGCACGGCGAGAAGATCTCCGAGGCCGTCACCAAGGTCACCTGGACCGCCGACGGCAAGGGCATCGAGCCCGGCTACTTCGAGAAGTTCCCGCTCTCGATCGGCCAACTGCCCGAGGACACCGACCAGCTGGTCTTCAAGGCCCTCCAGACGTACTCCAACAAGGAGGTCGTCCGCTGGATCGAGGTGCCGCAGGAAGGCCAGGAGGAGCCCGACAACCCGGCCCCGGTGCTGGAGCTGTCCGCCGCCTCCGAGGACGGGCACCACGCGTCCTCGGGCGACGAGGCCTCCGACGCCAAGTCGGCCGAGAAGGCCTCCGCCGACACCGCCGCCGACTCCACCTCCTCCAGCGGCACCGACACCACCGCCCGCGTCCTGGGCATCGTCGGCATCGTGGTCGGCGCGGCGGGCGTCGCCTACGGCGTGCTGGCCGGGCGTCGGCGCACCAACGCCTGACGCCGTTTCCGTTGCACGGCGCGCGCCGGGTTCCCGCCACGGGCGGGGCACCCCGGTGCGCGCCGGGTCACCGACATCTGGGACATTTTTCTATGCGCACCAAGACCTTCGCCGCGGCCGCTCTGCTCGCTGCGGCCTCCCTGACCCTGACCGCCTGCGGCAGCGGCAACGACAGCGACAAGCCCGTCGCCGTCGTGTCGGAGCAGGCCGGCAGCGACAAGGCCGCCACCGTCCTCGACAAGCCGTTCGAGAAGCCGGACCTGGTCCTCACCGACACGCAGGGCAAGAAGTACGACCTCCGCAAGGAGACCGAGGGCAAGCCCACGCTGATCTACTTCGGTTACACCCACTGCCCCGACGTGTGCCCGTCGACGATGAGCAACATCGCCGTGGCCAAGAAGCAGTTGCCCAAGGCCGAGCAGGACGAGCTGCGCGTGGTGTTCGTCACCACCGACCCGGACCGCGACAAGCCGGCCGAGCTCGGCAAGTGGCTCAAGGGCATCGACCCGCAGTTCATCGGCCTCACCGGCGACTTCGCGACCATCCAGGCCGGCGCCCGCACCCTCGGCATCTCCATCGATCCGCCGCACAAGGACAAGAACGGCAAGATCGTCTCCGAGCACGGCACCCAGGTCATCGCCTTCTCACCGAAGACCGACGGCGGCTATGTGCTCTACGGCGAGGACGCCACCGTCGACGACTACACCAAGGACCTCCCCGAGATCGCCAAGGGGGAGAACCCGTGAGGCGGCGACTCGGCCCGGCGGCCCTCGTCATAGCCGGGGCACTGACCCTGGCGGGCTGCGGCGGCTCGGACTCGGAATCCGGGGACTCCGGTTCCGGGAGCGGCAAGGCGGAACTCTCCGTGGGCTCCGCGTACATGCCGCAGCCCGTCTCCGACGAGATGGCGGCCGGCTTCTTCACCGTCACCAACAAGGGCGGTGCCGCCGACGAGCTGACCTCGGTCACCAGCGACGTCGCCGGGCAGGTCACCGTGCACGAGACCGTCGGCTCGGCCATGCAGGAGGTCAAGAGCCTGAAGGTCCCCGCCCACGGCGAACTCGTGCTGAAGAGCGGCGGCAACCACCTGATGTTCGAGCAGCTCAAGCGCAAGCCGAAGGAAGGTCAGACGGTTTCCGTCGAGCTCCACTTCGCCCACTCCGGCCCGGTCGAGGTCGAGATGCCGGTGAAGTCGGCGACCTACAACCCGAAGACCGGACACTGAGGGAGGGACCACTGTGACGCAGACCATCGCCCCCCGCGTCCGGACCATGGTGCTGCTGCTCCTGGCCGCGGCCTGCGCACTCCTCGCCGGAGCCGGTCCGGCCTCGGCGCACGCCGCGGTGACCGGCAGCGATCCCGCGCAGGGGGCGGTGGTCGACAAGGCCCCGGCCCGGATCTCGCTCACCTTCTCCGAGCAGGTCGCCATGTCCGGCGACTCGCTGCGCGTGCTCGACCCCGAGGGCAAGCGCGTCGACGCGGGCGAGCCGTCCAACGTCAGCGGCACGACCTACGCCGTGCGGCTCCATTCCGGCCTGCCCGACGGCACCTACACGGTCGCCTACCAGGTGGTGTCCGCGGACAGCCATCCCGTCGCCGGTGCCTACACCTTCTCCATCGGCGCCCCGTCCAAGACGTCCGTGTCGGTCTCCGGGCAATCGACCGACGACGGCGTGGTCGGCTGGCTGTACGGCTTCGGGCGGTACGTGTCCTACGCCGGGTTCATCGTGATGGCCGGCGGCGCCGCTTTCGTGCTCGCCTGCTGGCCACGCGGCTCCGGAGTGCGGCCCGTGCAGCGGTTCGTCGTCTCCGGGTGGCTCGCGCTCACCGCCGCCACCCTCGCCCTGCTGCTCCTGCGCGGCTCCTTCACCGGCTCCGGGAAGGTCGCCGACGTCTTCGACCTGTCCCTGCTCGGGCAGGTACTCGAGACCAAGACCGGCGCGGCCCTGGTGTCCCGGCTGCTGCTGCTCGCCGCGGCGGCGCTGTTCATCGCCGTACTGTTCGGGGCGTACGACAAGCGCGAGGATGCCCAGGAGAAGCGGGACCTGACCTTCGGGCTCGCGATCGGCGGCGTCGTCGTGGCGGCCGGGCTCGCCGCGAGCTGGGCGATGTCCGAGCACGCCTCGGTCGGGCTCCAGGCGGGCATCGCCATGCCGGTCGACGTCCTCCATCTGCTCGCCGTCGCCGCGTGGCTCGGCGGGCTTGGCGCACTGCTGGTCGCCCTGTACCGGGCCCCCGCCGACGCGCCCGTCGACGCGTCGGCCGTACGCCGTTTCTCCCGAGTCGCCTTCGGCAGCGTCCTCGCGCTGATCGCGACCGGGACGTACCAGTCCTGGCGACAGCTCGGCTCCTGGACGGCCTTCACCGACACCCGCTACGGACAGCTGCTCCTCGCCAAGATCGCTCTCGTGGCCGTCCTGGTCGGCGTCGCATGGATCTCACGCCGGTGGACCGGGCGGCTGGCGGAAACGGTGCCGGCACCGGCGGAGCGGGAGAAGGCACGGGTCGGGGCAGGGGCCGCTGCCTCCGGCGAAGCAGGGGCCGATGCCTCCGGTGTCACTGCCGGTGACGCCGAGCCCGACGGGACCGGCGACGACCGGACCGGCACGGACACAGAGGCCGGCGCCGACACCGGTGACCAGCCTGATGCCGAGCCCGCCGACACCGAGCGGGCCGCGCAGCTCGCCCGGCAGCGGGCCGCCCGGGACGCCGCCCGGCAGAAGCGGCTCCGAGACGCCGACCCGAACCGCTTCGGCCTGCGCCGCTCCGTGCTGGCCGAGGCCGGCATCGCGGTCGTCCTGCTCGCCGTCACCACCGTTCTCACGCAGACCGAGCCGGGACGCACGGAGCAGGAGGCCAAGGCCGCCACCCCGTCCTCCGCGTCCACTTCGCCCGACACGGGCGCGTCCGGGGCACTGACCCTGAACATGCCCTTCGACACCGGCGGCAAGGACGGCAAGGGCATCGTCACGGTCGACCTCGACCCCGCACGCGTGGGCGACAACGAGATGCACATCTACGTGGAGCGGCCCAACGGCCGGGCCTTCGACATCCCCGAGGTGAAGGTCGACTTCACCCTCAAGGCCAAGGACATCGGGCCGCTGCCCGTCGTCCCCGACCACATCGCAACCGGACACTGGTCGGCGAACGGAGTGCAGATCCCCATGGCCGGCGACTGGAAGGTCGACGTGACCGTGCGGACCTCCGACATCGACGAGGTGACCGTCTCCAAGAACGCGCAGATCGGCTGAACCACCATGGCTGACCAGTCCATTCCCAAAGCCCGTACCCCCGGCACCGTCCCGGGGGAGACCGAAGCGGCCCCTGCCCAGGAGGGCATCTCACGGCGACGCCTGCTCGGCACCGCCGGTGCCACCGGGCTCGTGCTCGGCACGGCGGGCGCGGCCGTCGGATACGCCGCCGCGCCCTCCGATGCCGCCGCTCCGCTCACCTCGCTCGGCACCGGCCGGGCGATGTTTCACGGGAAACATCAGCCCGGCATCACCGACGGCCTCCAGGCCCGTGGCCATCTCGTCGCCTTCGACCTGGCGACGGGCGCCGGCCGCAAGGAAGCCGCCGCCCTGCTGCGCCGCTGGTCGGAAACGGCCCGGCGGCTGATGGCGGGCGAGCCGAGCGCGCACGACGACACCGACGTGGCCCGCGACGCCGGACCCTCGTCGCTGACGATCACCTTCGGCTTCGGCCACAGCTTCTTCGGCAGGACCGGCCTGGAGAAGCAGCGTCCGAGCGCCCTGGACCCGCTGCCCGAGTTCTCCTCCGACCACCTCGACAAGAACCGCAGCAACGGCGACCTCTGGGTGCAGATCGGTGCCAACGACGCCTTCGTCGCCTTCCATGCCCTGCGCGCGATCCAGAAGGACGCCGGCTCGGCGGCCCGGGTCCGCTGGCAGATGAACGGCTTCAACCGCTCGCCGGGCGCCACCGCCCACCCCATGACGGCCCGCAATCTGATGGGCCAGATCGACGGCACCCGCAATCCGAAACCGTCCGAGCCCGACTTCGACCAGCGCATCTTCGTGCCCGAGAAGGGCGAACCGGCCTGGATGGCGAACGGCTCCTACGCCGTCGTACGCCGTATCCGCATGCTCCTCGACGACTGGGAGAAGCTCTCCGTCAAGGCGCAGGAGGACGTGATCGGCCGCCGCAAGGCCGACGGGGCGGCGCTGTCCGGCGGCACCGAGACGACCGCGATGGACCTGGAGAAGACGGACGCCAAGGGCAACCTGGTCGTCCCGATCAACGCCCACGCCCGGATCACCCGGCCCGACCAGAACGGTGGCGCGGCGATGCTCCGCCGCCCGTTCTCCTTCCACGACGGCATCGACCCGGACGGCGTCCCGGACGCGGGCCTGCTCTTCATCTGCTGGCAGGCCGATCCGCTGCGCGGCTTCGTGCCGGTGCAGCGCAAGCTCGACCGCGGCGACGCCCTGTCGCAGTTCATCCGGCACGAGTCGAGCGGGCTGTTCGCGGTGCCCGGTGGGGCCGCGGAGGGCGAGTACGTGGGGCAGAAGTTGCTGGAGGGGTGAGAGTTCATCTCTGGGCGGACTTTGGGGAATAGCGCTTCCGCGGTCCCATTAGGGTGAGGTCATGCCAGCGAGCTATGCGTATCTCGGCCCCGAGGGCACCTTCACCGAAGTCGCCCTGCGCACGCTTCCCGAGGCCGCCACCCGGGAACTCATCCCGTACGTGTCCGTCCAGTCCGCGCTCGACGCGGTACGCGCCGGCGAGGCCGAGGCCGCGTTCGTGCCGATCGAGAACTCCGTCGAAGGCGGCATCACCACCACCCTCGACGAGCTCGTCGCCGGCGCGCCGCTGATGATCTACCGCGAGGTGCTGCTGTCGATCACCTTCGCGCTACTGGTCCGCCCCGGCACCAAGCTGTCGGACATCAAGACCGTCTCCGCCCACCCGGCCGCCCAGCCGCAGGTGCGCAACTGGCTGAAGAAGCACCTCCCGGACGCCCACTGGGAGTCGGCCGCCTCGAACGCGGACGCCGCCCGGCTGGTCCAGGAGGGCCAGTACGACGCCGCCTTCGCCGGCGAGTTCGCGGCCGCCCGCTATGGCCTGGAGGCCCTGGAGACCGGGATCCACGACGCGGAGAACGCCCAGACGCGGTTCGTGCTGGTCGGCCGGCCCGCCCGGCCCGCGGCACCGACCGGCGCGGACAAGACATCCGTCGTGCTGTGGCAGCGCGACGACCACCCCGGCGGCCTGCGCGATCTGCTGGGCGAGTTCGCCACCCGCGGCATCAACCTGATGCTGCTCCAGTCCCGGCCCACCGGCGCGGGCATCGGCAACTACTGCTTCTGCATCGACGCCGAGGGCCATATCTCCGACCGCCGGGTGGCCGAGGCCCTGATGGGCCTGAAGCGGATCTGCCTCCAGGTGCGTTATCTCGGCTCCTATCCGCGCGCGGACATGCAGCCGGGGGATGTCCAGCCGCCGCGGCTGGGGACGTCGGACGACGAGTTCGTGGCGGCGGCGGACTGGGTGGCGCGGTGCCAGGACGGCCGGTTCTAGGCCGGGCGTACCTGCTGATTGTCGTTATCCACAGAAGTTATCCACAGCCCTGCTTCTCGACCTGGGGACAAGTCGACAGCGAAGCGTGAGTCAGTCGACAAATCGCCCTACAGGCCCCTGATGTGTCCATCGACCGGCAGGTCACCCTTCGTCCACCGTTTTCCCTTGCGTAACTCTTCAGGGTGACCCATTTCCACTCGAAAGTGAGGGCAGGGCGGGTTTGTCTCGGGAATTCTTCGGTGTGGCAGAGCCTTCCGGAGTGATCAATTCCGAAGTCCACAGATCTTCCACACAGCCTGTGGATAACTTTTCGCCGGGCATGGATCCCTGTGGACAACCGAGCCCCAAGTCCCCTTCCCCACAAGGGATTCGAGTCAATGCCACGCCTTGCGGATACCTCGTTCCGGGGAGAGGTGGTCGGTTTATTGACACACTGCGCAATTCCTCCATAACGGTACGTAAGCCACGCCCGGAATAGTGAGTCGTGGGTGGTCACCCCACACCGGTAGCCTTGGGCGCGTGATTGACCTTCGCCTGCTCCGTGAGGACCCCGACCGTGTGCGCGCGTCGCAGCGCGCCCGTGGAGAGGACGTCGCGCTCGTCGACTCCCTCCTGTCTGCCGACGAGCGGCGCAGGTCGTCCGGCGTCCGCTTCGACGAGCTGCGCGCCGAGCAGAAGGCGCTCGGCAAGCTCATCCCCAAGGCTTCCGGGGAGGAGAAGGCCGAGCTGCTGAAGAAGGCGGGCCAGCTCGCCGCCGACGTCAAGGCCGCCGACGCGGAGCGCGACGCCGCGGCCTCCGAGACCCAGGAGCTGCTCCAGAAGCTCGGCAACCTCGTCCACCCGGACGTGCCCGTGGGCGGCGAGGAGGACTTCGTCACGCTGGAGACGCACGGAACGATCCGCGACTTCACCGCCGAGGGCTTCGAGCCCAGGGACCACCTGGAGCTCGGCCAGATCCTCGGCGCGATCGACGTCGAGCGGGGCGCCAAGGTGTCCGGCTCGCGCTTCTACTTCCTGACGGGCGTGGGCGCCCTGCTAGAGCTCGCCCTGGTGAACGCCGCGATGGCCCAGGCCACCGCGGCCGGCTTCACGCCGATGCTGACCCCGGCCCTGGTGCGCCCCCAGTCCATGGCGGGCACCGGCTTCCTCGGCCAGGCCGCCCAGGACGTCTACCACCTCGCCGACGACGACCTCTATCTGGTCGGCACGTCCGAGGTCCCGCTCGCGGCGTACCACATGGACGAGATTCTCGACGCCGACAAGCTGCCGCTGCGCTACGCGGGCTTCTCGCCCTGCTTCCGCCGCGAGGCCGGCTCGCACGGCAAGGACACCCGGGGCATCTTCCGCGTGCACCAGTTCGACAAGGTCGAGATGTTCTCCTACGTCGCCCCGGAGGACTCGCAGACCGAGCACCAGCGGCTGCTGGAGTGGGAGAAGCAGTGGCTGACCTCGCTGGAGCTGCCGTACCGCGTGATCGACGTGGCGAGCGCCGACCTGGGCGCCTCGGCGTCCCGCAAGTTCGACTGCGAGGCGTGGATCCCGACCCAGGGCAAGTACCGCGAGCTGACCTCGACCTCGGACTGCACCGAGTTCCAGTCCCGCCGACTGTCGATCCGTGTCCGTGAGGGCAAGCAGGTCCGCCCGCTGGCCACGCTCAACGGCACGCTGTGCGCCGTCCCGCGCACGATCGTGGCGATCCTGGAGAACCACCAGCAGGCCGACGGCTCGGTGCGCGTGCCCGAGGTGCTGCGTCCGTTCCTCGGTGGCCGGGAGGTCCTGGAGCCGGTGGCCAAGTGACCACCGACGGTTTCCCGTACAAGCTGATCGCCACCGACCTCGACGGGACGCTGCTGCGTTCCGACGAGTCGGTGTCGGCGCGCACCCGTGACGCGCTCGCCGCGGGCACCGCGGCGGGTGCGGCGCACATCGTCGTCACCGGCCGCGCGGTCCCATGGACCCGGCACATCCTCGACGACCTCGGCTACCAGGGGCTGGCCGTCTGCGGCCAGGGTGCGCAGGTGTACGACGCCGGCGCCCACCGGCTGCTGACGTCGGTGACGCTGGACCGGCAGCTGGCCGGGGTGGCGCTGGCCAAGATCGAGGCTGAGGTCGGCCCGCTGTACCTGGCGGCGAGCCGTGACGGCCTGGACGGCGAGGTGCTGGTGGGCCCCGGCTACGCGGCCCACGGCAACCTGCCCGCCACGCCGTTCACGGACGCGTCGGACCTGTGGACCGCGCCCCTGAACAAGCTGTACATCCAGCACCCGACGCTCTCGGACGACGAGCTGTGCGAAGCGGCCACGCGCACCGCCGGCGGTTTCGTCAGCGTCGTCATGGCGGGCGAGGGCATCGTCGAACTCCTGCCTCTGGGCCTGTCCAAGGCGACCGGCCTGTCCCTGGCGGCGCGCCGGCTCAAGGTGAAGGCGGCCGACACGATCGCCTTCGGCGACATGCCCAACGACATACCGATGTTCGCCTGGGCCTCCTACGGTGTCGCGATGGCGGACGCCCACGAGGAACTGAAGGCGGTGGCCGACGAGGTGACGTCCTCGAACGAGGAGGACGGGATCGCGGTGGTGCTGGAGCGGTTGCTGGGCTGAGCCTTCGTGTCGCGTGTGCGGCGGAGGATGCACGGATCGAACGTGCGCGGGCTTTCCAGGCCCGACCATGGCTTAGCAAGCCAGTGCCTTACCACTCGGCCAATCCTCCGGGTGGGCGGCCTCACGCGACGTGCGATTCGCGTGCTCGAAGCGGCCGCCCCGGGCAGCTCCCCGTGCGGGGCGGGCTCTACGGAGGGGTAGCGATTACTCCGGAACCCGCCGCGGGCTGCCCTGAAGGGAGCTGGACGTACTGCCGTGCATGGACATCGTCCGGCTCCTCTCCCAGAACGTGACGCCGGACTGATCGCCCGGCAGGGACACGACTACTCTGCCTGCCGGGCGAAAAGGACGCCACCGATTAAATCGGCGGTCGGACGGGGTCGGTCAGCGCTTGCGCCACCTGCGCCGCCGGGCCTTGCTGAAGAACCAGCCCGCAGGCGGCTCGTCCGAGCGCCAGGGCTGCGGCTCCGGTTCCTCGCGCCGCCAGCGCGCGGCGAGCATCCGGGCGCGGGCGGACGGCTCGGAGGTCTCGGCGGAGCGTATGAAGTCGTCGTCCAGGACGAGGTCGTCCCAGGCGTCGTCTCCGGACCCGGATCCTGACTGCCCGCGGTCGTCGTACTGTGCCCTCTCGCCCGCCATCCCCGTCCCCTCCCAGCCGTCCGACTTCCGTGCGATATCCCTACTTACCGTTCGCTCAGTGTGCCCTGACGGGGGTGAAGGCCCCGTCAGGGCCGGGGCACGTCACTCCTCGCCGGCGAGGGTCAGCGAGCGCAGCTTCTGACCGGCGTACCAGGTGGCCAGCACCGTGACGGCCACCAGCAGCACCGTCGCCGTGGTGAGACCCACGTCGGAGGTCACCAGGTCGCCGCCGGAGACCTTCTGGGCCACGGCCAGCGCCCACTGCTGGACGCTCAGCGTGCGGGCGCCCGGCACCAGGGAGCCGAACAGGGCCTCCCAGACCAGCGCGTAGACGAGGCCGAACACCACCGCGTGCCGGGAGACCGTGCCGAGCAGCAGGAACAGGGCCGCGTACGCGATGGAGGCGACCAGTGCGGCCACCGTGTAGGCGACGGCGATCTGCTGGCCGTTGCCGTTCAGGATGAAGCCCGCGACGAGCGTCGGCACCGCGGAGAACACCATCGTCACCGCGATCGCGACGATGAGCTTGGTGAAGATGATCGCCGGGCGTTTGATCGGCTTGGACAGCAGGTACACCACCGAGCCGTCGTCGATCTCCGGCCCGATCGCGCCGGTTCCGGCGATGACGCCGATGATCGGCACCATCGTGGCGAGGGCGAGGCCGCCCAGCAGGTCCGCCGCCGTCTGGTCGTCCGCCCCGGCGAGGAAACGCACCACCACCGAGATGGCGATGAGCAGCAGCGGCAGGGCTCCGAGGATGAGGGCCCGGCGCCGGCCGAGCAGGGCCCGGTAAGTGAGCCGGGCGACTGTGGGGTCGTACATCAGGGCCTCCTACGCCGCGACGAGGTACGAGAAGACGGACTCGAGGGACTCGTCGGACGGCGAGACCGTGAGCAGCCGGATGCCGTGGTCCCTGGCCACCCGCGGCAGCAGGGCCGTGAAGCGGCCGAAGTCGACGGCCTGGATGCGCAGCGCGCCCTCGGCGAGGTCGACTTCGATGCCGGACGTCGACGGGTCGGCGATCAGCGCGGCCGCGAGGGCGCGGTCGTCGCTGGAGCGCACCAGGTAGCGGTGCGGCCGGTCGGTCATCAGGCGGCGGATCTTGCGGAAGTCACCGCTGGCGGCGTGCCGCCCGGCGACGACGACCTCGATGTGCCAGGCGAGTTGCTCGACCTCTTCGAGGATGTGGGACGAGAACAGCACCGTGCGGCCCTCATCGCCCATGCGCCGCAGCAGGTCCATGAGCTGCATGCGCTGGCGGGGGTCCATGCCGTTGAAGGGCTCGTCCAGCAGGAGCAGCGACGGGTCGTGGACCAGGGCGGAGGCCATCTTCACGCGCTGGCGCATGCCCTTGGAGTACGTCTGGATCTTGCGGTCCTGCGCGTACTCCATCTCGACCGTGGCGAGCGCCCTCTGGGCCGCCTTGGCGCCCAGGCCGTGCAGCTCGGCGTTGGCGAGGACGAACTCCTTCCCGGTGAGGAAGTCGTACATCGCCTCCCGCTCGGGGACGACGCCGATGTGCTTGTAGATCTGCTCGTTGCGCCACACCGGCTGGCCGTCGAGGGTGACCGTGCCGGTGGAGGGGGCCAGGAAGCCGCCCATCATGTTGATGAGGGTGGACTTGCCGGCGCCGTTGGGGCCGAGCAGGCCGGTGACGCCGGGACCGACGGTCATGGTGATGTCGTTGACGGCGACCACGTTGCCGAACCAGCGGGAGACGTGGTCGATGGAGAGCGTGGTCACAGTCCCACCTTCTTGTAGCGGCGCATCAGGAGGCCGTAGCTCGCCGCGATGAGGCCCAGGGCGACGACGACGTAGACGACGCCCTCGGCGGTGCTCGGGCCCACCCCGCTGGGGGAGGCGGACGTCGCGCCCAGGAACGCGGACTGCACACCGTCGATGATCGTGATCGGCGAGAACAGCCCGATCCAGGGCACGGCGTCGCCGCTGCCCTGGGCGTCGGCGATGGCCTGGAGGGTGGAGACCGCGCCGTAGGTGATGGTCAGCACGGCGATCACGGCCGCGATGCCGAAGCCGCGGCGCGGGGTGAAGGACGCGATGACCAGGCCGATACCGGCGAAGAGCAGTGAGAGCAGTGCCACGGAGACGAGTCCCTGTGCGAATCCCTTGGTCTGGTCGGCGAAGTCGAGCTTGGCCAGCAGCGCGCCCACGTAGAGCACGATCAGGGGAGCGGCCGTGAGGATGAACAGCGCCGAGGCGAGCGCCGCGAACTTGGCGCGCACGTAGTCGGCGGTCTCGATGGGCCGCGAGAAGTACAGCGGCACGGTCTTGAAGCGCAGGTCGCGCGAGACGGACTGGGGTGCCTGCGAGGCGACGTACAGGCTGATGACCGCCTGCATGATGATCGCGTAGCGCGTGTAGTCGACGGGCAGGGCGTTGGCCTTGGTGAAGACCGCGACGGCGACCATGATGGCCGCGGGCACGCACATCACCACGAACAGCAGCATCGGCAGCACCTTGGACTTCACCGAGCGGCCGAGGCCGTAGGAGCCGCGCAGGGACTGCGAGTACAGGGAGCGGCGGGCGTAGGCACGGCCCAGGCGGGGGCCGTCGTAGCTGCGGTAGCCGATGTTGTGGATACGGGTCTGGTCACCCGGTGCCGGGGCGGATGTCCCCGTGGAGTGCTCAACCGCCATGGCCGACCGCCTCCTTCCGCTGCTCGTGCTGGTCACTGGTCGTGAACACCTCGGAGATGTGGTGCCGGCGCTGTTCCATGCGCACCAGGCCGAGCCCGAGGTCCGCGATCACGTCCCTGACCAGGTCGTACGTCTCCTCGCCCTGGGCGGTGAGCAGCAGGATGTGGCCGGCGCCCGGCAGTCCGCTGCCGTCCTCGACGCTCACCCCGCGTGCGTGCAGCGCGTCGCGCATCGCGCGGGTGCCGTCCGGGTGCTCGTCGGTGTCGGTGACCTCGATCGCGAGGGTCGTCGTGGTCTGGGTGAAGTCCGTGGTGGAGCTGGAGCGCAGGAGCTTGCCGCCGTCGACGACGACGACGTGGTCGCAGGTGCGCTCCAGTTCGCCCAGCAGGTGCGAGGTGACCAGGACCGAGATGCCGAAGTCGGTGTGGATCCGGCGGATCAGGCCGAGCATCTCGTCGCGGCCGACCGGGTCGAGGCCGTTGGTCGGCTCGTCGAGGAAGACCAGCTGCGGGTCGTGGACGAGGGCCTGGGCGAGCTTGACGCGCTGCTTCATGCCGGTCGAGTAGCCGCCGATGGGGCGGTAGCGCTCCTCGTACAGACCGACGTGGCGCAGGGTGTCGGCGGTGCGCTCGCGTGCGGCGGTGGGCGGCAGGCCGGACATGCGCGCCATGTGGACGACGAACTCGGTGGCCGAGACGTCCGGGGGCAGGCAGTCGTGCTCGGGCATGTAGCCGACCCGCTCGCGGATGTCGGCGCCCTTGGTGGCGACGTCGAGGCCGAGCACTTCGGCGCGGCCCTCGGTGGCGGGGGACAGACCCAGCAGGATCTTGATCAGTGTGGACTTGCCGGCTCCGTTGGCTCCGACGAGTCCGGTCACACCGGGCCCGACGTCCACGGAGAGCCGGTCAAGCGCGGTCACCCGGGGGAACCGCTTGCTCAGGCTTTCGGTCGCGATCACAGTCACGCTACGAAGGTAGAGGCCGCGATCGTGGCGGTCGTCACTCCGCAGAGCTGTCTTCGGGTCAACCTGGAGTAGTACGGGCCCTTAGGGGACCTGGTTCTTGAGAGTTACCACGGTCGCGAGTCTCCTATTGACGAACCATCTAACAACTGCCAGATTCGCCGGATGACGTTGCTCACGGGCGCGCGGGAGCGCTGGGTGCGGACCGGCGAGGTCGAGCTGTGCGTGGCCGAGGTGGGTGATCCGCGGCGGCCGACCGTGGTCCTCGTGCACGGCTACCCCGACAGCAAAGAGGTGTGGTCCGAGGTCGCCGCGCGTCTCGCCGGGCACTTCCACGTGGTGGCGTACGACGTCCGGGGCCACGGGCGGTCCACGGCGCCACGGCCGCTGCGGGGCGGGTTCACGCTGGAGAAGCTGACGGACGACTTCCTGGCCGTCGCGGACGCGGTCAGCCCGGACCGGCCGGTGCATCTGGTCGGGCACGACTGGGGCTCGGTGCAGGCCTGGGAGTTCACCACCGTCCGGCGCACCGAGGGCCGTATCGCCTCCTTCACGTCCATGTCCGGGCCGTCCCTGGACCACTTCGGCCACTGGATCAACAGCCGTGTGAAGCGGCCCACCCCGCGCCGGATCGGCCAGCTCCTCGGGCAGGGCGCCAGGTCCTGGTACGTGTACCTGCTGCAGACGCCCGTGCTGCCCGAGCTGGCCTGGCGCGGCCCGCTCGGCAAGCGCTGGCCCCGGGTTCTGGAGCGCGTCGAGAAGGTGCCCCGGGGTGACTACCCGACCTCGTCCCTGCCGTCGGACGCGGCACACGGGGCCTGGCTGTACCGGGACAACGTCCGGCGCCGGCTGCGCAGGCCACGCCCGGACGCGTACGCGCACGCGCCCGTGCAGATCGTGACGCCCCTGGAGGACCGGTTCCTGTCGGAGCGGCTCACCGACGAGCTGGAGCAGTGGGTTCCGCAGTTGACCCGCAGGACCGTTCAGGCGGGGCACTGGATCCCACGCACCCGTCCGGATCAGCTCGCTTCGTGGATCGAGGAGTTCGTGACGACCGTGGAGAGCGGGCGGTCCCCGGTGGCGGCGAGCGGCAAGCACGCCCAGCGGTTCGGCGGGCAGCTCGTGCTGGTCACCGGGGCGGGCAGTGGCATCGGGCGGGCGACGGCGCTGGCGTTCGCCGAGGCCGGCGCGCGCGTGGTCGCCGTCGACCGGAACGCGGAGGCGGCGGCCCGCGCTGCCGAGTCGTCCCGCCTCGCGGGCGCTCCAGCGGCCTGGGCGGAGATGGTCGACGTCTCCGACGAGCAGGCCATGGAGAAGCTCGCCGAGAAGGTCACCGCCGAGTACGGCATGGTGGACGTCCTCGTGAACAACGCCGGGATCGGACTGTCCGGTTCCTTCTTCGACACCACGCCGGAGGACTGGAAGAAGGTCCTCGACGTCAACCTCTGGGGTGTCATCCACGGCTGCCGGCTCTTCGGCCGGCGGATGGCCGAGCGCGGCCAGGGCGGCCACATCGTCAACGTGGCCTCGGCGGCGGCGTACCAGCCGTCCCGGGCGCTTCCCGCGTACAGCACCTCCAAGGCGGCCGTCCTCATGCTCAGCGAGTGCCTGCGCGCTGAGCTCGCCGGGCAGGGGATCGGCGTGACAGCGGTCTGCCCCGGCTTCGTCAACACCGCCATCACGTCCACGGCGCACTTCGCCGGGGTCGACGCGGGCGAGGAGAAGCGGCTCCAGCAGCGCGCCGCTCGCCTGTACGGGCTGCGGAACTACCCGCCGGAGAAGGTCGCCGCCGCGATCCTACGGGCCGTGGTGCGCAACGAGGCGGTGGTCCCCGTCACGCCGGAGGCACGGGGCGCGCGCTGGCTGTCGCGGTTCGCGCCGGGGGCGCTGCGGGGGATCGCGCGGGTGAAGCCGCCGATGTGACCCCAAGAGGCTTGCTGGGAGGGCCAGTTGTCCACAGACTGGCCAATTCCCCTGTGGATAACACCACTTGGCTGTGGATCAAACCTCCAAGGTGAACTCAATCGCGTGATTCAGGTCTCTCCCGGGCCTCACTGACGCGCTGTGCAGGACGAACCGCTCTCGGTGACTGTTTCACGTGAAACACAGGTCACCCGCAGCACTCCCTTAGGCTCGATGCCATGAGTCTGCGTCTGAGCACCGTGATCCTCCCCCACCGCCGCTGGCAGGAAGGCGGCCGTGCGGCCTGGACGCGTGCCGAGCAGCTCGGCTTCCACACCGCGTACACCTACGACCACCTCTCGTGGCGCAGCTTCCGGGACGGCCCCTGGTTCGGCGCCGTACCGACCCTCACGGCCGCCGCGACCGTGACCGACCGGCTGCGGCTGGGCACTCTGGTGACCTCGCCGAACTTCCGGCACCCGGTGACGCTCGCCAAGGAACTGATCTCCCTCGACGACATCTCCGGCGGGCGGGTCACGCTGGGCATCGGCGCGGGCGGCTCGGGCTTCGACGCCACCGCGCTCGGCCAGGAGCCGTGGACCCCGCGGGAGCGCGCCGACCGCTTCGCCGAGTTCGTCCCGCTGCTCGACCGGCTGCTCAGCGAGGACGCGGTGTCGTACAAGGGCGACTTCTACTCGGCACACGAGGCACGGAACATCCCCGGCTGTGTGCAGCGCCCCAGGCTTCCGTTCGCGGTGGCCGCGACGGGGCCGCGCGGGATGCGGCTCGCCGCACGGTACGGGCAGGCGTGGGTGACCACCGGCGACCCCAAGCTGTACGAGAACGGCACTCCTGAACAGTCGGTTCAGGCCATACGCGGGCAGGCCGAGAAACTCTCCGACATCTGCGCCGAGATCGGCCGGGACGTGACCGGCCTCGACAAGATCCTGCTCACCGGATTCACCCCGGACCGCGGCGGCCCGCTCCAGTCCCTGGACGCCTTCGTCGACTTCGCCGGCCGGCACAGGGAACTGGGCTTCACGGACATCGTGCTCCACTGGCCCATCCCCGACTCGCCCTTCGCGGCGGACGAGAAGGCCTTCGAGCAGATCGCCATGGAGGCGCCGGCGCAGTTGCGCTGAGGGTCTTACGGGAGGCCCCTCGGGAAGTTCCTGGTGAGGGCGGTATCCACTCACCTGTGCGGAGTCCCGCACGCACGTGCAGGCATATGCGGGATAATGGCCGGGTGACCTCAGCGACCCGACAGCCCGAGACCGCGGCCGAGACCGTCCCGCCGCGGCTGATCGCCACCGACCTGGACGGCACGCTGCTGCGCGACGACAAGTCGGTGTCCCCCCGAACGGTGGCCGCCCTGGCCGCCGCCGAGGACGCGGGCATCGAGGTCTTCTTCGTCACCGGCCGCCCGGCCCGCTGGATGGACGTCGTCAGCGACCACGTGCACGGCCACGGCCTGGCGATCTGCGGCAACGGCGCCGCCGTGGTCGACCTGCACGGCGGCCCCGGCTCCCACCGGTTCGTGAAGGTACGGGAACTGGAGCGGGCGAACGCCCTGGATGCCGTACGGCTGTTGCGTGACGCGGCTCCGGGCACGGTGTACGCGGTGGAGCAGACGTACGGCTTCTACCAGGAACCGGCCTATCCGAAGCTGCACATGGAGACCCCGGACAGCCTCGCCCCGGCGGAGGAACTGCTGTCCCCGCACCACCGCGCTGCCGCGGAGCCGGTCCTGAAGATCCTGGCCTACCACCCCGAGATGGACCCCGACGCCTTCCTGACCCTGGCCCGGCTCGCCATCGGCGACCGCGCCAACGTGACCCGCTCCAGCCCGAGTGCACTGCTCGAGATCAGCGGCCCCGGGGTGTCCAAGGCCAGCACGCTCGCCCTGTGCTGCGCCGAGCGCGGCATCTCGCACGAGCAGGTCGTCGCCTTCGGCGACATGCCGAACGACGTCGAGATGCTGACCTGGGCGGGCCGCTCCTACGCGATGGGCAACGCCCACCCGGACGTGATCGCCGCGGCCTCGGGACGGACGGTCGCGAACAACGAGGACGGCGTGGCGGTCGTGATCGAGCGGCTGCTCACGGAACTGCGGTAGCTGTCGCGGCTGTAGGCAATGACCGCGGTGCTGCCGTAGCCCTGGCCGGAGTCAGAGCGACACCCCGCGAGCCGCCAGCCATGACACCGGATTCACGGACGAGCCCATCTCCGGCGTGACCCTGGCCTCGAAGTGCAGGTGCGGTCCGGTGGAGTTGCCCGTGGTGCCCGACTGGCCGATCCACTGGCCGGGTTCGACGTGCTCCCCCTGGTCGACCGCGACGGACGCGAGATGGGCGTACTGCGTGTAGTAGCCGCCCGCGTGACTGAGCACGATCTCGATGCCGAAGGCACCTCCGCAGGACACCTTCACCACCCGCCCCGCACCCACGGCCCGCACCGGCGTGCCGATCGGCACCGCGAAGTCCTGCCCGGTGTGCCGGCTCGACCACCGCGCACCGCCGCTGCCGTAGGACGCGGACAGCTCGTACGTCTCCACGGGCGCGACCCACGCGCTCGTGAAACCGGTCTCCGGCTGGTCGAGCCGCACGGCCCCACGGCACGCCCCGGCGGCGACCGCGGCGTCCGCCTGACCCTGGAGCCGCGAGCGTGCCGTTTCCAGCTTCTGCTCGATGTCCGTCTTGAGACCGGCGAGTTGCGTGTTCCGCTTCTCCAGCGCCTGCCAGTGGGCCGCGGCCCTGGCCTCGTCCGCGGCGAGCCGTGCCTCGGCCCGCCGGCTCTTGGAGATCGCGTTGTTCACGGCGAGATTCGTCTGCGAGAAGGCGTGCTGGCCTCGCATCAGATCGTCGGGGCCGTCGGCGAGGAGCAGCTGGGCGGCCACCGGCAGGCCACCGCTGGAGCGGTACTGGGCACGGGCGATCCTGCCCAGGTCCTCGTGCAGGGCCGCGATGTGCCGCCGCTGACCGTCCAGGAGTTCCTCGGCCCGCTGAGCTCTGGACCGTTGCTCGTCGGCCTCTCGACGACCGGCCTCGTACTGCTGCGTCGCCACCGCGGCCTCTTCGTACAACCGCGCCACCTCGGCACTGAGCCCCGAGTCCCCGCCGGTGCCGCTCCCGGGTTCCTTGTGCGCCGCCGTCGGCCCGGCCGCGAGCACCGCCAGCGCGCACAGCAGTACCAGGACGAGCAGCCGATGGCGGCGATATGAGCGCATGTCAGTGATCGTCACCCAGCCGGGCCGCCCTGGCCCTGTTCGCCTCGTACGGCCGGGGACCGGCTGCCCCGAACGGCTCAGTGCGGCGCCGCCCGGGCCTCGCCAAGGCGCGGCGCCGGCCGGGCACCCCTAGGGCGCAGTCACCAGCGACTCCGACGCCGCCTCCCGCTCCGCCATCTCCCGCAGCGGTCCGTCCACGGCCACCAGCTCCTCGTACGCCCCGCGCTGCACGACACGTCCCTGGTCCAGCACGATGACCTCGTCCACCGCCTCCAGACCGGCCAGCCGGTGCGTGATGAGCAGGGTCGTACGGCCCTCGGTGGCCGCCAGCAGGTCGGCGGTGAGCGCGTCGGCGGTGGGCAGGTCCAGGTGTTCGGCGGGCTCGTCGAGCACCAGGACGGGGAAGTCGGCGAGGAGTGCCCGGGCCAGCGCCAGCCGCTGCCGCTGGCCTCCCGACAGTCGCGCCCCGTGTTCGCCGACGAGCGTGTCGAACCCGTCGGGCAGGCCGTCGGCCCAGTCCAGCAGCCGGGCCCGCCCGAGCGCGGTACGCAGGTCGTCCTCGGTGGCATCCTTCTTGGCGAGCAGCAGGTTCTCGCGCAGCGAGCTGTCGAAGAGGTGCGCGTCCTGCGCGCACAGCCCCACGAGCCTGCGCACGTCGTCCCCGCGTAGCGCGTACGCGTCCACGCCCGCCAGCGTGTACGAACCCGCGTCCGCGTCGAGGAAGCGCAGCAGCACCTGCGCCAGGGTCGTCTTGCCGGAGCCGGAGGGTCCCACCACGGCGACCCGGCGGCCCTCTTCGAGGGTCAGGTCCAGCCCGGCGAGCGCGTCCCGGTCCTGCCCCGCATGCCGCGCCGCCAGTCCCCTCACGGCGACCGGGAACGGCGACGCGGGCGCCTGCCGGGGCTGCTCGGGCTCCCCCACGGGCTCCGGGGCGTCCAGCACCTCGTACACCCGCTCGGCGCTCCGGCGCACCCGCTGCCGGTACTGCACGGCGAGCGGCAGCCCGAGCACGGCCTCGAAGGCGGCCAGCGGGGTGAGGACGACGACGGCCATGGTCACGCCGTCCAGCCGCCCTGCCGCGACCGCCTGTGCGCCGACCACGGCGGCGGCCGTGACGGTCAGGCCGGAGATCAGCGCGGTGAGCCCGTCGCCGAGTGCCGTGGCGGTGGCGGCGCGCGACGCGATCCTGGTGAGTACGCCGTCTGCCTCGCGAGTCTGGGCGGTCCGGGCGGGCAGGGCACCGGCGACGGTCAGCTCCGCGGTTCCGGTCAGCAGATCGGCCACCCGCGTCGCGAGCACTCCGCGGGCGGGCGCCAGCCTGTGCTCGGCCCGTCGGGCCACGGCACCCGTGACGAGGGGCACGCCCGCCCCCGCCGCCAGCAGCCCGGCCGCGAGCACGGCCCCGGCCTCGGGCAGCAGCCACGCCGTGAAACCGACGGACGCGGCCGACACGACGACGGCCGCCCCGGCCGGCAGCAGCCACCGCAGCCAGTAGTCCTGCAACGCGTCCACATCCGCGACCAGCCGGGACAGCAGATCCCCCCGGCGGGTCCGGCGCAACCCGGCGGGCGCCAGCCGCTCCAGCCTGCGGAACACCGCGACCCTGGTGTCCGCCAGCATCCGCAGCACGGCGTCGTGCGAGACCAGCCGCTCGGCGTACCGGAACACGGCCCGCCCGATCCCGAAGGCCCGCGTCGCCGTCACGGCCACCATCAGGTACAGCACGGGCGGCTGCTGCGACGCCCGCGAGATCAGCCACCCGGAGGTGGCCATGAGCCCTACGGCACTCCCGAGCGCGAGGCTACCGAGCAGCAGGGCGAGTCCCAGCCGTCCGCGCCGGGCACCGGACATGGCGCGGACGCGCGCGAGGACGCCGCCGCCCGAAGCGGGCCGGCCGCCGGACTCCACCGGAGAGGCCGCGGCGGGCGGCTCGGCCTCGACGGAGACCGTTCCGGGGTTCCGGACCACGGCGGATGCAACAGGCACAGCGGTGGACGCGGCGGGCACCGGGGCAGTCTCGGGCTCCGCCAGCCGCACCACCCGGTCCGCCACACCCAGCAACGCCGGCCGGTGCACCACGAGCAGCACCGTTCGCCCGGCCGCGAGCCGCCGCACAGCGGCCACCACCGTCGGCCTCGGTGGCTCGTCCAGCGCGGCCGTCGGCTCGTCGAGCAGCAGCACGGGCGTC
>KE354255.1 GCA_000415505.1 Streptomyces afghaniensis 772
GCGCCCGCCGAGCAAGCGCTCCTCATCACGATCGGAGACCGGCCATGACCACCTCCCGGCAGGCCCCCGCCCGTTCCGCCCCGTCCGCGCCCCAGGCCGGCGCAGCGCCGGACGCCGGCCCGCGGTGGGCCGTGGACTCGCCCGCCGCCGGCACCGGCCTCGCGGCGCGTCCCTGCGGTGACGCCCTCCGCCCCGCCGAACCACCCGCCACCGCCCACCCGGTCGCGCTCGCCCTGTCCGGCGGCGGGTTCCGCGCCACCCTCGCTGCCCTGGGCTTCGTGCGGCTGCTGGCCGACACCGGGCTGCTTTCCCGGCTGCGGTACTCCTCGTCCGTGTCCGGCGGTTCGGTCGCCAACGGCTGCCTGGCCACCGCCTGGCCCGCGCTGCGGCGGGAGAACTTCACCGCGCGCGCCGTCGACGAGCTGGTCGTCGCGCCGGTCGTCGACCGCGTCTCCTCCCGCTCCCTCAAGCGTGCCCTCGTCGGCGGCCTGTGGCGGACCCTCGGCCCCTCGACCCGGACGGACCTCCTGGCCCGGCGCCTGGACGAGTGGTTCCTGCGGGAGACCGAACTGGAGCGGCTGGACCCGGAGGTGCGCTGGATCGTCAACGCGGCCAACCTGACCACCGGGGCCCGCTTCACCTTCGAACGCGACGTGTACGGCGACTACACCATCGGCCTGGCACCCACGGCCGGCACGCGGCTGCGGCTGAGCCGGGCCGTCTCGGCCTCCGCGGCGGTGCCCGGCGCGTTCCCGCCCGTCGTCCTCGACCCGGACCCCTTCCCGTGCGCCAACCATCCCCCGGCGCTGCTCGACGGCGGCACGTACGACAACACCGGCCTGGAGGCCATCGACTCGGACCGCTACCGGCACACCTTCCTGTGCGTCCTCAACGCCGGGGGACTGCTGCGCCCCGGCGTGTACGGGCGCGTCCCCGTGGTCCGGGACCTGGCCCGGGCGAACTCACTGCTGTACCGGCAGAGCACCACGCTGCGGACCCGTGCCGTCGTCGAACGCTTCGAGCGCGCGAGGGCCGCGGGCCCGGACGGTGAAGTGCCGCGTGGTGCCCGCCGCGGGGTCCTCGTCCAGCTCTCCACCGACTTCCCGGCGAACGGCCCGGACGCCCTGCGCCGCTGGCGCGCGGCCTTCCCCGAAGACCCGGCCTTCGACGGCCGGCACCTCGCCCTCGTCCCGACCGTCTTCGACCGACTCGACCCCGGCCTGTGCCGGGCCCTGGTCCACCGCGGCTGGTGGCTCGGCGGCGCGGCCCTGGCGGCGTACCACCCCGAGCTGCTTCCGGACGACCTGACAGCGCTGCGCCCGCCGGAACGGTGACACCCCGTCGACCGACGGAGGCCCGACACCGACCCGGCCCGGGACTCGCGGACAGAAGGTGACCGCAAGTGTTCCTAGGGTCGGGGCATGACTCAGACGCAGAAGATTCTTGTCACCGGCGCCACCGGAACCGTCGGCCGCCAGGTCGTCGCCGAGCTGCTCGCCCGGGGCCACGAGGTGCGTGCTCTGACGCGCGACGCGGCGAAGGCCGCCTTTCCGGCCGGTGTCGAGGTCGTCGAGGGCGACCTGACCGCACCGGACGGCCTGGCCCCCGCCCTGGAGGGGGTCACCGGGCTGCACCTGATCACCTTCGGCGGTGCCGCCTTCAGCCCGCTGGAGACCGGCCCGCGGATCCTGGAACTCGTCCGCGCGGCCGGTGTCCGCCGGGTCACCGTGCTGCACGGCGGCGGCCCGACCCCGCTGGAGGACGCGGTACGCGCCGGCGACGGTGTCGACTGGACCGTGCTCATGCCGGTCGAGTTCATGGCCAACGCCCTGGAGTGGGTGGACGGGATCGCGGCCTCGGGCGAGGTGCGGGAGCCGTTCGTGGCCCGGCTGAGCGCCATGGTCCACGAGGGCGACATCGGTGCCGTCGCCGCGGTCGCGCTGACCGAGGAGGGCCACGGGGGCCAGGCGTACGTGATCACCGGCCCCGAAGTGCTCACCGTCGGCGACAAGGTGAAGACGATCGCCGAGGCGGCAGGACGGGAGATCGCCCTGGTCGAGCTGACCGAGGAGCAGGCCGTCGAGGGATGGCGGGCGGCGGGCCTGCCGGAGGACGTCATCGGCTTCCTGCTGGAGGCGTACGGGAACACCCCGGAGGTGGGCCGCACGGTCGCCGGCACCGTCGAGAAGGTCACCGGCCGCCCGGCGCGCACCTTCGCCCAGTGGGCCGCCGAGCACGCGGACGCCTTCAGGGAGCGGTCCTGACTGTCTCGTATTGAGACACCCGCCGCGCAGTGCGGCCCTTCAAGATCGACAAGGGGGTGTGATCGCAGCAAGGTGCGCCCGGCGGCGTGCGCCGAACCGCCGCCGGCCGCTGAAGAAAGGTGAACGACATGGCCCTCGCACTGCTCAGGCGCCGGCGGCACAGGAGCGCCTCGGCCACGGCGGCGGGCCTCGCCCTCCCCCTGCCGCCCGGTGCGGGTGCCGTCGCCCGCGAGGTGGTCGACCCGATGGGCTCGCCCCTGGCCGCCGCCGACGTCACCGTCACCGCCCTGGACACCCACCGGGTGGCCGCCCGCGGCACGACCGACCCCTACGGCTACTTCCTCGCCGCGCTGCCGCCCGGCCGGTACAGCGTGCTCATCTCGGCCGAGGGCCTGCGGCCGCACCGTGAGACGATCGAGACGGCCGCGGGCACCTCGGCGCCCACCGAGCGCGTCTGGCTGCAACCGGCCGAGGCGCTCCAGCTGCCGACGCCCGGCACCTGGCTCTTCGACCCGCCGCACACCGCGATCCGGTTCATCGCCAAGCACGTCGGCATGGCCCATGTGCACGGCCGTTTCGAACGCTTCGACGGCGGCATCCAGATCGCCCAGGACATGGCCGACTCCCGCGTACGCGTCCGCATCGACGCCTCCAGCATCACCACCGGCAACACCACCCGCGACAACCACCTGCGGTCCGCCGACTTCCTGGACGTCGAACGCTTCCCGTACATCGACTTCACGAGCACGCGCTTCGCCTACCGGGGCGGCAGCAAGTGGTCGCTGCTGGGCTCCCTCACGATGCACGGCGTGAGCCGCTCGGTGGCCCTGGACACCACGTACCTCGGCACCGTGAACGGCGGCTACGGCCAGGAACTGCGCTGCGCGGCCCTGGCCACGGCGGAACTGCACCGCGAGGACTACACCCTCAACTGGCGCTCCATGCTGGCCCGGGGCATCGCGGTGGTCGGCCCCACGGTGCAACTCGAACTGGACGTCCAGGCGATGTACCGCACCCACGACACCCCGACACCGCCGGAGTAAGCGGTCCGGCACCTACCCGGCGTCCGGCCATACCTCCGGCGGCCGGGGCGGTTCCGGGCCGGATCGCCGCTCCGCCGCCCGGGCGTTCTCGTTCCGCAGCGCCGTCAGCCAGGGCCAAAGATCCGGCAACGGCTGCTTCGCACACGCCAGCCGATGCTCGATCCGGCACCGCTGCGATCCGTCCGGCGGGCACACGCCGTACACCGTGACCCGGCCGTCCGACAGCTCGATCCAGCGGTGCTCCGCGGGGACGAGATGCGCCAGTATCGTCACCCCCGGCTCCAGCAGGACCCAGTCCTGCTCCAGCGTCGCCACTCGGTCCTGCGGCAACCGGCAGAGCGGACACGCATACCGGCCGACCCGTAATCGGTGCGGCCCGTCATCAGAAGCCCCCATAGGGCCAGGGTCCGCAGTCACCGGTCCGGCGAGTAGAGCGCGAACCGGACGAGGAATCCGAGGCGTGAGGACACCACAGGGGCGAAGCGAGGCTCGGCAGGTTCACTCGGCAACCACCGCCGAATCTCCGGCGGCCGGGACACGACGAGCCTGAGTTCCGGCGAGGGCGCAGTCCGGCCCTCCCGCACCTCCGTCACGACGGAATAATCCCTCGCCCCCTTCCCCGCGCCCTCCCTACACTCACGCATGTACCCGCGCCGCCCACGACCCGGGCGGTGCACCGTCGTGACGAACGAAGGGAGACGGCCATGCGTGACCGCACCGCTGCCACCGTCTCCCTGCCGCGCTACGAGGTGATCCTCGTGTCCTCGTCGCTCCGGTGCCCGCTGCGCGGCCGGCGCCGGATGGCCGGGGCGAACGCCTGAACAGCGCCTCACCTCGCTGACATGACGTCAGCGAGCTGAGGCACGCCCGCAGGTCCGCCTCGCCCGGAATCGCGCTGCCCCTTTTCCCGATCGCCTCGAAAGGCCCTGGGCCGTGCGCACCGACCACAACCCGCTCGCCGCCGTCCGCAACCTCGGCATCCTCGCCCACGTCGACGCCGGCAAGACCACCGTCACCGAACGGATCCTGTTCGCCACCGGAACCACGCACAAGCGCGGCGAGGTCCACGACGGCACGACCGTCACCGACTTCGATCCGCAGGAACGCGACCGCGGCATCACCATCTTCGCCGCGGCGGTGAGCTGCGCCTGGGACGGTCACCGGATCAACCTGATCGACACCCCGGGGCACGTCGACTTCGCCGACGAGGTGGAGCGTGCGCTGCGCGTGCTCGACGGCGCGGTGGCCGTGTTCGACGCGGTGGCCGGGGTGGAACCGCAGAGCGAGTCGGTGTGGCGGCAGGCCGACCGGCACGGCGTACCCAGGATCGCGTTCGTCAACAAGATGGACCGCGCCGGCGCCGACCTGGACGCGGCCGTCGCGTCGATCCGGGAGCGGCTGCACCCGGCCCCGCTGGTCGTGCAGTCGCCCATCGGCTCGGAGGACACCTTCACCGGCGTCGTCGACCTCGTACGCCTGCGCGCCCTGTTGTGGGCCGACGGCGACGCGGTCGAGGAAGCGCCGGTGCCGGACGGCCTCCGGGACGAGGCCCTCGCACGCCGCCGGGCGCTGGAGGAGGCCGTGGCGGAACTCCATCCGGGCGCCCTGGAGGAGTTCTGCGAGACGGGCACGCTCGGTGAGCGGACCCTCTCCTCGGCGCTGCGGGACCTCACCCGGGACGGCGACGCCGTGGTCGTGCTGTGCGGGTCCGCGTACCGCAACCGGGGTGTGGAGCCGCTGCTCGACGCCGTGGTGGCCTATCTGCCGTCGCCCCTGGACGTGCCGCCGGTCCGCGGCACCCACGAGGGCGAGGAGCAGGAGCGGGCGGCCGATCCGGCGGCTCCGCCGGCCGCCCTCGCGTTCAAGGTGCACGCCACGCCGACCGGACGGCTGACCTACCTGCGGATCTACTCCGGGACGATCGAGAAGGGAGACACCCTGTGGGACGCGAGCGCGCGGCGCACCGAGCGCGTCGGCCGCATCCTGCGCGTCCAGGCCGACCGGCACGCCCCGCTGGACCGGGCGGTCGCCGGGGACATCGTCGCCGTCGTCGGGCTCAAGTCGGCCCGCGCCGGCTCGACCCTGTGCGCGCCGGACGCCCCGCTCGTGCTGGAACCGCCGGGCGTGCCCGAGCCGGTGGTGTCGGTCGCGGTCGAGTCCCGCAGGGCCGGCGACACCGACCGGCTGGCGTCCGGGCTGGCCCGGCTGACCGAGGAGGATCCCTCACTGGTCGTGCGGACCGACCCGGAGACCGGGCAGACCGTGCTGTCGGGCAGTGGGTGAACTGCACCTGGAGGTGGCGGTGGAGAAGCTCCGGCGCGAGCTGGGACTGGAGGTCAACGTCGGGCGTCCCGGGTCAGTTACCGCGAGACCGTCGCCCGCGGCGTGTCCGGTCTGGTGTTCCGGCACGTCAAGCAGGACGGCGGGGCGGGCAGTTCGCCCATGTCGTCCTCGACGTGGAGCCGTACGAGGAGGGCGGGTTCGCGTTCCGCTCGGCCGTCGTCGGCGGGCGCGTGCCGCAGGAGTACGTCCGGGCGGTCGAGGCCGGCTGCCGGGACGCCCTCGCCGAGGGGCCGCTCGGCGGGCACCCGGTGACCGGGCTGCGCGTCACGCTCACCGACGGGGCGACCCATGTGAAGGACTCCTCGGACACGGCGTTCCGCACGGCAGGCCGGCTCGGCCTCCGCGAGGCCCTGCGCGCCTGCGCGATGGTCCTGCTGGAGCCGGTCGTCGAGGTCACCGTCACCGTGCCCGAGGATGCGGTGGGCGGCGTGCTCGGCGACCTCGCCGCCCGGCGCGGCCGGGTGACCGGCTCGGTCACCCGGGCGGGCGCGGCGGTCGTCACGGCCACCGTGCCGCTGGCCGAACTCTTCGGCTACGCGACCCGGTTGCGCAGCCGCACCCAGGGCCGCGGCACCTTCACGGCCCGGCCCACCGGCTACGCGCCGGCACCGGTCGCGACGCCGGTGCGGTAGCACCGAGGAAGGCCCTCCCCTGGACCGGGGAGGGGCATGCCCCTCCCGGGTACGCCGGCACGGTGGGCGGATGACGCCTCGGCGGATAACCGGTTGCTCCAGCCTCCCCCTACTGCCAACCTCACGCCCATGCCCACCTTCACCGCCCCCGACGGCACCACCCTCGCCTACCACGTGACGGGGGACGGACCGCCCCTGGTCTGTCTCCCCGGTGGCCCGATGCAGGACTCGGTCTACCTGGGGGATCTGGGCGGTCTGACCGCCCACCGCACCCTGATCCGGCTGGACCTCAGGGGCACGGGCCGGTCGGCTGTGCCTCGGGACACGGCGTCGTACCGGTGCGACCGGCAGGTCGCCGATGTCGAGGCGCTGCGGGAGGAACTGGGGCTGGAGCGGCTGGATCTGCTCGCGCACTCCGCCGGTGCGAATCTCGCCGCGCTGTACACGGCCCGCCATCCGGACCGCGTGGGCCGGCTCGCCCTGATCACGCCCAGCGTCTTCGCCGTCGGCCTCGGCATCACCGCCGAGGACCGCCTGGAGACGGCACGCCTGCGCCGGGACGAACCGTGGTTCGCCCCGGCGTACGCGTCCCTGGAGGCCATCACGGCCGGCCGCGCGACGGACGGCGACTGGGACGCCGTCGCCCCGTTCTGGTACGGCCGGTGGGACGACGAGGCCCGGGCCTTCCGCGCGGCGGAGCAGCGACAGCGCAACGACGAGGCCGCCGCCCTGTACGCCTCCGACGGTGCATTCGACCCCGACGCCACCGGGACCGACCTCGCCAGGTTTCCCTCGCCCGTCCTTGTGCTGGCGGGGGAGTACGACGTGGCGGCACCCGCGCGCGTGATGAAGGAGTACGCGGGGCTGTTCCCGAGCGCCGAGTTGGTCGTGCAGAGCGGGGCGGGGCACTTTCCGTGGCTGGAGGATCGGGGGCGGTTCGTAGCGGCCGTGGTGGCTTTTCTGGACGGCGGCGGTGTCAGCAGTCCCTGAACTCCGGCGACTGGTTCAGGACCTGCGACCGCACGGACGTGAAGCGCGCGTACGTCTCCCCGTCCCGGGTCCCCGGGCGGAACGCCGCCACGCGGTGGCAGTTCTGGAAGGCCAGGGTGATGCCGAAGTGGCGTTCCAGGCTGGTGCGGATCGCGTCGCTGGCGAGGGCGCGCAGGAGTTGGCCGCGCTCCTGTTCCGACGGGGGAGGGGTCTGGTTGTCGGTGAACTCGGAGTGGCCGTCGTGGAGTTCGGTGGCGAGGGAGGCGATCAGGTCGTAGGCGTAGGGGAGGGACGTGCGGACCGTGTCCACGAAGTCCTCCTCACGGATGTCGCCCTGCTCGGCTTCGGCGAGGAGTTTCGGGGAGACGTCGAGAGACATGGGGGAGTGTCGTCCTGTCTGGTCAGGGGGTGGGCCCGGTGCCCGGGATGTAGTCCGGGTCGATCTGCGCCGCCAGGTCCTCGCCCGTGCGGGCGTCCGCCCACGCTCGGGCGTTGCGCAGGTGGAATTCCACGGCGTGGCGGTGGAGCCGGTCCCAGTCGCGGGGGTGGGAGTCGACGGCCTCGCGGAGGATCGTGAGGGCGTGGCGGTTGTGGGGTTCGAGGGAGTCGAGCGCGTCCGGGCCGGCCTCGACGCGGCCCTGTTCGGCCGCGCGGATCCAGGGGGAGTGGACCAGGTGGGTCAGTAGGTCGTCCCCTACCTGTTCCTTGAGGAAGAGGAGGTCGTCCTCGCCGGTCACCTTGTTGCCGATGACCGCGATGCGGATGCCGAACTGTTCCGCGTGCTCGCGGTACTGGCGGTAGACGGAGACGCCCTTGCGGGTGGGTTCCGCCACCAGGAAGGTGGGGTCGAAGCGGGTGAACAGGCCCGAGGCGAAGGCGTCAGCGCCCGCCGTCATGTCGACCACGACGTAGTCCCCCGGGCCGTCGGCCAGGTGGCCGAGGTACAGCTCGACCGCGCCCAGCTTGGAGTGGTAGCAGGCCACGCCCAGGTCGGACTCGTCGAACTCACCCGTGACCATCAGCGGCACGCCGCCCGCCCGGCCGACGTGCCGGGCGTGCAGTTCGTCGTCGCCGAGTGGGCGCAGGAGACGAGAGCCCCGTCCCGGGGGCGTCGTTTTGATCATCGCCTCGCGGGAGGTGATGCGTGGGTTCGTGCCGCGCAGGAAGTCCTTGATCTCGCCCAGGTGCCGGCCCAGGGGAGGGGCGGACTCCTCCTCGCCGCCGAGCGCCTCGGCCAGGTGCTGGTTGATGTCGCCGTCGAGGGCGAGGACCGGGGCGCCGGAGCGCGCCAGGTGGCGGGAGAAGAGCGCCGACAGCGTGGTCTTGCCGCTGCCGCCCTTGCCGACGAACGCGACCCTCACGACCGTCCCACCTTTTTGAAAATGGATGTCATGTGATTGAGTTTTAGGGAGTGGTCGTCGGTGCTGTCAAATCGTTCCCCGTTTCCGGGGCGTTGCCGGGCTTGTTGACGTGGGTCAGAAGGCGTCGACGTACACGTACAGCCGGTCGAAGCGCAGGGCGGCCAGGTCGGCGCGGCGGATCACCCAGTGGAAGAGGCCCGACTCCAGCTCCTCGCAATCGTCATCACCGCGCCAGGTGGCGAGCAGCGTCCACTCGTCGCCGTCCCCGGCGGGCAGCGGCACTTCGTCCCGGGCCACTTCGACCGGATCCCAGTTGAACAGGACCGGCTCACCGCCGAGCTGGAAGCGCCAGCGAGGGCGCCGGCCGACCACGTGGGACCAGGCGGACTCCAGCTCGGCGGCCTGCTGCGACTCCTCGTCGTCGTCCTCGTCGCGCCACGGCCACGACCACTGGTGGAAGCAGAAGTCCAGGCGCGCCCGGCGGTAGGCGCCCGGCCTCTCCTTCGGGTCGAGCGGTTGCTCCGTCAACGGGGTCCCGGCCGGTATGTAGCGCACGGCGTCGGCGATCACCGCCCCGCTGCCCGGATCGGGGTCGGCGAAGAACAGCAGCAGACCCTCGGACGGCAGCGGCAGATCCGTCGCCCCGGGCGGCAGGGCCGCGCAGTCGACGGCCGCGACGAACGAAGCCGCTCGCGCCGGGGTCCCCACCGCCGGCGGCGGGTTCCCGCCGGTCAGCGCCACCACCGGGCCGGGGCCGTCCTCCGCGAGATAGATCGCCGGGCGGGCGGTGCGTATGTACGCCTCCATCTCGGCGGCCGGAATTCCCCGCGCGGCTGCCTCCGCACGGAAGCGGGCAGCCCTCGCCGCGGGGGTCTCGTCAACGATCTCCGTGTCGGTCATGGGTCGACCCTACGGCCCGTCACTCGGTGCGCTCCGCAGGGGAGCACCATCTACCGCGTGGCCTGCCGTGGAGCGAACTCATATGCCACGCAACACTTCTGATGCCACGTCAGATGCTCGTCGCTCCGACGAGTTCCTCCGCCTCCGCCAGGTACCGCGCCACCGGGCCCAGGGTCAGCATTCCGCTGGCGGCGCCGGCGTGTTCCGCGCGGGCGCAGCGCAGGGCGGTCGCGGCGCGGGCGGCGATTCCCCGCTCGCCGAGGCGTACCGCGGCGTGGACGGTCAGGCACCACATGGCTTCCTGCATGTGGTCATGCGCCGGCTCCGGCACCGCGTTCAGGGCGGTACGGGCCTCCTCGCCCCGGTCCTGGGCGAGGAGCACGAGCGGTCGCGCCCACGGCAGGTAGGGACCCCAGTCGAGGCGCGGGTCGGTGGGCGCGGGCCGGTCGTGCAGCAGGCGCAGCCCCAGCAGGGCCAGCGGGAACAGCCCACGGTGCAACCCTGGCATGCCGGCCGTCCGCAGGGCGTCCTCGGCAGCGCGGTAGTGCGCCGCTGCCGTGGCGGCGGCCGGTCCGCCGGGTTCGGTGCTGCGGTCGGCAGTGGCCCGGGCCCGGAACCAGGCGGTGAGCACGGGGACGAGGGGCGCCTCGGTGGTCGCGGCGAGCCGTTCGGCCGCGTGGGCGTGCGAGGCCGCGGCGTCGAGGTCGCCGAGCGCTGAGGCGGACTGCAGACGGACGAGTCGGCCGAGCACGGCGAAGTTCGGCAGGTCGTGCCGGGTGGCCAGGTCGAGAATCTCGGCCCCGACGCTGTCCCGTACCGCGGCGAGCCCGGGTCGGGAGAAGGACTGCAGGAACACCCCGTTGAGGGCGAAGGCCAGGAGAGCGGGGTCGGCCAGCTCCCGTGCCAGGGCCTCGCTCCTCCGTGCCGCCTGGTGCGCGTGCTCCAGATCGGTCCCGGACAGATCGGCGCTGCGGCTCTCGACGGCGACCGTGGCCAGGAGGCGGGCGGTCAGGTCGGCGGGGCTGTCGGGGCCGAGCGCCGCGAGCGTGCGCTCGGCGGCCGCGACGACGGCCCGTGACTGCTCCGGGTCGTCGGCCCGGCTCCAGATCGCGGGCACGTCATAAGCACCGATGACCCGGGCGGTCAGAAGGAGGTCTCCCGTGCGTTGTGCGGCCTGGACGGCCGCGAGGCGGTCGCGCCGCGAGTGGACGAGGGCGTCGCCACCCGCCAGTGCGAGGGTGCGGGCCAGGTCCACGGTGGTGCGCGGGCCGAGCCGGACACCCGGGCCGGGCCACGCGGTCCGTGCGCCTTCGAGGGACGGGGAACCGTTGAGGATCTCCGTCTCCAGGCTCTGCAGGGCGGGGCCGGGATCGAGCCCGAGGTGGCCGACGAGCATCGCGCGGGCGCGGCGGAGGGTGGCGAGGGCGTCGGCCCGCCGGCCCGCGCGGTGGAGCGCGCGGGCAAGCAGCTCCCAGGCCGGCTCGCGCCACGGATGCTCGGCGACGTGGGCACCCAGCTCGGCGACGAGACCCGGACCCTCCCCGGAGTCGAGGACGATGCGGGCGCGCAGTTCCACTCCCTCCAGCCGCAGCTCCTCGAGCCGGGTCCGCTCGCGCTGCGCCCACACGGAGTCGGTCACGTCGGCGTAGGCGGGTCCGCGCCAGGCCGCGAGTACCGCTGCGAGGTCGGTCACCGCATCAGGGTCGCGGCGGGCGCGGGACAGAGTGTCCTGGAACCGATGTACGTCCACGTCCTCGCGGGGCAGCAGCAGCGCGTAACCGGGGCCTTCGGTGACGATGACCCGTGGCGGAGTGCGCGGCGGCCGGTCGGGTTCGAGAGCGCGGCGCAGTGCGGCGACGAAGGTACGCAGAGCGCCCACGGCGCGGACCGGCGGATCGGACCACAGGTCGTCGACGAGGGTGTCGGTGGTGACCATCCGTCCCTCGGCGGCGACGAGCCGGGCGAGTACCTCGCGATGGCGGGGCCCGCCCAGGTCGACGGGACTGCCGTCGTCACGCAGGGCCCGCACGGCCCCGAGCACGTCGATGCGCATGCCCCCATCCTGCGTGCCAGGGGTCGGCGGCGCCCAACCGTGGTGATCCGCTGCTGATTGCCGACTGTGTCCGAGCGTACTGATCCGCTGCCGATTGCCGACCGTGCCCATGCGTACTGATCGGCTGCTGATTGCCGTCGCGCAGGCTGATCCGGTCAGTTCCCGGCCCGAGAGGACGGCCTTCCATGGCGCTCACCATTCCCGGCTTCGATCACATCCGCCTGCCCGGCGCGGACGGCGTGGAGTTGGCCGCCGCTGTCGGCGGCAGCGGCAGCCCGGTGGTGCTGCTGCACGGTTTCCCGCAGACCCACCTGATGTGGCGACACGTCGCCGGGCGGCTCGTCGACGAGCACACGGTGATCTGTCCTGACCTGCGCGGCTACGGCGCCAGCGACAAGCCCGAGGCCACCGGCCCGGACGTGTACGCCAAGCGCACCATGGCCGCCGACGTCGTGGCCCTGGCGGCGTCGCTCGGCCACGAGCGCTTCGCCCTCGTCGGCCACGACCGGGGTGCCCTGGTCGCCTTCCGGGCGGGCTTGGACCACCCTGACACCATCACGCACCTCGGCATCCTCGACGTCGTGCCGACGCTCGACATGTGGAACGTCCTGCAGGGCGTCCCGGCGGCGGTCGGCTACCACCTCTTCCTCATGGCACAGCCGCCGGGCCTGCCGGAGACGATGATCACCAACAGCGCGGACGTGTTCTTCGGCTCGTTCCTCGACGCCTGGGCCAACGACCCGACCGCAGTGCCGGAGGAGGTGCGCGCCGAGTACCTGCGGGCGAGCGCCGCGGCAGTGACGTCGATCGTCGCGGACTACCGGGCCTCGGCGGGCATCGACGTCGTGCACGACCAAGCGGATCTGGACGCCGGATCGCAGTTGGCCATGCCCGTGACGGTCATCCAGCAGGACTGGGGCACACGCCTGGGGTATGACGCTGCCGGGGTGTGGAAGGCCTGGGCGCCGGACCTGGACCACCGGCTGACCCGGGCGGGGCACTTCATGGCCGAGGAAGCGCCCGACGAGATCGCTGCGGCGATCCAGGACCTCCTGGCCCGCTGAGCCTCGGGGCGTAGGGGACTTGGGCGCATCCCTGCCCTCGGTCACCCGGTCGACCGGCGTGAGCCGCTTGATGCGTATGCTGTGCAAGTGCGTCATCTGAGCATCAAGAACCGCCTCCGGTTCCTCACCGCCCTTGCCCTCGCCCCGTGCCTCACCGGCTGCTTCGCCACCCCGGGCGGGGAGTCTTCGGCGGACGGCGGGGCGTCGGGCTCCCGGCTGCGCGTCGCCCTCGCCTTCCCGCCCGCCGAGAACTTCTCGCCGTACGGAGCGGACGCCACGCTCCTCAGCCGGCTCGGCGTCACCGAGGGACTGACCGCCCTGGACGCCAACGGTGCCGCGACCCCCGCGCTCGCCGAGTCCTGGCGCCGCGAGGACGACCGCACCTGGCGGTTCACCCTGCGCGAGGCGACCTTCCAGGACGGCACGGACGTCACCCCGTCCGCCGTGGCCGACGCGCTCACCCACGCCACGAAGGCGAAGCCCGTGCCCGCCGCCCTCGCCGGTGTCACCCTCGACGCCGAGGCCGACGGCAGCCGCGGCATCCGTATCACCACCGCCGCGGCCGACCCCGTCCTGCCCATGCGCCTGTCCAGCCCGAGCCTGGCGATCCTCTCCCCGAAGGCGTACGCGAGGCAGGGCGCCCCCACGCCCGTCGGCACCGCCACCGGGCCCTTCGAGATCACCAAGGTCAACAGCGGCGGCTCGGCCACCCTCGACCGCTTCGACGACTACTGGGCCGGCCGCGCCCACGCCTCCGGCATCGACGCACGTTTCGTCAAGGACGGCACCGCGCGCGCCAACGCGGTGCGCACCGGCGACGTCGACATCGCCGAGGCGATCCCCGTCGCCCAGGCCGCCACCCTCGACAAGGGGACCCTGAAGGAAGCCGGCACCACCCGGACGACCAGCCTTCACCTCAACACCAGGACCGGCCCCTTCAAGAACCAGAAGCTGCGCGCCGCCGCGCGCACGGCGATCGACTCGTCCGTCATCGTCAAGGGCGTCTTCGAGGGCTACGCCGACCCGGGCGCGGGCATCTACGGCCCTGCCGTCACCTGGGCCGAGAGCAAGCGGGTGAAGCCGTCGGGGCGGGCGGACGCCGCCCGGCCCGACGGCACGCGGATCACCCTCGCCACCTACGACAACCGGCCCGAACTCCCCGAGGTCGCCCAGGTCGTGCAACAGCAGCTCGAAAAGGCCGGATTCGAGGTGAAGCTGCAGGTGCGCGAGTACTCACGGCTGGAGAGCGACGCGCTGGCCGGGAAGTTCGACGCGTTCATCGGCGCCCGCAACAGCCTGCTGGACACCGGTGACCCCGTCGGCATCCTCGCCAGTGACTACACCTGCGACGGCGGCTACAACCTGGCCCTGCTGTGCGACGAGAAGGTCGATCGGGCCGTGAAGAAGGCCGACGGGACCGACGGCACGGGCGAGCGGCAGGACGCGGCCATGGCCGCCGAGGCCGCGGTCCTCGGCACCGACGCGGTCGTGCCGCTGGCCCACCAGCAGATCATCGTCGGTGTCACCACCAAGGTCCGGGGCGTCGTCCTCGACCCCTACGAGCGGACCCTGGTGGGGGCCGGGACCCGTCGCTGAGATCGTGGTCCGCGGTCGGGAAACGTAGACTGGCCATGGTGGTCGTGTCCGGCACCTTCGGTGGGAGGTGATGCGCGATGACACCGGACGGGCGGCTGAGACTGCATCTGCAGCGCACCCTGGACGGATCGTGCCCGGTCGTGTTCCGAGAGCTGACCGAGCCCCGGGAACTGGCCCGCTGGTGGGGCCCGGACGGGTTCACCATCCCGAGTGTGGAGAGTGACCTCCGTCCGGGTGGTGCCTACCGGATCGCGATGCAGCCCCCGGAAGGTGACCTGTTCCACCTGGTGGGCGAGTACATCGAGGTCGAGCCACCGGTGGGCCTGTCGTACACCTTCCGCTGGGAGGATCCCGACCCCGAGGACCGGGAGACGGTGGTGACGCTGTCGCTCCACGACATCGACACCGCGCGGTCCGAGCTGGTCCTCGACCAGGGTGACTTCGCCACGGAGCGGCGGCGGGCTCTCCACGAGGAAGGCTGGAGTCAGAGCCTCGGCAAGCTCGGGGAACTGCTCGCGGCACCCTTGGATTGATCACTGTCCACATGCCTCGCCCGGGCTGCGCGCCGGGACCGATCAGGCGGGCAGCTTCGTGTCGATCACGCAGCTGATCTCGACCGCCTGTCCGGCAAAGGTGAGTTCGGTGACGCCCAGGGCCGTGCTGACCGGGCGGTGGGCGCCGAAGTAGGCCCGGTTGCCCTCCGCCACCGCGCCGGCGTTCTTCACCAGGTCCACCACGTACAGCGTCTGGGAGACGATCTGGTTGCGCGTCACGCCGTAGTGGGCCAGCACCTTGTCGAGGTTGGCGTAGGTCCCCGCCAGCTGAGTGGCGAAGTCGTCCTCCGGGCGGAAGCCGCCCGCCTCGTCGAACGAGAGCTGTCCCGAGACATGGATCAGCTCGCCGGACCTGATGGCCTGCGCGTAGCCGAAGTGGCTCTCTGCCGGGATGGCGTGGTCGTAGACATCGATCGTGGTCATGGTTCCCGTTCCCGTCCTTCGTTCCTCTGTCGAGCGCGAACCCGCGCTCTCTTGCGGTTACTCGGGAACTGTAAGAGAGTGAGCGCCGACCTGGAAGAACGCACTTTTCAGTGACTGGGGTACCAGATGGTGACCAAGCAGGTGAGGGACGACCTGCCGGAGAACGCGGATCTGCGGCGGGCCGACTCCCTGGCGCGGGAGATCTTCTCGGACGTGGCCAACAAGTGGGCGCTGCTGATCATCGAGGCCCTCGGTGAAGGCACTCTGCGCTTCAGTGAGTTGCGCGACGAGGTCGAGGGCGTCAGCCACAAGATGCTCACGCAGAACCTGCGGATGCTGGAGCGCAACGGCCTGGTGGACCGGAAGGTGCACCCCACCGTGCCGCCGAAGGTCGAGTACACGCTCACCGAACCGGGCCGGGCCCTGCGCGCCACGGTCGACCTGATCTGCGGCTGGACCCACCAGTACCTCGGGCACATCGAGTCGGCGCGCGGCCGGTTCGACGCCTGACCGGCCCGGGGCGTCAGCTCGCGACCAGTTCCCGCACCTGCCGCCGGGCCGGGGTCTTCTCGACCCGCGAGGTCCGGTACAGCCACAGCACATCCCGTCCGAACGACCACACCAGCAGGCCCAGAGCCAGGGCCGCGACCCCGAAGTTGGCCGCGTACGGCAGCAGACCGGCGCCCGCCAGCAGCAGCAGCACGCCCTGGAGCGCGGCGACGGTCTTGCGGGCGGTGCTCGGCGGGAGGGCGGCGGTCAGCCAGGGCCAGACCCGGGCGGCGGCGACGAAGACGTACCGCATCCCGCCGATCAGCAGCACCCACGGGCCCAGTTGCATCGACACGTACACGCTCAGCACCAGGATCAGGAACGCGTCGACCTCCATGTCGAAGCGCGCGCCCAGCGGGGTCGAGGTGCCCGTGCGGCGGGCGACCTTGCCGTCGACACCGTCGAGGATCAGGGCCACCGCCGTCAGGCCCACGAACAGCGACACGGGCGGCGAGCTCTGGAAGGAGTCCGCGACCAGCGCGGTGACCCCGCCGACGAGGGTGGCCCGGCCGAGAGTGACCCGGTTCGCCGCACCGAACGAGCGCAGCCGGGAGCGGTGCAGGGCCCGGGAGAGCACCGCCCAGGTGGCGATCGCGAACGCGAGGCCGGTCAGCCAGCCCGCCGGGCCCATCCCGATCGCCGTACCGATCAGGGCGAGCAGCAGGATCTGTACTCCCGCCCCCACGGCGGTCTCCTGCTGTACGAGCCTCGCGTCGTAAGTGTTGTTCAGGGCCACCGAACACCCTCCGGCCGTGTGACAGAGTCGATCAACGCCGCTACCTTGTGCGCGGCCTGTGCACCCCTCGGTACGCAAGCAGCTTCCCGATCGTTCAGGAGGACTTCGATGAAGCACACCGGACGCGCGTTCTGGATCGACTCGCCCGGGCGAGGCGGCATCCGGGACGTCAGCCTGCCGGAGCCCGGCGAGGGCGAGGTGCTGGTCCGCACGCTGTACTCCGGCGTGAGCCGCGGCACGGAGACGCTGGTCTTCCGCGGCGGCGTGCCGGAAAGCCAGCACACGGCCATGCGGGCGCCCTTCCAGGAGGGCGACTTCCCGGGCCCGGTGAAGTACGGCTACCTCAGCGTCGGCGTCGTGGAGGAGGGGCCCGAGGCCCTCACCGGCCGTACGGTGTTCTGCCTCTACCCGCACCAGACCCGCTACGTCGTCCCGGTGAGCGCCGTCACACCCGTACCGGACACCGTGCCGGCCGAACGGGCCGTCCTCGCGGGGACCGTGGAGACCGCCGTCAACGCCCTGTGGGACGCCGCGCCCCTGATCGGAGACCGGATCGCCGTGGTCGGCGGGGGCATGGTCGGCTCGTCGGTGGCCGCCCTGCTCGCCCGGTTCCCCGGCGTCCGCGTCCAGTTGGTCGACGCCGACCCGGGCCGGGCGGACATCGCCAAGGCCCTGGGTGTCGGCTTCGCCTCCCCCGAGGACGCCCTCGGCGAGTGCGACCTGGTCGTCCACGCCAGCGCCACCGAGCAGGGCCTCGCCCGGTCCCTGGAACTCCTCACCGCCGAAGGGACCGTGCTCGAACTGAGCTGGTACGGCGACCGGAAGGTGAGCCTGCCGCTCGGCGAGGCCTTCCACTCCCGGCGGCTCGTCATCCGCTCCAGCCAGGTCGGCACCGTCTCCCCGGCCCGGCCGGACCGCACCTACGCCGACCGGCTCGCCCTCGCCCTCGACCTGCTCGCCGACCCGGCTCTCGACGCCCTCGTCACCGGCGAATCCGCCTTCGAGGACCTGCCGGACGTGCTGCCGAGGCTCGCCTCCGGCGAGATCCCCGCGCTGTGCCACCGCGTCCGCTACGACCAGAGCGCCTGACCGGAGATACGACCAGAGTGCCTGACCTGAGAAAAGACGAGAGCGCCTGACCTGAGAAAAGACGTACCGGAGGCTGAACAGGGGAAGGCAAGGAGCCGTAATACACGGCATCCCCGGCAGCTGGAGCGGGGGAGCAGACGCGCCGCACCTGGAGGGTCGTCCGTTGTTCAGCATCACCGTCCGCGATCACATCATGATCGCCCACAGCTTCCGTGGCGAGGTCTTCGGACCGGCGCAGCGCCTGCACGGGGCCACGTTCCTCGTCGACGCCACGTTCCGGCGCGAACAGCTGGACGACGACAACATCGTCGTCGACATCGGCCTGGCGACCCAGGAACTCGGGGCGGTGGTCAGCGAGCTGAACTACCGCAACCTCGACAACGAGCCCGACTTCGCCGGAGTCAACACCTCCACGGAGTTCATCGCCAAGGTCATCGCCGACCGGCTCGCCGAGCGCATCCACAAGGGCGCGCTGGGCGAGGGCGCCAAGGGCATCGCGGGCCTGACCGTCACGCTGCACGAGTCGCACATCGCCTGGGCGAGTTATGAGCGTGCACTGTGACCGACACGACGATCGAACGGCCCGGGCAGACCGGACCCGTGCCTGCGCGGCTGAATTATGTTCCCGTGCAGCATGCCGCCCTGAAGAACGCCGAGATCATCCCCATGTCCCTGCGCACCGTGCACTTCGTGCTGCCGGGCGGCGTCGACGACCCGGCAACGCCGAGCGGCGGCAACGCCTACGACCGGCGCGTCTGCCTGGACCTGCCCGGCTTCGGCTGGCAGGTCACCAAGCACGCCGTGGCCGGTGACTGGCCCCGTCCGGGGGCGGCGGCCCGTACGGAACTCGCCCGCGCCCTGAGCGGCTTGCCCGACGGCGCCGTCGTCCTGCTCGACGGGCTGGTCGCCTGCGGCGTCCCGGAGATCGTCGTGCCGGAGGCGGAACGGCTGCGCATGGCCGTCCTCGTCCACCTCCCGCTCGGCGACGAGACCGGGCTCGACCCGGCCGTGGCCGCGGACCTCGACGCCAAGGAGCGGGCGGTGCTGCGGGCGGTGCCGGCGGTGGTCGCCACCAGTGACTGGGCGGTCCGCCGTCTGGTCGCCCACCACGGCCTCCCCCCGGAGCGGGTGCACGTCGCGGCCCCAGGCGCCGACATCGCGCCGCTCGCGCCCGGCACCGACGGTGTCTCACGGCTGCTGTGCGTGGCCGCCGTGACCCCGCGCAAGGGACAGCACCGGCTGGTGGAGGCACTGGCCACGGTGGCCGACCTGCCGTGGAGCTGCGTCTTCGTCGGCAGTCTCACCCAGGACCCGGAGTACGTCGCCCATCTGCGGTCCCTCATCGCCGAGCACGGCCTTCAGGACCGGCTGGAGCTGGCGGGAGCGCAGTCCGGCGCCGCACTCGACGCCAGTTACGCCACCGCCGACCTGATGGTCCTCACCTCCTACGCCGAGACGTACGGCATGGCCGTGACCGAGGCACTGGCGCGCGGCATCCCGGTCATGGCGACGGATGTCGGCGGGCTTCCCGAGGCGGTCGGCCGCGCCCCCGACGGCGGTGTGCCCGGCATCCTCGTCCCGCCGGAGAACTCCGCCGCCATCGCCGCCGAGCTGCGCTGCTGGTTCGGCGAGGCGGACGTACGCCGTCGCCTCAAGGCCGCAGCCCGCAGCCGCCGCGCCGCCCTCGGCGGCTGGGCGACGACCGCACAGAGCCTGGCGGCGGTACTGCGCCGGCTTCCGACCGACCCCCGGAGGGCCGCATGACGAACCCGGTGACGACCCAGCACAGCGGGACGATCCCGGCCCAGCCCGGACCGAGGGAGGCTGCCGAGTCGATGGACGGAGTGATTCCGGGTGCCGGCCCAAGTGGGAATCCCGGCGCCCGGCCCACCGTGAAGCTGCGTGAGGCCAACCCCGACGATCCGCCCCGCTACGCGCCCGAGTGGCTTCAGTTGCGGGAGCCGGCCGATGCCGCCGCGCGGGCGCACGATCTGCTCGACCCCCTGCGCATCCGGCTCGCCAACCTGCCCGGCAAGTCCGGCGGTGTCGTCATCCACGACCTCGGGTGCGGTACCGGCTCGATGGGCCGCTGGCTCGCCCCCTGCCTGGACGGCGCGCAGCACTGGATCCTGCACGACCGCGACCCCTATCTGCTGCACTTCGCCGCCGTCGCCTCCCCGCGCTCCGCGGCCGACGGCAGCCGGGTCACCGTGGAGACGCGGCGCGGTGACGTCGCCCGCCTCACCGCGGACGCCCTGCACGGCGCGTCCCTGGTGACCGCGTCCGCACTGCTGGACGTCCTCACCCGCGAGGAGATCGACGCCCTCGCCGCCGCCTGCGCCGGAGCCGGCTGCCCCGCCCTGCTGACGCTGTCCGTCGCCGGCCGCGTGGAGCTGACGCCGTCCCATCCGCTGGACTCGGAGATCGCCCAGGCGTTCAACGACCACCAGCGCCGCGACGGTCTGCTCGGTCCGGACGCGGTGACGGCGGCGACCGAGGCGTTCTCCGAGCACGGCGCGACCGTACGGCTGCATCCGAGCCCCTGGCGGCTCGGCCCCGAGCAGGCCGCGCTCACCGAGCAGTGGCTGCGCGGCTGGGTCGGCGCCGCCGTCGAACAGCGCCCCGACCTGCGTGCCCGGGCGGACGCCTACCTGGCCGAACGCCTGGCCGCCTGCGCCGCGGGCCAGTTGCGCGTCACCGTCCACCACACCGACCTCCTGGCCCTGAACCGTCCGGCGGGCGGAGCGTCATGAGCCCGCAGGCGACGGGCACGACGGAGATGCCGCGGGGTGCGCCGACGGCCGTGTGCGAGCGGCCGACGCCCCTCGACGCGCAGTGGTTGCCGGAAACCGGCGGCGACCCGGGTCCGTCCACTGCGTCGGCCACCCCCTGCGGCAACGAGGCCGACGCCACCGCCGCTTCGTCTCCCCGTCGCCCGATCCGTACCGCCCTCGCCCGCCTAGGCTCCCCCAAGGTCCGTACGCATCTCGGCACCCTCGCCGGCGTCGTCATCCTCGGCGTACTACTCTGGCGGCTCGGCACCGGCGTCTTCCTCGACGGGCTGGGCCGGATCGACACCGTGTCGGTGCTGCTCGCGCTCGGGATCGGGCTCGTCACCACCGTGTTCAGCGCGTGGCGCTGGGCGCTCGTGGCCCGGAGCCTCAGGATCCGGCTGCCGTTCGGGCCGGCCGTCGCCGACTACTACCGGGCGCTGTTCCTCAACGCGGCGCTGCCCGGCGGGGTGCTCGGCGACGTGCACCGGGCGGTACGGCACGGGCAGAGCGAGGGGGATGTGCGGCGGGGCGTGAAGGCCGTCGTCCTCGAACGGGCCGCCGGACAGATCGCGTTGTTCGCCGTCGGGGCCGTGGTCCTGCTGACCATGCCGTCCCCGGTGCTGGACCGGGCCCGGCACATCGCCCCGCTCGCGGCCCTGGCCGCACTCGGCGCGGTCGCCGTCGTCCTCGCCCTGCGCATGAACCGCGCGGCGCCCTCCCGCCGGGGCCGGGCGCTGCGCGCCATGCTCGCCGAGGCCCGCGAGGGGCTGCTGTCCCGCCGCAACGGGCCCGGAGTCGTGGTCTCCTCCGTGGTCGTCCTGGCGGGCTACGTCGCCATGTTCGTCCTCGCCGCCCGCGTCGCCGGAGCCGCCGCCTCCGTGGCCGTACTGGTGCCGCTCGCGGTCCTCGCGCTGCTGGCCATGGGCCTGCCGTTGAACGTCGGCGGCTGGGGCCCGAGGGAGGGGGTCACCGCCTGGGCGTTCGGCGCCGCGGGCCTGGGCGCCGGCCGGGGACTCGCCGTCGCGGTGGTCTACGGGGTGCTCAGCCTCGTGGCGAGCCTGCCCGGCCTGATCGTGCTCGTCGTCCGCTGGTACGCGGGCCTGCGGGCCGGGTCCCGGTCAGCCTCACCGGCCCCCGGGCCCGGCCCCGCGACCTTGTCCGGCTACCCGTCGGAGGTCAACAGCGAGAAATACGCCCCGAAGGAATCCGCCAGGCTCGCCAGGAGTTCCTTCCCCTTTTCCGCCGAACCCAGCGAAGGACGGCCGATGACACCGGAATCGGTATAGCCGGACATGCCGAGGGTGAGCAGATGACGCCGGTCGTCAGCGACGAAATCGGAAGTCTCATAACCGGGTCGGAGCATTTCGGGATGAGCGTGCAGAAGGATGGAGGTCTCTATTTCCCCCGCGTGCATGTCGGTGAGCAGCGAGGCGACCACACCCGCCCGCTCCCGCGCCGCCTCCCAGTCCTCCGGGGCCGGGAACAGCGCCATCCGCTCGCCGCGGGCGGAGGATTCCTGAACGACGTTGCCCAGTACGTAGTTTCCGCCGTGCCCGTTGACCACCACCAGGGCGTCGACGCCGGACCGGCGGAGCGAAGCCGCTATGTCCCGTACCACCGCATGAAGGGTCACGGAGGAGATGCTCACGGTCCCCGGCCAGGCCGCGTGCTCGTGCGAGCAGGAGATCGTCACCGGAGGAAGGAGGTGCACCGGGTACGCGCCGGCTATCTCCCGCGCGACGGCACAGGCGACGAGCGTGTCGGTCGCCAGCGGAAGATACGGACCGTGCTGCTCGAAGCTCCCCACGGGAAGCACCGCGACCTGCCGTGAGACACCGGCGCCCCGCGTCCGTACGTCTTCCGTGGTGTCCGCCGGCACCAGATCACTCATAACGTCACGGCCTTTCGTCTCTGCTTAGGAACTCGAGAATCATGACAGAAAAAATTGGCGTACTCGGCAAGAAGTCACCGCAGCGGACCGGCGTGGAACGCGTTGTGAATGCGCCCTTGCCCACCGTGTACGGGAAATTCCAGGCGGTCGGCTACCTGGACCACGACCGCGGTGACGAACAAGTGGCGCTGGTCTACGGCGACCTCGGCACGGACGACGTGCTCATCCGGCTGCACTCGGAGTGCCTGACCGGCGACGCCTTCGGCTCCCAGCACTGCGAGTGCGGCGACCAGCTCGACGCCGCCCTGCGCGCGGTCGTCGCCGAGGGCGCCGGTGTCGTCGTCTACCTCAGAGGGCATGAAGGCCGCGGCATCGGCCTGCTCGCCAAGCTGCGCGCGATGGCACTCCAGGCGGAGGGCCTGGACACCGTCGAGGCCAACCTCGCCCTCGGCCTGCCGGTGGACGCCCGCGACTATGGCGTGGCCGCCCGGATCCTGGAGGACCTGGGCGTCAAGTCCGTCCGCCTGATGTCCAACAACCCGCGCAAGCGCGAGGCGCTGGTGGACCACGGCATCGAGGTCGCCGAGCAGGTGCCGCTGCTGATCCCGCCGTGCGAGAACAACATCACCTATCTGCGCACCAAGCGGGAGCGCCTCGACCACCACCTGCCCCACCTCGACGCGGTGGTCAGCTCCTCCTGAGGGGGCCGGGGCAGGTTCCGGTGCCCCGCGACGTGACCCGGACGCATTCGTACGCGACCCGCGGGCGGGCCGCGTACGCTGCGTGCGTCCGTCCCTTGAGCGTCGGCCCTCAGCGGCCGACGCCTCACGTCCGGAGGCCCACCTGGTATGACCGAGCTCCATCTGTGGCTGCGCCACGAGGCCCGAACGACCGAGCGACGCACACCGGTCGTGCCCGACGACGCCCGGCGGCTCGTCGAGAACGGAGTGGCACTGACCGTCGAGGACTCCCCGCAGCGGGTCTTCCCGATCGAGGAGTACGAGGCGGCCGGCTGCCGCGTCGCCCCCGCGGGTTCGTGGGTGTCGGCCCCGCGGGACGCCGTCGTGCTCGGCCTGAAGGAACTGCCCGGGGAACCGGCCGAACTGGCGCACCGGCACATCTTCTTCGGCCACGCCTACAAGGGCCAGCCCGGGGCGGCCGGACTGCTGCGCCGGTTCGCCGCCGGTGGCGGGGCGCTGTTCGACCTGGAGTACCTGGTCGACGACACCGGGCGGCGCCTCGCCGCGTTCGGGTTCTGGGCCGGTTACCTGGGCGCGGCCCTCGCGGTGCTCCAGCACCGCGGCCGGCTGCGGGCGCCGCTGACGCCCACGACGAAGGAGGCACTGGATGAGACGCTGAAGCCCTCAGCGGACGACGCCGGGTTCACCGGCCTGGTCATCGGCGCCCTGGGACGCAGCGGCCGCGGCGCCCGGACGGCCTTCGCGTCCGCCGGTGCGGACCCGACCTGCTGGGACCTCGCCGAGACCCGCGCCCTGGACCGCCGCGCCCTGCTGGAGCACGACGTGATGGTGAACGCGGTGCTCGCCACCAGCCCGGTCCCGCCCTTCCTCCGCGAGCAGGACCTCGACACCCCGGAGCGCCGCCTGCGCACCCTGTGCGACGTGACGTGCGACGTCGGCTCCCCGCTCAACGTCCTTCCGGTGTACGACGAGACCACCGACTGGGACGAGCCCGTCCGCCGCCTGCGTGAGGAACCCCCGCTCGACCTGATCGCCATCGACAACCTGCCCTCCCTGCTGCCGCTGGAGTCCAGCGCCGACTTCTCGGCCGCCCTCCTGCCCCACCTGCTCGGTTTCGGCGTCACCGGGCCCTGGGGACGCTGTCTGGACCGGTTCCGTCAGGCATGCCGTGAACACGGCCTCGACAAGGGGGAGATCCGTGACCACTGACCCGGTACCCGCGAGCGGCACCGTCCACTGGATCGGCGCCGGCCTGTCCACGGGCAGCGGCCTGGCCGCGCTGTGCGACACCGCCGAGCGCGTACGGCTCTGGCACCGCACCGAGAGCCGCGCGGCCGACGCCCTCGACCGGCTGGGCCTCGCCGGACGGGCCGAGCCCCGCGCGTACTCGCTGCCCGCCCTCGCCGCCGAACTGGCGCCCGGCGACGTCGTGGTGTCCATGCTGCCCGCGCCGGAGCACGCGCCGCTGCTCGCCGAGTGCGTCCGGCTCGGGGCGCACTTCGCCTGCTCCAGCTATGTGTCCCAGGCGGTCCTCGAGCAGGTGCCCGCCGCCGAGAAGGCCGGGATCGTCGTCCTCACCGAGGCCGGGCTCGACCCGGGCATCGACCACCTCTTCGCCCACGCCCTCGTCGCCCGGGCCCGGGAGGCCATCGGCGACGAGACCCCCGCCTCGTACACCCTCACGTCGTACTGCGGCGGCGTCCCGGCCGTCCCGAACGACTTCACGTACCGCTTCAGCTGGGCACCGGCGGGGGTCCTCAACGCCCTGCGTTCCCCGGCCCGTTACATCGAGGGCGGCGCCGAGACGGTCGCCGACCGCCCCTGGGAGGCGACCCGGAGGCACGTCGTCGACGGGGAGACCTTCGAGGTCTACCCCAACCGCGACAGCGTCCCCTTCGTCGAGCAGTACGGACTGCCGGACGCCTGGACACCGCGCACGTTCGTACGCGGCACCCTGCGTCTGGAGGGCTGGCTGCGCGCCTGGGACGGCGTCTTCGAGGAACTGAAGAGGGGCGACGACGCGCGGATCACCGCCCTGGCCCAGGAGCTCGCCGCCGCCTACCCCACCACGGACGACGACCGCGACCGGGTCGTCCTCGCCGTGTCGCTGGACGTCCGCGCCGAGACCGGGCGGACCTGGGCGGGCGGCTACCTCCTGGACCTGGTGGGCGACGGGCGGGAGAGCGCGATGGCCCGCTGCGTGTCGCGCACCCTCGCCCTGGGCGTCCGCCACGTCCTGGCCGGTTCGCTGCCGCCGGGCCTGAACCGGGCCGCCGAGACGGCGGCCCGGTCCGAACAGTGGCTGCGGGAACTGGTCCGGACGCGTCGAGTTCACGCTCCGCGTCGACCGGTAGCGGGGGTCAGCCCGA
>KE354256.1 GCA_000415505.1 Streptomyces afghaniensis 772
GGCCCGATCGGATCCTCGGTGGACGCGACCCCGCAGGCCACGCCGTCCCCGAGCTCCAACTCCGCTGCCCGGCGGCACAGTTCACCGGCCGCCTTCACGACCTGGTCGGCGGGCGGCCCGACCGCGAGCAGACAGAACTCGTCCCCGCCGAGCCGTGCCGCCAGGGCCCCCGGCAGCATGGCCCCGCACAGCGACAGCACCGAGCCGAAACGCTCCAGGAGCCGGTCGCCGGCGGCGTGCCCGTGGGTGTCGTTGACGCGCTTGAGCCCGTTCAGATCGCAGACGACGAGGCTGACGACGGCTCCGTCCTGCGGTGCCGCTCGATCGCCTGCTCCAGGTGTACGTCGACGGCACGGCGGTTGCCAGTCCCGTCAGCGCGTCGGTGAACGCGAGGCGCCGGGCCTCCGTCCAGCCGCGTCGGTCTGGGCCGATGCCGGCGGCGACGGACGGCGGCCAGGGACGGTGGCGAAGTCGGCGTCGGCCGCTCGAAGACGGGCTCCCCGGCCGGCCGGGCGACGTACAGCTCGCCCCAGGCCCTGCCGTGCAGCACGATGGGCGCGACCACGCAGCAGCCGCGGCCCCGGCGGCGCAGGGCGGCGACGCGCTGGTGGCAGTACCCGGGACGCCGCCCGGCGGCAGGCCCCTCGGCGGTCTCCACCCAGGCGTCCGGCTCCCCGCCACCGGCCCACTGCTCGTGCAGAAACTCGGTGATCTCCGCGAACTGGTGCACCGGGTAGGACTCGTCCTCCGGGAACTCCTCTTCCCCCTCGGCCAGCTCACCGACGTTCACGAGGACCTTCAGCCGCCCGAGCTCCCGCTCCCACACCGACAGCGCGGCAAAGCTCCCGCCCAGCGCCCGGCACGCCCCGACGGCCGCCGCACGCCACGCCTCATGCAACCCGTGCGCGGCCGCCATCCCCTGAGCCAACGCGACGACAGCCACGAGCCGTCTGTCCTCACCCATCACCCCAGGCTAGGCAGTTTCCAGCCATTTGGTTCGGTTGACGGCGCGAACGGGGAGAACCGGACGCCCCACGGCCGGCTCAGCGACCTCAGCTCACTCGCCCGGCCACTGAGGCCTGCGCTTCTCATTGAACGCAGCGACCCCTTCCGCCCGGTCCCCCGAAAACGCCACAGACCGCCAGGCCGCGTCCTCCACCTCGAGGCCGGCCCGTAGATCCAGCCCCTGCCCCAACCGCAACGCCCGCTTCGCCGCCCGCAACCCCACAGGCGAATTCCCGGCGATCCGAGCGGCCAGCTCCAAGGCCGACTCCCGGTCCCGCCCCTCCTCCACCACCTGATCGACCAGCCCCAACTCCCCCGCCTCAGCGGCCTCCACCCGCCGCGCCGAGAAGATCAGCTCAGCCGCCCGCGCCGCCCCCACCCGCCGCGGCAGCAACTGCGTCCCCCCGCCTCCGGGAATCACCCCCACCGACACCTCCGGCAGCCCCACCACCGCGGTCCGGTCCGCCACGATCACGTCACACGCCAGCGCCAGCTCGAACCCGCCCCCCAAGGCGAACCCGTGCACCGCCGCCACCGTCGGCACCGGCAGCTCCAGCACCCCTGTGTAGGCGCCCCGCGCCACCGGCCGCTGCCGCACCAGCTCCGCGTCGCTGAAGGAGTTCCGCTCCTTCAGATCGGCCCCGACACAGAACGCCCGCTCATGCGACGAGGTCAGTACGACCACCCGTACGTCCCGGTCCTCCCCCAGCGCCGCACAGGCCCCGGCGAGGGACCGCGCCATCTCCGTCGACACCGCGTTCATGGCCTTGGGCCGGTCGAGGACGAGCTCCGCGACATGTCCCTGCTCATGCCGCCGCACCAGCACGAACTCCCCGAACCGTTCCTCACTCATGACACCCTCCGGTTAACGCGGGTTAACAACATCACCGCTCCGATCATCGCAGCCCCACCCCACCCGCGAAAGAGCGGACGCGTCCGGTTCCCGCACCACGACCCCGCCCACCCGTTCGAGTGACATCAGCCCAACTCCGGTCCGATCGCCCATGGGAGCGCATAGCGTGCATGCGCCACGGCGCACTGGGGGCGCGTGCGTACCGGGGAGGGACCATGACGACGACGAACACGTCGGCGAAGCCGCAGCGGGACACCGGAGCACCGGGGGAAACCGACTCCTTCTCACCCCGCGCCCGAGGCGGCCGCCACCGCAAACCCCGCCCCCGCAAGGCCCTGCTCGCCGCCGGCGGCCTCGCCCTGGCAGCCGGCGCCCTGAGCCTCGTACGTCTGACCTCCGGCCCCGGCCCCAGCACCGACAGTGTCGGCACGGTCGAGGCCGAGCCCCGCCCGGACCCCGTCACGACCGGCACGGACGAGGCCACGAACACCGCCGCCACCGCCACCCCCGAGGCGAGCCCCTCGTCACCCACCGCCCTGGGCGGCCTGACCCCGTCGCCGGGCACCCGCGGCCCGGTCGCCGCCCCGCCCGCCCCGTCCACGTCCATCGACACCCGAGGGGCGGATACGGCCGCGAATCCCCGGACCACGACCGTCCCCGACACGACGAACCCCCCGGCGCCGACGTCCAGGGGCGAGGCCCCACGCCCGGCCCCGACCCAGCCCTCACCACCGAGCCGGACCACACCTGCCCCGGCACCCGAGCCCGAGAAGCCCGAGAAGCCGGAGAAACCGCAGGACCCGGACCTGTGCGTGCCGGTCATCGGCGTGTGTGTGGACCCGCTGGACTGAGCGCCCGCGTCGGCCTCGTCAGCCGCTGTCCCGTCGCGTGAGCAGCCACGGCTCCACGACGCCCAGCCCACGCACCGGCCGCTGCCACATCGGCTGCAACGCGAACCGGTACGCCGGCGGCTCCTCGCCCTCCTTCTCCGCCGCCGCGGCCTCCTCGGCCGCCTCCGCCTCCGAGGAGGGGGCGTCCTGCGTGCGGATCAGCTCCTCGGCGAAGGCGGTGTCGACGAGGACGGCGTCCTTCGGAGCTATCGAGGTGAGCCGGGAGGCCAGGTTCACGGTCGTACCGAAGACATCACCCATACGGGTGGTCACCGTGCCGAACGCCATGCCGACGCGCAGCTCCGGCATCGTCTCGTCGTGCGCCATGGTCTCGATCAGCCGCAGGGCGATCTCGGCGGCCACGCCCGCGTCGTCGGCGGCGTACAGCACCTCGTCGCCGAGAGTCTTGATCAGCCGGCCGCCGTTCGCGGCGACCAGGTCCGCGGCGGTGGTCTCGAAGGCCTCGACCAGCTCGCCGAGCTCCTCCTCCTCCATCCGGCGGGTCAGCCGCGTGAACCCGACCAGATCGGCGAAGCCGACCGCGAGCCGCCGGTCCACCATCTCCTCGTCGTCGGCGGCCTGCACGACCCGTCCGGCCGAGGCGGCGAGCTGCCGCCGCCAGACGTAGACCAGGAACTCCTCCAGCTCGGGCAAGAGCAGCTCGACGATCGGGTACGTCACCTCGGTGCGCGTCATGCCCGGCTCGGGCGGCTCGGTCAGCCCCTCCAGGAAGGAGTCGATCTGCCACTCGGCGAGCCGCGCGGTGGTCTGCCCGGTGGACCGGGCCACCTGTACGGCCATCGCCTCGCTCAGCAGCCCCGCCTCGACGAGACCGGCGAGGCGCCGCAGCGCGAGGACGTCCGCCTCCGTGAGCGCCTTGGCCTGGCCGATGTCGGCGAAGCCCATGGCCCGCCAGAAGCGGGAGGCCAGTTCCATGGAGACGCCGGCGCTGCGGGCCGCCTGGAACGGGGTGTAGCGGCGCTCGGCGCCCAGGATGAGCCCTTCGAGGCGCAGGGCGAGCGGATCCTCGCCGGAGTCGGCGCCCTGCGCGTCCTCGCCGGAACCCGAGTCGTCGACGGTCACGCGTGCTGCCCTTCCGATCTGTCACGGTCATGTATCGACCGGCCTCAACTCTACGGCAGGTGTGCGCCAGCTCACTCCGTTAGGTTCGGCCGGGGGGTGGGGTGAGGTACCCGGCGTGTCCCGAGGCACCCGGCGCTGCGAAGGCCGGCGCTGCCGTAATCCGCGGGCATGCGTGCCGCCTGGGGCGGCACGGGTGGGCGCGGGCGGCACCCCGCAGCGCCGGGCTGCGCAACGCCCCGACCCGAGCGACAACGCCGAGCAACCGTCACGCAGGCCTCAGGTGCACGATGTCCCCCGCGCCGACAGGCTCCTGCACCCCCTCCCCCGTGGCCAGCACCAACCGCCCGTCCCCGTCCACCGCAACCGCTTCCCCCACCACGGCCCGATCCCCCGGCAACTCCGCCCGCACTTCCCTCCCGAGCGTCGCGCACCCCGCCGCGTACGCCTCCAGCAGCCCGCAGGCACCCGCGTCACCCCGGGCCGCACGCCACTTCCCGTACCACTCCTCCAGAGCCCGCAGCACCCCCCGCAACAACGGATCCCGGTCCGTGCTCACCGCCCCGGCCAGCCCCAGCGACCCCGCCGTGGGCACCGGCAGCTCGTCCTCCTTCAGCGTCACATTGATGCCGACCCCGATGACGACCCCGCCGTCCCCCGCCCGCTCCGCCAGGATCCCCCCGGCCTTGCGCTCCTCGCCCCGCACGGTGACCAGCAGGTCGTTCGGCCACTTCAGCGCCGTGTCGACACCCGCAGCGCGCGACAGCCCGGTCGCCACCGCGACACCCGTGAGCAGCGGCAGCCACCCCCACCGCTCCACGGGCACCTCGCCCGGCGTGAGCAGCACGGAGAAGAACAGACCGGAGCGGGGCGGCGCCGTCCACTGCCGGTCGAGACGCCCGCGCCCGGCCGTCTGCTCCTCGGCGACGAGCACCGCACCCTCGGCGGCCCTGCCCTCGGCCGCCCGGGCCACCAGGTCGGAGTTCGTGGAGCCGGTGCGCTGCACCACGTCCACCTCGGACCACAGCCCGCCCTCATGCACCAGGCCCCGGCGCAGGGCGGTGATGTTGAGGGGCGGACGGTCCAGGTCGGACCAACGGCTACCGTTCGGCTCTGATGCATCTCGCGGCGTCATGCAACCCACCCTAGGTGTGGTAAACGCCGCACTGCCGATACCGAGGCACCCCACTACTCTACGGATGAGTAACCGTCCCCCCTTTTGAGCAGGCAGGGAGCCGCATCCCGATGTCCGAGCCGGAAGAGCAGCAGCCTGACATTCACACGACCGCGGGCAAGCTCGCGGATCTGAAGCGCCGCATCGAGGAAGCGACGCACGCCGGCTCCGCACGCGCCGTCGAGAAGCAGCACGCCAAGGGCAAGCTGACGGCACGTGAGCGGATCGAACTCCTGCTGGACGAGGGCTCCTTCGTCGAGCTGGACGAATTCGCCCGGCACCGCTCCACCAACTTCGGCCTCGACAAGAACCGGCCGTACGGGGACGGGGTCGTCACCGGTTACGGCACCGTCGACGGCCGCCCCGTCGCCGTGTTCTCGCAGGACTTCACCGTCTTCGGCGGGGCCCTCGGCGAGGTCTACGGGCAGAAGATCGTCAAGGTCATGGACTTCGCCCTGAAGACCGGCTGCCCGGTCATCGGCATCAACGACTCCGGCGGCGCCCGGATCCAGGAGGGCGTCGCCTCCCTCGGTGCCTACGGCGAGATCTTCCGCCGCAACACCCACGCGTCGGGTGTCATCCCGCAGATCAGCCTGGTCGTCGGCCCGTGTGCGGGCGGGGCCGTCTACTCCCCGGCCATCACCGACTTCACGGTCATGGTCGACCAGACCTCGCACATGTTCATCACCGGCCCCGACGTCATCAAGACCGTCACCGGCGAGGACGTCGGCTTCGAGGAGCTGGGCGGGGCCAGGACCCACAACTCGACGTCCGGAGTCGCCCACCACATGGCGGGGGACGAGAAGGACGCCATCGAGTACATCAAGCAGCTGCTGTCGTACCTGCCGTCCAACAACCTCTCCGAGCCGCCGGCCTTCCCCGAGGAGGCGGACCTGGAGGTCACCGACGAGGACCGCGAGCTGGACACGATCGTCCCGGACAGCGCGAACCAGCCGTACGACATGCACGCGGTGATCGAGCACGTCCTGGACGACGCCGAGTTCTTCGAGACGCAGCCGCTGTACGCGCCGAACATCGTCACCGGCTTCGGCCGGGTCGAGGGCCACCCGGTCGGCATCATCGCCAACCAGCCGACGCAGCTCGCCGGGTGCCTGGACATCAAGGCCAGCGAGAAGGCCGCCCGCTTCGTGCGCACCTGCGACGCCTTCAACGTCCCGGTCATCACCTTCGTCGACGTCCCCGGCTTCCTGCCCGGCGTCGACCAGGAGCACGACGGCATCATCCGCCGCGGCGCCAAGCTGATCTACGCCTACGCCGAGGCGACCGTCCCGCTGATCACGATCATCACGCGCAAGGCGTTCGGCGGCGCCTACGACGTCATGGGCTCCAAGCACCTGGGCGCCGACCTCAACCTCGCCTGGCCCACCGCCCAGATCGCCGTCATGGGCGCCCAGGGCGCGGTCAACATCCTGCACCGCCGCACGATCGCCGAGGCCGAGGCGGGCGGCGAGGATCTGGAGGCGGTCCGGGCCCGGCTGATCCAGGAGTACGAGGACGCCCTCCTCAACCCCTACGTCGCGGCCGAGCGCGGCTACGTCGACGCGGTGATCCTGCCGTCCGAGACCCGCCGGCACGTCGTACGCGGCCTGCGTCAGCTGCGTACGAAGCGGGAATCCCTGCCTCCGAAGAAGCACGGCAACATCCCCCTCTAGTCCCGGCGAGCCCAGGAGGCCCACATGACGATCAAGGTCGTACGGGGCAACCCG
>KE354257.1 GCA_000415505.1 Streptomyces afghaniensis 772
CCTGGTCCGACCCGTCCCGCATCGCAGCTCACCGCCTGCCCCAGCCGGGGCCGGCGGCCTGGGGCCGCACGTACTGGCCGGGCTGACCCCTAGGGGTGGGGCCGGACAAGTTGAGTACTCGTACTCAGGCGTCGCCCCACCCCGGTCCGACGATGGAAGGCATGCTGTGGTCCGACCCCGAGAACGAACCGCCGAAAGAGCTGCGGGACACGCAGGACATGCTTCGGCGGCTGGGCGTTCTCATGGCGTTGGCCATGGTGCTGGCGATGATCGTGATCGGCGTGAGGTGAGAGGCGACAGGTGACGCCGATACGCTGAACGCATGACAGATCAGCCGCGCCGCCGACTCGTCCTCGCCTCCCAGTCCCCCGCCCGGCTCGGCCTGCTCCGCCAGGCCGGTCTCGCCCCCGAGGTGATCGTGAGCGGCGTCGACGAGGACGCCGTCACCGCACCCACCCCCGCCGAGCTGGCGCTCGCCCTGGCCGAGGCGAAGGCCTCCGTCGTGGCGGCCCGGCCGGAGGCCAAGGGCGCGATCGTGATCGGCTGCGACTCGGTGCTCGACCTGGACGGCCAGGCCCTCGGCAAGCCCGAGGACGCCGAGGAGGCCACCGCCCGCTGGAAGGCGATGCGCGGACGCGCCGGAACCCTCCAGACCGGCCACTGTGTCTACGACACGCTCTCCGGCCGCTACGCCTCCGCCACCGCGTCGACCGTCGTCCATTTCGGCGACCCCACCGACGAGGAGATCGCCGCCTACGTCGCCTCCGGCGAACCCCTCTACGTCGCCGGGGCGTTCACGCTGGACGGCCGCTCGGCCCCGTTCATCGACGGCATCGACGGCGACCACGGCAACGTGATCGGCATCAGCCTGCCCCTCGTACGGCGGCTCCTCGCCGAACTGGGCGTCGGGATCACGGAGTTGTGGGCGCCGGCGGAGAAGTGACCGGGGAGCCGTCGCCGCCCGCCCCGTCCTGGGGCGCGGCGTCGGCGGGCTCGGCCGGACGGTCGTACGTCATCAGCACCAGCACGATCAGACCGAGCACCAGCACCATGAAGAGGAACGCGGGCCAGCCCACGAGCCCCCAGGTGAACGCGCCGAGCAGCCCGTGCACGACCGCCGCGCTGATCAGCAGCACCCGCCGAAGCCCGCCGGGGCCGTCCCGCAGCGCCACCAGCAGGGCGACCAGGCCGCACAGCGCGAAGTAGAGGCCGAAGGCGATCCCGCCGATCTTCGACGACACGGACATCATGTGCGGGTCGAGCCCGGCCAGGGACATCTCCTGCCGGTCGACGACGACGCCGAGAAACCAGTTCAGCGCGGCGATGCCGAGCGCCTCACCGAAGAGCAACACCGCCACGATCCACGCCACCGGCCTGCGCACCACCGGGCCCACCCACTTACCCCTAGTACGTTCGAGACATCGCGAACGCTACTAACGAGTAAACCCTGGGACAAGGGTTCTGCGGCGGGCAAAGAATCATTGGGCCATTCGTAGGGACTCCACAAAGAAACCGAGTGGCCCGCAGCACGTGATGACAGAGACCTTGACCACAGGGGAGGGCTAGGGTTTCCCGGAGGAGTACCGCGTATCGCGGTGCGACAAGGGATTTTGCGGGTCGAGCGAGCCTCGCATCACGCTCCGTGTGGGCAAGCTCACCACTGGGGACGGGTCGAAGTGCCGTGTCGGCAGTCCCTAAACTCGGCTTGTTTCAAGGAGGGAGCCTCATCGTGCGCAAGGTGCTCATCGCCAACCGTGGCGAAATCGCTGTCCGCGTGGCCCGGGCCTGCCGGGATGCCGGCATCAAGAGCGTGGCCGTCTACGCCGACCCGGACCGGGACGCTCTGCATGTCCGCGCCGCGGATGAGGCGTTCGCCCTGGGCGGTGACACGCCGGGCACCAGCTACCTCGACATCGAGAAGGTGCTGAAGGCCGCCCGCGAGTCGGGCGCGGACGCGATCCACCCCGGCTACGGCTTCCTCTCCGAGAACGCGGACTTCGCGCAGGCGGTCCTGGACGCGGGCCTGATCTGGATCGGCCCGCCCCCGCAGGCGATCCGCGACCTGGGTGACAAGGTCGCGGCCCGGCACATCGCGCAGCGCGCGGGCGCCCCGCTGGTGGCGGGCACGCCCGACCCGGTGTCCGGTGCGGAGGAGGTCGTCGCCTTCGCCGAGCAGCACGGTCTGCCGATCGCCATCAAGGCGGCGTTCGGCGGTGGCGGCCGCGGTCTGAAGGTCGCGCGCACGCTCGAAGAGGTCCCGGAGCTGTACGACTCGGCGGTCCGCGAGGCCGTGGCGGCCTTCGGCCGGGGCGAGTGCTTCGTCGAGCGCTACCTCGACAAGCCGCGGCACGTGGAGACCCAGTGCCTCGCCGACCAGCACGGCAACGTGGTCGTGGTGTCCACGCGTGACTGCTCCCTCCAGCGCCGGCACCAGAAGCTGGTCGAGGAGGCACCCGCCCCCTTCCTGTCCGACGCGCAGGTGGAGCAGCTGTACTCGGCCTCCAAGGCGATCCTGAAGGAAGCCGGCTACGTCGGCGCGGGCACGGTCGAGTTCCTCGTCGGCAACGACGGCACGATCTCCTTCCTGGAGGTCAACACCCGTCTCCAGGTCGAGCACCCGGTCACCGAGGAGGTCGCCGGCATCGACCTCGTCCGCGAGATGTTCCGCATCGCCGACGGCGAGGAGCTCGGCTACGACGACCCGGCGCTGCGGGGGCACTCCTTCGAGTTCCGCATCAACGGCGAGGACCCGGGCCGCAACTTCCTGCCGGCCCCCGGCACGGTCACGACGTTCGCCCCGCCGTCCGGCCCGGGTGTCCGTCTGGACGCGGGCGTGGAGTCCGGGTCGGTCATCGGTCCGGCGTGGGACTCCCTGCTGGCCAAGCTGATCGTCACCGGCCGCACGCGCAAGGAGGCGCTGGAGCGGGCCGCGCGTGCCCTGGAGGAGTTCCAGGTCGAGGGCATGGCGACGGCGATCCCGTTCCACCGTGCGGTGGTGCAGGACCCGGCGTTCGCACCCGAGCTCACCGGCTCGTCCGACCCGTTCACGGTCCACACCCGCTGGATCGAGACGGAGTTCGTCAACGAGATCAAGCCGTTCGCGGCGGCCGCGGACGCCCTGGAGGCGGACGAGGAGCCCGGGCGCGAGACGGTGGTCGTCGAGGTCGGCGGCAAGCGCCTGGAGGTCTCCCTCCCGGTGTCCCTGGGCATGTCCCTCGCCCGCACGGGCCTCGCGGCCGGGGCCAAGCCCAAGCGCCGCGCGGCGAAGAAGTCGGGCCCCGCCGCCTCCGGCGACACCCTCGCCTCCCCCATGCAGGGCACGATCGTCAAGGTCGCGGTGGAGGAGGGCCAGGAGGTCAAGGAAGGCGATCTGATCGTCGTCCTGGAAGCCATGAAGATGGAGCAGCCCCTCAACGCCCACAGGTCCGGCACGATCAAGGGCCTCAGCGCGGAAATCGGCGCGTCGGTCACGTCGGGCGCGGCGATCTGCGAGATCAAGGACTGAGCGAGCAGGACGGACAACACCTACGGCGCGGCCCCGAACCGGGGCCGCGCCGGGGGGTTACCGGCTGAGCTGCTGCCCTGGCTGCGGGCAATCATGCCGCTAAGGGCGATGGGGGTCCCCCCTGCTCGAGCGAAGCCGAGAGCTTGGGGGGAGGGTGGGCGCAGCGGCACCCCGCAGCGCCGGGGTTGCGCGACGCCCCGGCCTCAGCAGCAACGCCGAGCACCTGGCAACCAGCAGAGATTCAACCGACCCGCCGGCTCAACGCCGCCGCAGATCCGCAACCCTCGCCCGCTCCGCCCCAGGACTCTGCTCCCCGAGCATCGAGGCGGACCGCAACCCACTCCCCGCCCCCGGCACCTGCCGCCGAGGCCCGGGCAACGGCACATCCCGACGCTGCTGACGCGCCGGAGCGGCATCACCCCCGGGCCCTCCCGCTCCCGCCGAACCCCCCGGCGCCCCCGCGACAGCGATCTGCACTCCCTGATCGGCGAGCGCCTGAAGCTCCGCAGCCGCACGGTCGTCGTGGGCGGGCGGCTCGTCCGTCACGAGGCGCGTGATGAGATCCGTCGGCACGGTCTGGAACATCGTGTCCGTCCCGAGCTTGGTGTGGTCCGCGAGGACCACCACCTCCGCGGCGGCCTGCACCAGCGCCCGGTCGACAGACGCCGACAGCATGTTGGACGTGGACAGCCCGCGCTCCGCGGTCAGACCGCTCCCGGACAGGAACGCCCGCGACACCCGCAGCCCGTGCAGGGACTGCTCGGCACCGCTGCCGACCAGGGCGTAGTTCGAGCCGCGGAGCGTACCGCCGGTCATCACGACCTCGACCCGGTTGGCATGGGCCAGCGCCTGGGCGACCAGCAGTGAGTTGGTGACGACGGTCAGCCCGGGCACCCGGGCGAGCCGGCGGGCCAGCTCCTGGGTCGTCGTACCCGCCCCGACCACGATCGCCTCGCCCTCCTCCACGAGGTTCGCGGCGAGGTCGGCGATGGCGGTCTTCTCGGCGGTCGCGAGATGAGACTTCTGCGGAAAGCCGGACTCCCGCGTGAAACCGCCCGGCAGTACCGCACCGCCGTGCCGGCGGTCGAGGAGTCCTTCTGCCTCCAGCGCGCGCACGTCCCGCCGTACGGTCACTTCGGAGGTCTGGACGACGCGGGCGAGCTCACGGAGCGACACGGCCCCGTTCGCTCGCACCATTTCGAGGATCAATTGGCGACGTTCTGCAGCGAACACGAAACTGACAGTAACGCCAGCGACCGTCTGCTTTCAGCAGTTTGCGCTGAATAGCAGAAGATGTTCGCACGGAGCAGCGGGAAGTGGTATAGGACCTAGTCCGGCCGCCTATGCCGTACGCATGGTCGAACACTCCCCGTGACCAGCGAGGATCCGGATCCGGCCTCAGCTCTCGCCGGTCTCCTTACGGGTGTGCAACTGCCGTGCCACCTCGGCGATCGAGCCCGACAACGAGGGATAGACGGTGAAGGCGTTCGCAATCTGTTCGACTGTCAGATTGTTGTCGACCGCGATCGAGATGGGGTGGATCAGTTCCGAGGCGCGCGGCGCCACGACCACACCACCGACCACGATCCCGGTCCCCGGCCGGCAGAAGATCTTGACGAAGCCGTCGCGGATGCCCTGCATCTTGGCGCGCGGGTTGCGCAGCAGCGGCAGCTTCACGACCCGGGCGTCGATCTTCCCGCCGTCGACGTCGGCCTGGGTGTAGCCGACGGTGGCGATCTCCGGGTCGGTGAAGACGTTCGACGAGACGGTCTTCAGGTTCAGCGGGGCCACGGCATCGCCCAGGAAGTGGTACATGGCGATACGTCCCTGCATGGCGGCCACAGAGGCGAGGGCGAACACGCCCGTCACGTCACCGGCCGCGTACACGCCCGGAGCGGTCGTACGCGACACCTTGTCGGTCCAGATGTGACCGGACTCGCGCAGCCGGACCCCGGCCTCCTCCAGCCCCATGCCCGAGCTGTTCGGAACGGCACCGACGGCCATGAGGCAGTGCGACCCGGTGATGACCCGCCCGTCGGAGAGGGTCACTTCGACACGGTCCCCGACCCGCTTGGCGGACTGCGCCCGGGTGCGTCCCATGACGTTCATGCCGCGCCGCCGGAAGACCTCCTCCAGCACGGCGGCCGCGTCCGGGTCCTCACCCGGCAGCACCCGGTCCCGCGACGACACGAGCGTCACCTTCGACCCGAGCGCCTGGTAGGCACCGGCGAACTCGGCACCGGTCACACCCGACCCGACCACGATCAGCTCCTCGGGGAGCTCGTCGAGGTCGTACACCTGGGTCCAGTTCAGGATCCGCTCGCCGTCGGGCTGGGCGTCGGGCAGCTCGCGGGGATGCCCACCGGTGGCGATGAGCACGGCGTCCGCCGTCAGAGTCTCTTCACTCCCGTCGGCGGCGCGCACCACGACCTTGCGCGACCCGTCGAGCGCCTGCATGCCCTCCAGCCGCCCGCGTCCGCGCAGGACACGCGCCCCGGCACGGGTCACGGAGGCCGTGATGTCATGCGACTGGGCGAGCGCGAGCCGCTTCACACGCCGGTTGACCTTGCCCAGGTCCACCCCCACCACCCGGGCGGCCTGCTCCACGTGGGGAGTGTCGTCGGCGACGATGATCCCCAGCTCCTCGTAGGAGGAGTCGAAGGTGGTCATCACCTCGGCCGTGGCGATCAGGGTCTTCGACGGCACGCAGTCGGTCAGCACCGACGCCCCGCCCAGACCGTCGCAATCGACGACGGTCACCTCCGCGCCGAGTTGAGCGGCCACCAGCGCCGCTTCGTATCCGCCGGGTCCGCCACCGATGATCACGATCCGAGTCACGTACCCCATTGTCCCGCACCCATCAACATGGCACCGCCCCGGGGCCCGCCGCCGATGCGGCTCCGTTACGCGAGTGACTCCGGGGCACTGCCGTACCCTCTCCCCATGTCGCTCTACGCCGCGTACGCCGGCAACCTCGACGCGCGGCTGATGTCCCGCCGCGCCCCGCACTCGCCGCTGCGCGCCACCGGCTGGCTGAACGGGTGGCGACTGACGTTCGGCGGCGAGCACATGGGCTGGGAGGGCGCCCTGCCGACGATCGTCGAGGACCCCGTCTCACAGGTCTTCGTCGCGCTCTACGACATCGCCCCCATGGACGAGGAGTCGCTCGACCGCTGGGAGGGCGTGGGACTCGACATCTACCGCCGCACACGCGTACGGGTCCACACCCTGGAGGGTGACGAGCAGGCGTGGGCCTTCACCCTCAACGCGTACGAGGGCGGCCTGCCCTCCGCCCGCTACCTGGGCGAGATCGCCGACGCGGCCGAGTCGGCCGGCGCCCCGCACGACTACGTGATGGAACTGCGCAAGCGCCCCTGCTGAGCCTCTTCGTCGGAAACGACAAGACAACGATCGCCACCCCGTGAGGTCCACCATCTACGCGCGTAGGCAATCACCGGCTACCCTCGTGCGCGTGAACGCATCTCTTCTTCCGGACGACATCCAGGGCGACCCCCACGCCGCCGCCGACGCCGCCGCGGCCCGCCTGCGCGAACTCACGGGCGCCGAGACCCACGACGTCGCCCTCGTGATGGGCTCCGGCTGGGCTCCGGCCGTGGACGCCCTCGGCGCTCCCGAGGCCGAGCTCCAGGTCACCGAGCTGCCCGGCTTCCCGCCCCCGGCGGTCGAGGGCCACGGAGGCAAGATCCGCTCGTACCGGATCGGCAACAAGCGCGCCCTGGTCTTCCTCGGCCGTACGCACTACTACGAGGGCCGCGGCGTGGCAGCGGTCGCCCACGGCGTCCGCACCGCGGTCTCGGCCGGCTGCAAGACGATCGTCCTCACGAACGGCTGCGGAGGCCTGCGCGAGGGCATGCGCCCCGGCCAGCCGGTCCTCATCAGCGACCACATCAACCTCACCGCCACCTCCCCCATCATCGGCGCCAACTTCGTCGACCTCACCGACCTCTACTCCCCGCGCCTTCGGGCCCTGTGCAAGGAGGTCGACCCCACGCTGGAGGAGGGCGTCTACGCCCAGTTCCCCGGCCCGCACTACGAGACTCCGGCGGAGATCCGTATGGCCCGGGTCATCGGTGCGGACCTGGTGGGCATGTCGACGGTCCTTGAGGCGATCGCCGCGCGTGAGGCGGGTGCGGAGGTTCTGGGCATCTCCCTCGTCACGAACCTGGCGGCGGGCATGACCGGGGAGCCCCTCAACCACGAAGAGGTCCTCCAGGCCGGCCGTGACTCCGCGACGCGCATGGGTTCACTGCTCGCCCAGGTCCTGGGCCGCCTGTAAGCAACCCGGCGCCGCTCCTGAGGCGGGGCGGGTCCGCAGCCCGGCGGAACGGGGTGCCGCTGCGCCCACCCGTGCCGCCTGGGGGCACCTCCCAGGCCCTTAAGGCACTGGGGGAGGCACGACTGCCCGCAGCGCGACGGCCTGCGGCAGCTAAGCCGAGACGCGCCCGCACCCGCGTACGCACGGAAGGGGACGTGTCGGGGGGTGTCCGCCCGCAGCGGTTGGCGCGTCAACGGGGGGTTAGTCGGTACGCAACCCCATCGCGCCGTTCCGAGGACGGACACCCCCCGGCGCGGCCCCGACCCCCCACTCGGCGTAAGGCGCTACGCGCACCCCACCGCAGCCGCACAGGCCGCCGCAGGCACCCCGCACCACCCACAACGGAGAGGCTGACACAGACCGTGCACGACGAACTCATCGCACAGGCCCAGGCGTGGCTCACCGAGGACCCCGACCCGGAAACCCGCACCGAGCTCGCCCGCCTCATCGACGCCCAGGACCACACCGAACTCGCCGCCCGCTTCAGCGGCACCCTCCAGTTCGGCACCGCCGGCCTCCGCGGCGAACTCGGCGCGGGCCCCATGCGCATGAACAGCTCGGTCGTCATCCGCGCGGCCGCCGGCCTCGCCGCCTACCTCAAGAAGCAGGGCCACCACGACGGCCTCGTCGTCATCGGCTACGACGCCCGCCACAAATCGCGCGACTTCGCCCGCGACACCGCCGCCGTCATGACCGGCGCCGGCCTCCGCGCCGCCGTCCTCCCCCGCCCCCTCCCCACCCCCGTCCTCGCCTTCGCGACAAGGCACCTCGGCGCGGTCGCGGGCGTGGAGGTCACCGCCAGCCACAACCCGCCCCGCGACAACGGCTACAAGGTCTACCTCGGCGACGGCTCCCAGATCGTCCCCCCGGCGGACATCGACATCGCGGCGGAGATCGCCGCCGTCCCGTCCCTCACCACCGTCCGGCGCCCCACCGAAGGCTGGGAGACCCTCGACGACAGCGTCCTCGACGCCTACCTCGCCCGCACCGACGCCGTCCTGTCCAAGGATTCCCCCCGCACCGCCCGCACGGTGTACACGGCGATGCACGGCGTCGGCAAGGACGTCCTCCTCGCCGCCTTCGCCCGCGCCGGCTTCCCGGAACCGGCCCTCGTCACGGAGCAGGCCGACCCCGACCCGGACTTCCCGACCGTCGCGTTCCCCAACCCGGAGGAGCCCGGCGCGATGGACCTGGCGTTCGCGAAGGCCCGCGCGACGACCCCCGCCCCTGACCTGATCATCGCCAACGACCCGGACGCGGACCGCTGTGCCGTCGCCGTACAGGACGGCAAGGACCGCGCCGACTGGCGCATGCTCCGCGGCGACGAGGTCGGCGCCCTGCTCGCCGCCCACCTGGTCCGCCGCGGAGCGACCGGCACCTTCGCGGAGTCGATCGTCTCCTCCTCCCTCCTCGGCCGTATCGCCGAGAAGGCCGGCCTCCACCACGTCGAGACCCTCACCGGCTTCAAGTGGATCGCCCGCGCGGAGGGCCTGCGCTACGGCTACGAGGAGGCCCTCGGCTACTGCGTCGACCCGGACGGAGTACGCGACAAGGACGGCATCACGGCCGCGCTCCTGATCACGGAACTGGCGTCGCAGCTCAAGGAGGAGGGCCGCACGCTCCTCGACCTCCTCGACGACCTGGCGGTGGAACACGGCCTGCACGCCACGGACCAGCTCTCGGTCCGCGTGGAGGACCTCTCCCTCATCACGGCCGCGATGCGCCGCCTGCGCGAACAGCCCCCGACCGGACTCGCCGGCCTGCCGATCACCCGCACCGACGACCTGACCCAGGGCACGGACACCCTCCCGCCCACCGACGGCCTGCGCTACACCCTCGACGGCGCCCGGGTGATCGTCCGCCCGAGCGGCACGGAACCGAAGCTGAAGTGCTACCTGGAGGTCGTGCTCCCGGTGGCGACCCACGCCGACCTCCCCGAGGCCCGCGCACAGGCGACGGCCCTACTGGAGTCGATCAAGCGCGACCTCTCGACGGCGGCGGGCATCTGACCCCACCCCCGGTCGGACACTGACAGGTCGGCCCCACCGAAGCCAGCACCCCGGGGCCGACCCCAGTCAGCCCGCAACCAGGTCAAACCACATCCCGGTCAACCCACAACCCGGTCAACCCGCATCCCCGTCAACCCACGACCCGGTCAACCCACAACCACCAGAATCAGCACCAACAACGCCCCGGCAACCGCCGGCCCCATCACCTCGTACGCCCACCGCACGGTCACCTCCCCCTGCGCCGTCTCCGCCTGGTGCCGCGCCTCGTGCAGCCCCCGCAGCTCATCCATGATCCGGTCGGTCTCCGCCCGCACGGGCCCGTCCGCCACAGGGCCTCCACCGAGGCCCTGCCCATGCCCCGAACCCAGTCCACCCAGCCCCGCACGCATCCCGAGCGCACTCCCGCGCCCCTCGTCCCGCCCCATCTCCCGCCGCGCCTGCGCGGTCGCCCGCATCTCACGCCGTGCGGCCTTCTTACGGGCGCGCAGCGAGACGGGCACGGCCCACAGCTGGTACTTCGCGCCGGACTCGGTGATGACCTCGTTCGAGTAGGCGGACTTCAGCGAGGCGACCTGCCCCCACGGCACCACGATGACGCGGAACGGGTTGCGGATACGCAGCCGGTCGTCACCCGCGTACACGGCGGGCCGCAGCGTGAAGGCGGCGACGAGCGGCACGATCAGGATCAGCACGGCGAGCGCCATCCACGGCGTCCGCCCCTCGCCCGAGACGATCGCGTCGATGCCGAGCCACCCGGCGATGGCGAGCAGCAGCGCACCACCGGCGATGGCCGGAACCGACCGGTACACCCGGTCCTTGGACTCGGGCTCCGGAGGCTGCGGCGCGGGCGACTGGGACTCGGGGCTCGTCATGCCCCGATTCTGCCGGACCGCCCCTCGACCACCCACCGCACCCCACCACCACGACCACCCGCACCACCCCGCACCGTCCCGCACCGCCCCACCCCACCCGACCAAACCCAGGGGCTGTACAGCCGCTACGCGCGTAGATATGCTCGTCTGGTGACCATGCCCAGTTCTGCACTCACCGCAGCTCACCCCCTCAAGGACGTCACCTCGTCCGACAGCACGCTGCGCCGCTTCCTCCACGGGCTCCCGGGCGTCGACGCGGTCGGTCTCGAGGGGCGTGCGGCCTCCCTCGGTACGCGTTCGATCAAGACGACCGCGAAGGCGTACGCCATCGACCTCGCCATCTCGATGGTCGACCTGACGACGCTGGAAGGCGCGGACACCCCCGGCAAGGTCCGGGCGCTCGGCGCGAAGGCGGTCCGGCCCGACCCGACCGACCGTACGACGCCCACGACGGCCGCCGTCTGCGTCTACCCCGACATGGTGGCCGTGGCCAAGGAGGCCGTCGCCGGCTCCGGCGTGAAGGTCGCCTCCGTCGCCACGGCGTTCCCGGCCGGCCGTGCCCCGCTCACCGTCAAGCTGGCCGACGTCCGTGAGGCCGTCGCCGCGGGCGCCGACGAGATCGACATGGTCATCGACCGCGGGGCGTTCCTCTCGGGCCGATACTTGAAGGTGTACGACGAGATCACCGCCGTGAAGGAGGCCTGCGGCACGTCCGCGCGCCTGAAGGTCATCTTCGAGACGGGCGAGCTGTCGACGTACGACAACATCCGCCGCGCGAGCTGGCTCGGGATGCTGGCGGGCGCGGACTTCATCAAGACGTCCACCGGAAAGGTCGCCGTCAACGCGACCCCGGCGAACACGCTCCTCATGCTGGAGGCGGTACGTGACTTCCGTGCACAGACCGGCATCCAGGTCGGCGTGAAGCCGGCCGGCGGCATCCGCACCTCCAAGGACGCCATCAAGTTCCTCGTCCTGGTCAACGAGACCGCCGGCGAGGACTGGCTGGACAACCACTGGTTCCGCTTCGGCGCCTCCTCGCTGCTGAACGATCTGCTGATGCAGCGCCAGAAGCTGGCCACCGGCCGCTACTCCGGCCCCGACTACGTGACGGTGGACTGATCACCATGGCATCGGTATTCGAATACGCCCCGGCCCCGGAATCCCGCGCGATCGTCGACATCGCGCCGTCCTACGGCCTGTTCATCGACGGCGAGTTCACCGAGGCGGCGGACGGCAAGGTCTTCAAGACGGTCAGCCCCTCCTCCGAAGAGGTCCTCGCCGAGATCGCCCAGGCGGGCGAGGCGGACGTGGACCGCGCCGTACAGGCCGCCCGCAAGGCCTTCGAGAAGTGGTCGGCGCTGCCCGGCTCGGAGCGCGCCAAGTACCTGTTCCGCATCGCGCGGATCATCCAGGAGCGCTCCCGCGAGCTGGCCGTCCTCGAAACCCTCGACAACGGCAAGCCGATCAAGGAGACCCGCGACGCGGACCTCCCCCTGGTCGCGGCGCACTTCTTCTACTACGCGGGCTGGGCCGACAAGCTCGACCACGCCGGCTTCGGCGCGAACCCGCGGCCGCTGGGCGTGGCGGGCCAGGTCATCCCCTGGAACTTCCCGCTGCTGATGCTGGCGTGGAAGATCGCGCCCGCCCTCGCGACCGGCAACACGGTCGTCCTGAAGCCGGCCGAGACCACCCCGCTCTCGGCGCTCTTCTTCGCGGACATCTGCCGCCAGGCGGGCCTGCCGAAGGGCGTCGTCAACATCCTCCCCGGCTACGGCGGCGCGGGAGCTGCGCTGGTGGCCCACCCGGACGTGAACAAGGTCGCCTTCACGGGCTCCACGGCCGTGGGCAAGGAGATCGCCCGCACGGTCGCCGGCACCCGCAAGAAGGTCACGCTCGAACTGGGCGGCAAGGGCGCCAACATCGTCTTCGACGACGCTCCGGTCGACCAGGCCGTCGAGGGCATCGTCAACGGCATCTTCTTCAACCAGGGCCAGGTCTGCTGCGCCGGCAGCCGCCTCCTGGTCCAGGAGTCGATCCACGACGAGCTCCTCGACTCCCTCAAGCGCCGCCTGTCGACCCTCCGCCTCGGCGACCCGCTCGACAAGAACACCGACATCGGCGCGATCAACTCCGAGGAGCAGCTCACGCGCATCACCTCCCTCGTCGAGCAGGGCGAGGCGGAGGGCGCCGAGCGCTGGTCACCGGCCTGCGAACTGCCGGAGAGCGGCTACTGGTTCGCCCCGACGCTGTTCACGAACGTCACCCAGGCGCACACCGTCGCCCGCGACGAGATCTTCGGCCCGGTGCTGTCGGTGCTGACGTTCCGCACGCCGGACGAGGCGGTCGCCAAGGCCAACAACACGCCCTACGGCCTCTCCGCCGGCATCTGGACGGAGAAGGGCTCCCGCATCCTGGCGGTCGCGAACAAGCTCCGCGCGGGCGTCGTCTGGTCCAACACGTTCAACAAGTTCGACCCGACGTCGCCGTTCGGCGGCTACAAGGAGTCGGGCTTCGGCCGCGAGGGCGGCCGCCACGGCCTGGAGGCGTACCTCGATGTCTGACACGCGACTCAGTGTCCTCAAGACCTACAAGCTGTACGTGGGCGGCAAGTTCCCGCGTTCCGAGAGCGGCCGGGTGTACGAGGTGACCGACGCAAAGGGCAACTGGCTGGCCAACGCGCCCCTGTCCTCCCGCAAGGACGCCCGTGACGCGGTCGTCGCGGCCCGTAAGGCGTTCGGCGGCTGGTCCGGCGCGACGGCGTACAACCGCGGCCAGGTCCTGTACCGCGTCGCGGAGATGCTGGAGGGCCGCCGCGACCAGTTCACGCGTGAGGTGGCCGACGCCGAGGGGCTGTCCAAGTCCAAGGCGGCGGCGGTCGTGGACGCGACGATCGACCGCTGGGTCTGGTACGCGGGCTGGACCGACAAGATCGCCCAGGTGGTCGGCGGCGGCAACCCGGTGGCGGGCCCGTTCTTCAACCTCTCCTCCCCCGAGCCGACGGGCGTGGTCGCGGTCCTGGCCCCTCAGGAGTCGTCCTTCCTGGGCCTGGTGTCGGTGCTGGCCCCGGTGATCGCGACCGGCAACACGGCGGTCGTGGTGGCGAGCGAGAAGTCCCCGCTGCCCGCGCTGTCCCTCGCCGAGGTGCTGGCCACCTCGGACGTCCCCGGCGGCGTGGCCAACGTCCTGTCGGGCCGCACGGCGGAGATCGCGCCCCCGCTGGCGGCCCACCAGGACGTCAACGCGATCGACCTCGCGGGCGCCGACGAGGCCCTCGCGAAGGAACTGGAGATCGCCGCGGCCGACAACCTCAAGCGCGTTCTCCGTCCACAGCCTGTGGATTACGCGGAGACTCCCGGCATCGACCGCATGACGGCGTTCCTGGAGACGAAAACGGTCTGGCACCCCACGGGGTCACTGGGCGCGTCCGGTTCCTCGTACTAGACCGCCCCTCACAGCGGAAGCCCCGGCCCTCCTCCGTCCGGGAGGGCCGGGGCTTCTCTCGTGCGCGTCTGACGTCGCACACGGCCTACCGCGAGAACACCCCCGCCGCCTGCCCCGCCACCGGAATGCTCTCGACCGACGGCGCCTGCGCCACCGGCCCCGTCAGCTCCCGGGACTCCACCGGCTTGAAGTCCGCGACCTCGGTGCCGACGCCGTTGTCGAGCGGGTCGACTCCCGTGCCGGCGAGGGGGTTGGGCTTGAGGTTCCTGGCGGCGCCGGTGGCATGGCCGACGGAGCCGGTGGCGGCCCGGAGGGCGGTCTGGGGGTCGGTCCTGCCGAGGGAGGTGTGGACCACGTCCAGGACCGAGCCGGTGCCCGCAGCCGCGGCCGTCGCCGCCCCCGCCCCCGCCCCCAGCACCACTCCCGTGGTCGCGAGGACGGCCAGGGCACGCTGGACGGTCGGCTTCTTGGAAGAGTCGTGTCGGGCCATCGCTGCCACCTTCTGATGCACTTGGTAATCGGTTCGACACAAAGGGTAGTTGAGGTGTGACGCGCACATCAAAGCCGACCCGCGGGGTCGTACGGCCCCCGATGGATGCCTCACACTGGTGTCCCGTGAGTTCCCCTCTGGCCATACCGACGCGAGTCGTGCTGCTCTGCGGCCCATCCGGCTCCGGCAAGTCCCTCCTCGCGGCCCGCTCCGGCCTCCCGGTGCTGCGGCTCGACGACTTCTACAAGGAGGGCGACGACCCGACGCTGCCGCTGGTGGCGGGGAGTTCGGACATCGACTGGGACCATCCGGAGTCGTGGGACGCGGACACGGCCGTCGCCGCGATCACCCGGCTGTGCCGCACAGGCCGTACGGACGTCCCCGTCTACGACATCGCGCGCAGCGCCCGCACCGGCACGGAGACGGTGGACATCGGACGGACCCCGCTGTTCATCGCGGAGGGCGTCTTCGCCGCGGAGATCGTCGCGCACTGCCGGGAGCTCGGCGTCCTCGCCGACGCGCTGTGCCTGAGCCGCGGCCCGGTGAAGACGTTCCGCCGCCGCTTCCTGCGGGACCTGAAGGAGGGCCGCAAGTCGGTGCCGTTCCTGCTGCGCCGCGGCTGGCGTCTGATGCGGGAGGAGCGCTCGATCGTCGCCCGCCAGACCGCGCTGGGCGCGTACGCCTGCGATCGCGACGAGGCGATGGGCCGGCTGGCGGCTGCGGCGGCGGGCCGGTGCGCGAGCCTCGGTACGGCGGCCTAGGCAGCGAGAAAAAAGCGGGAGACGAGAAAAGCGGGACTGGACGGACCCCCGGCCCTCCAGTCCCGCTCTTGTGCTCCCCCCTTTTGCTCCCCCGTTGTCCTCCCCCGTGTTCCCCCACTGTCCTGAGGAGACGCCCCCCAGCGTCTCCGCAGTTCCCCCGTGGGCCCCGGTTCCAGTCCCCCGTGGGGCCCTTTTGGTGCTTCCCCCCCGACCTTCAGGCGACGAGCTCGCCGAAGGCGTCCTCCTCGTCACGGCCGAAGCTGAGGACCTCGTCCTCGCAGCCGGCGGAGCGACCGCCAGATGCTGGACTTCACCGTGCCGACACTGATGTCGAGGATCTCCGCGATCTCCGGGTCCGTGCGGCCCTCGTAGTAGCGCAGGACCAGCATGGTGCGCTGGAGCTCGGGCAGCCGGGCCAGCGCCTGCCACAGGACCGCGCGCAGTTCGGTGCCGCGCATCGCGTCCGTGTCGCCGGGCGTCTCCGGCAGTTCCTCGGTCGGGTACTCGTTGAGCTTGCGGCGCCGCCAGGCGCTGATGTGCAGGTTGGTCATGGTGCGGCGGAGGTATCCGCCGACCGCGGCCTTGTCACTGATCCGGTCCCACGCCCGGTACGTCGAGAACAGCGCGCTCTGGAGCAGGTCCTCGGCCTCGAAGCGGTCGCCGGTGAGGTGGTAGGCGGTGGCGTACAGGGAGGCGCGGCGCTCCTGGACGTAGGCGGTGAACTCCGCCTCCGACAGCGAGCGGCGCTCCCCCGAGTCCTCCCTGTACGCGGCTCCCCCGTGAGCCCCCTTGATCTCCCCCGTAGGTGCGTCAACCACCGTCATGAACGCGGTGTGCTGACGCCCGGTGCCGCGAGCGCACCCCCGCCCGCTCACGGCACCGGACTTCTCGGAACCCCGGTGCACGTCGTGCAGACGCGTGACCACTGCGCTGGTGCTGGTGCCGTGCAGCGTGTTCATCTCGCGCCCCCCGTCGTGGACTTCCGGTGTGCGGCCCGCCGGTCGGGCGGGCTTTCCTGCTTGTGCCGAAAAGCTTGCCGCGGCACTTTCATGGCCGTGTCCGCCGACTGTCACAGAGCTGTCACAGGGGTCTGGGACAGGGCGGACCCGGCTCGTTCACAGCGACCGGCGGTACAACGCCCGGAGAGAAGTAGGGAAACCCTCCCAGAACGACTCCCCCCGGGGCTATCGTCTTCTCCTCAACTTCCGGCGCCACCAGCCAATTCACACACGATGACGAACGAGTGCGGGTGGTGCCGCGAAGGTGCGCGACGAAGCGACGGGGGGCTCGCGATGGAGCGGCTGAAGCATGTCGTAGTGGTGATTCCGGGCATCGGCGGGAGCGTGTTGCAGCCACCCGAGGGAGCGGCTCACTGGGACGAACACCGGCGCCGCCTGATCGCCGCGGCGACCCGGCCCGGACGGCTGTCCCTGGACGCCCGCCCGGACCTCACACCGGTGGACCTTCTGTCGGACATCCGTCTGATCGGCCCGTTCGTACTCCCCGGATACGACGGTCTCGTGCGCCAGATCCGTCGGTCGTTCGCCGACGTACGGGTCGACGTCAGCCGCCCCGACCGCACGCCGGACCCGCGGGCCGACCTGGTGCTCTTCCCGTACGACTTCCGGAAGGGCATCGTGCCGGCCGCGCACCGGCTGGCCGCGGACATGGACGCACGGCTGCGCGGCCTGAGTCCGGCAGCGCGCCGCCGTCGGGTGATCATCGTGGCGCACTCCATGGGAGGGCTGGTGGCCCGGTACTGGCTGGGCCCGCTCGGCGGCGCCGCGGACTGCGCCGCGCTGCTCACCCTCGGCACTCCGCACCGCGGCGCCCCGAAGGCCCTGGACTACCTGGTCAACGGGGTGCGGGTGAGCCGGAAGCAGTTCGCCGGGCTGACGCGGGTGCTGCGCGGGTGGCCGTCGATGTACGACCTGCTGCCCCGCTACCCGGCGGTGCAGCGCGCTGACGACGGAGCGACGCTGTACCCGCACGAACTGGACGGCGGACTGCTGGCCGTGGCGGAAGCCAAGGCGGCGTACCAACGGCACGTCGACATCGAGACGGCGTGGCAGGACCTGTCCCCGGAGGACCGCCCCGAGGTCATCCCCGCCTACGCACGCGGACATGCCACTCCGTCCCGTGCCGTGCTGTCGCTGCGCGAGGAGCGCCACGTGCTCTCCGTGACCAAGGACGCGCCACTCTGGCTGCCCAACCCGGAGTGGCACGGCGACGGTTCGGTGCCGGCGATTTCGGCTGTTCCACTGGAACTGGACGAGAAGCGCGGGACATGGCGGGGGCAGCCGGAGAGGCATCTGGCGCTGGCTTCCTGTGCGGCGGTGGTCGACGTCCTGACCGCGTACGCGGGCGCGTCCCTGTCATCGGTCCGGGGCGAGGAGCCGGACCGGCCCTGGCTCGGGCTGGATCTCGACGAGTCGGTGCTCGCCGGTGAACCGGTGCGGGTGGGCATCACACTGCGAGGCGCGCAGGCCGAGGCGGAGACCCAGGTGCATGTGCGGGCGGTCGCGGCACAGGGCAGGCCGCAGCGGGTCACACCGTGGGTGCGAGGGATCTCGCTGGACAGCAGTGGCGGCAGCTGGGTGGCGGAGATCGCGGAACCGCTCGATGCCGGGCTGTACACGGTGGAGGTGACGGCGACCGGGGTGCCGGGCGTGGGGCGCCTGCGGACGACGGACGAGCTGGGCGTGGTCGACGTCCTCGCGGAGGCGGGTACGGAGGAGGGACGGAATTGAACGCCGCTGCGTCCTGGCCCCGTTGGTCGGCCGAGCACCAGCCGGGGTCACTGATCCAGTACGTCCAGCGCGAGGCGGCGGCCCACTACCTCGGCTCGCGCGTGCCGGGCCCGTCCGGTGACCCGCCCGCAGTGCGTGCGCGCGCCCTCTACGAGGCGTTCGCAGCTCGGGACATCCAGTACGTCGACGAGCCCAGCAGCAGCGAGACGGGGCTCCAGGCGATCCGGCCACCACACGAGGTGCTGCAGAGCCCGCGGCACGGCACGTGTCTCGATCTGGCCGTGACGTTCGCCGGCGCCTGCCTGTACGCGGGGTTACACCCGCTGATCGTCGTACTGCCACCGGCCCGGCCGGGCGCGCCCGCCCACACCGTGGTCGCCGTGCGGCTCTACGGCGGGTGGTCCGGCCGGCCGGACGTGGAGTACCGGAGTGACGAGGCCGAGCCTGCCTGGGACGCCCTTCCGGCGGACTTCCTCCGTGAGCTCGCCGACGACCAGGACTCCCCCGGCTCCTACCTCGCCATCGACATCACCGGGGTCTCGTCGCGTGCCCGTGCCGCCGAAGTGCGCCGACGGCAGCAGCTGAGCTGGGAGGATGCCGTCGCGTACGGCACGGAGCTGCTTCGCGGTACGGAACCGGAACGCTGGATCGTCGCGCTCGACGTCGGCATGGGCCTCAGCGTCAACGAGGCGTATCCCTTGCCCTACCGCCCGAGCACAGACCTGCTGACACCGCCGTACGTCCCGATCGACGGTGAGACGGGCCCTCTTCAGCAACTCTGGGCGCGGCACGACGTCATCCGCTTTCTTCCCCGCGACGAACTCGATTTCCTGCAGGACTGGTTCCAGGCACCGGACCCGGACGAGGGGCCGCGGACCCGCATTGCCCTGCTGCACGGCCAGGGAGGGGCAGGCAAGACCCGCCTGGCGGCGGAGCTGGCGAGCAGGCTGTCCCACGAGGGCTGGTACGCCGGGTTCCTCGTACGGTCGCCCGATCCACGTGATCTGAGCTGGCTGGGGCACGTGGCCTCGCCTCTGCTGGTGGTCGTGGACTACGTGGAGGACGCCAAGTCCTCGGATGTCGTCAACCTGCTGCGGGCGGTGCGACGCCGTACGGAGCCGACGTGCCTGATCCTCACCGCGCGAACGGTGAGCGGCTGGTGGGAGGAGATCGCCGGGGCCCTCCGGCACGAGGCGCATCCGTACGTCCTGGAGAACAGGCCTCTCAGGCCCCGTCATCCTCGCCAGAACGACGTGTACCGGGCCGCCCTGCACAGCTTCGGCGGACCACAGAGTGTCGCCCTGGCCGGCACACCGCCTCCGGATCCGAACGCCGGCAGATGGACCACGCTGGACCTCGTCATGCTGGGCTGGCTGGCGGCCCGGCAGGACGGTGGTGACCTGCCGGAATCGGAGGAGGGACTGTACGAGGAGATCCTCCGGCACGAGCTGAACTACTGGAAGAGGTCATACAGGGCTCAGGTCGGCAAACCGTCGGAGAGCCTGCTCCGGGCGGTCGGTGCCTGCATCAGCCTGCTCGCTCCCCGGGCGGATCGCCTGAGCAACGCGCTCAAGGCCGTGGAGGACCTGGCCGAAGACGCCAAGTGGCGGCGGGAAGTGGCCGAACTGTTCGTGGAACTCCTGCCGGTCACGCCTGAGGACGGAACGCTGGCCGTTCGCCCGGACCCGGTGGGATCACATCTGGCCGCCGGGGAGTTCGGTTCCGACCAGCGCCTGTTGCGGCGGTGTCTGGAGCAGGCGGACGAGCACGAGCTGCTGAACGCGTGTGTAGGTCTGTCACGGGTGAGTGCGTCGAGCGGCGCGGAGCTGGCGACCGGCCTTGCGAGCGCAGCCCTGAACGACGTCCACGACCTTTGGGCTCCGGCGCTGGCCGTGGCGGCCACGCAGGGCGGGCCGTTCGTGCGGGCGTTGGAACGGGTGGCGGAGTCGGAGGAGAACTGGCTGCCGCTGGCCGAACTCGCCGCCACGCTGCCCATGGGCAACACGAACCTGCGCCGGCTGGCGCTGATCGCAACGCAGCGGTCGGCTCCGCAGGGTCCCGGCGACGGCACGGAGGAGGCTCTGGCGGCGCGGGCCTCGTGGCTCAACAACCTGGCCGTGCGCCAGAACGAGAGCGGTGAGCGGGAGGCCGCCTTGGTGTCGGCCACTGAGGCAGTCCGCCACTGGCGGGGGCTGGCTGAGGCCGATGCGGATACCTACCTGCCCGATCTCGCCATGGCTCTCAACAATCTCGCCGTCCAGCAAAGCGAGACCGGAGACCGCCAAACCGCCCTCACCACCACCACCGAAGCCATCCAGCACTACCGAACTCTGACCAAAGCCAACCCCGCCGCATACCTCCCCAACCTCGCCGATGCCCTCAACAACCTCGCCGTCCAGCAAAACCAGGTCGGAAATCGCCAAGCCGCCCTCGCCACCGCCACCGAGGCAATCGACCTCTACCGAGGTCTGGCTGAGGCCGATGCGGCTACCTACCTGCCTCACCTCGCCACCGGCCTCGCCAACCTTGCCAACCATCAAAGCCAAACCGGAGACATTCAAGCCGCCCTCACCACCGCCACCGAAGCCGTCCACCACTACCGAACCCTGACCCAAGCCAACCCCGCGGCCTTCCTCCCCGGCCTGGCCATGGCCCTCAACAACCTCGCCAACCGCCAAAGTCAGACGGGAAACCGCCAAGCCGCCCTCACCACCGCCAACGAGGCCGTCCACCGCTACCGAACCCTGACCCAAGCCAACCCCGCGGCCTTCCTCCCCGACCTCGCCAGAGCCCTCAACAACCTCGCCAACCATCAAAGCCAGACCGGGGACCGCCAAGGCGCCCTCATCACCGCCACCGAAGCCGTCCACCACTACCGAACCCTCACCCAGGCCAACCCCGCCGCATACCTCCCCAACCTCGCCACCGCCCTCAGCAACCTCGCCAGCCATCAAAGCCAGACCGGAGACACCCAAGCCGCCCTCACCACCGTCACCGAAGCCGTCACGATCCGACGAACCCTGACCGAAGCCAACCCCGCCGCATACCTCCCCGACCTCGCCATGGCCCTCAACAACCTCGCCAACCAGCAAAGCCAGACCGGAGACACCCAAGCCGCCCTCACCACCGTCACCGAAGCCGTCCATCACCACCGAACCCTCACCCGAGTCAACCCCGCCGCATACCTCCCCAACCTCGCCACCGCCCTCAACAACCTCGCCGTCCAGCAAAGCGAGACCGGGGACCGCCAAGCCGCCCTCACCACCGCCAACGAGGCCGTCCAGCACTACCGAACCCTGACCGAAGCCAACCCCGCCGCATACCTCCCCGACCTCGCCATGGCCCTCAACAACCTCGCCAACCATCAAAGCCAGACCGGAGACACTCAAGGCGCCCTCACCACCGCCACCGAAGCCGTCCAGCACTACCGAACCCTCACCCAGGCCAACCCCGCCGCATACCTCCCCAACCTCGCCACCGCCCTCAACAACCTCGCCAACCAGCATCGGGAAAGCACGGGAATGGATGCCGCCATTCGCGCTCTCGACACGTACCTGACGGGGCTGGCCGCAGGCATGCACGCTGAGTTGCTCGCCTTCCGCGCAACCTGGCGCCTCACGGCCGGCGATCCCGAGGGAGCAGTCGACGACCTGCTTCTCGCCGCTCTCCGAGCCGAAGAGGAAGAGAAACCGGAGCGAGCAGGACGAGCTCGCCGTGCCACCCGCGCCTGCTTCTCGAACTTGGCCGACGACACCGCAGCCGACCCCGCGCTGGGCAGGAAGCGTCGCGAGTTGCCGCCCTGGGCCACAGCGACGCTGACACCCGAAATCGAGGACGTCTTCGCCAAGTGGCGAGCCGCGGACGACTGGAACGAGCAGGAGACCCTGCTCCGCGAGGCGTACCCGCTCCTCCGCAGCGATACAGGTCAGGCACATCTGCGCATCCTCGAAGACCTCAATCCGGAATCCATCCGGCTCAGAACGCTCATCAGCATCCTCGGTGCCGGCCAGGAGCACGGTCTGGACAAGGTGCTGCAGGACATCCGAACAGCCCGGGAGCGGCAGGACCTCGTCAGCCGCTGGTTGGACACCCCTACGTGGAACGAGGACCTGGCGTTCCTCATGGAGCACAGAGAACGCCTGTGCACCGACCCCGGGGTGAGGGAGCTGCTCGGCTCCGAAGAAGACGACGGCCCGTCACTCCAGCACCTCGGCATCCTGGAACTCGCCGACCGGCTTCCCCTGCATGACGTGTACGACGCCATCACCGACCCGCTGGCCGCCGTCGACACCGCGATGGACCTGCTGGATCAGGGGGACGTTGACGCGTTGCTCCCTCTGTTCCTCGCCGCGCCGAGCATCCAGCGGACCTCCTTCGTCGCGCCGTACCTGCACGCTGTCTATTCAGCTCTCTTCCTCAGCGCCGCCGACTCCGGCCCTGACGCGCCGGACCCCGCCCAGCTGATGACAGATGCCGCCGCGCAGGGATCCGACGTCCAGCGCGGTGCCGGCGTCGCCCGGCTGCGTCGGCTGGCGCGGCGCAGGCCCGAACACGCAGCCGTTCTGACAGGGCTCGCCGACACCCTGGCCACCGCACCCTCGATCTCCCCCGCAGACCAGAGCGTCCCCGATGCCGAGTGATGAGGAGCCGTCGAGACCGCTCACCCTGAAGGAGTTGTCGTTCCTCAGCGCCATCGGCGTCGTCTTTCACAACGCCTCCGGGTACCGCGACGTGCAGGACTCCCTGGACATGGCCCTGAGAGCGTCTGCGCGGCTGCGTGAGTCGGGAGTCGCCCAGGCAGCCATCGTCCGGGCCCTGGGGATCGACGAGGGCGAGCTGGTCCACCGCCAGCGGGAGATCGCCCACAAACCCCGCCCGCCGGCGCCGGGGAGTGACCTCACTCCATGGCCGCCGAGCCCTCCGGCACCAGCCTCGGGGCTTTTCCTCGCACAGCATCAGGATGAGAACCAATCTCTCAACCTGAGCCAGCAGCGCGAGAACAGCCCCGTCTCACTCATCTCCCACAGCGTCTCAGCATCCACCGCTACCGCCTCCGCTCGCCGTGTCCTCTTCCTCTCCGGCAATGCCGACGCCGGCCGCAACGACTTCACGACCGAGGCCGCCTACATCCGTCAGGCCCTCGCCGGGAGCTACATCGAACTGGTCGAGAAGGGGGCCGTAGCCCTGGGAGAGATCCGCGGGTTCCTGGACCGTCATCACCCGGCCGTCGTCCACCTCGCCGCACACAGTTCCTTCACCGACGTACATCTCACCCAGGACGGCCGTGACCTCCCCACGTCTCACAAGGCGCTCTGCGACCAGATCGCCCGGGCCCGCACGCCCCCGCGTCTCGCCGTCCTCAGCTTCTGCGACTCCTACGCGATGGGCGAGGAGCTGTCCGACGCCATCACCTCCGTGATCAGCTGGCCGTGCCCCATCGTGGACGTCCAGGCCTTGCCGTTCGCCCAGCAGCTCTACCGCTCGCTCGCCTCCGGTGACTCCGTCGCGACCAGCTGCCGGGACGCCGAGGCGGCCATGGGGCGACGTCCTCCCAGAGCGGCGCCGGAGCTCCACGGCGACCAGGTTGCCCGCGTCTTCTGAGGGCGAGGAGCCGCCGATGGGCCCCAGTCCCGGCTCCGCTACCGGTACGGGTCGAACCGTGACCCCTCCATGGGCCAGAATGAGCCCGTGCCTTCCCTGTTGCTGATCGAGGACGACGACGCCATCCGGACGGCCCTGGAGCTCTCACTGACGCGCCAGGGTCACCGGGTGGCGACCGCTGCCAGTGGTGAGGACGGTCTGAAGCTGCTGCGCGAGCAGCGGCCGGATCTGATCGTGCTGGACGTGATGCTGCCCGGCATCGACGGGTTCGAGGTGTGCCGGCGCATCCGGCGCACGGACCAGTTGCCGATCATTCTGCTGACCGCGCGCAGCGACGACATCGACGTGGTCGTCGGGCTGGAGTCCGGCGCCGACGACTATGTCGTCAAGCCGGTGCAGGGGCGGGTGCTGGACGCCCGGATCCGGGCCGTGCTGCGGCGCGGCGAACGGGAGTCCAACGACGCGGCGACGTTCGGCAGCCTCGTCATCGACCGCTCGGCGATGACCGTGACGAAGAACGGCGAGGACCTCCAGCTCACGCCGACCGAGCTGCGGCTGCTGCTGGAGCTGAGCCGGCGGCCGGGGCAGGCGCTGTCGCGGCAGCAACTGCTGCGGCTGGTGTGGGAGCACGACTACCTGGGCGACTCGCGACTCGTAGACGCGTGTGTCCAGCGGCTGCGCGCCAAGGTCGAGGACGTGCCCTCGTCCCCGACGCTGATCCGTACCGTGCGGGGTGTCGGTTACCGGCTGGATCCGCCTCAGTGACACAGCGGCACCACCAAGGGGGGGACCGCGGCTGGACCGCGGCGCGCAAGGGAGTTCTGTCGCGGCTGCGCTTCACCAGCCTGCGGCTGAGACTGGTCGTCGTCTTCGGCCTGGTGGCGCTGACGGCCGCCGTGTCCGCGTCCGGCATCGCGTACTGGCTCAACCGCGAGGCCGTGCTCACCCGCGCCCAGGACGCCGTGCTGCGCGACTTCGAGCAGGAGATGCAGAACCGGGCCGGTGCGCTGCCCGAGCATCCGACGCAGGACGAGCTCCAGCACACCGCGGGCCAGATGGCCGGCAGCGACCAGCGCTTCAGCGTGCTGCTGGTCGCGAGCAACGCCGACGGCAGGACCGTCTACGGCAGCTCCGGAGGGCTCAGCGGCTTCTCGCTGCGGGACGTGCCGGTCTCGCTGCGCACGGCGGTGAACAAGACGCAGAAGGTCGACGGGTCCAACAAGCACCCGTACCACCTGTACTGGCAGCGGGTCGTCGACCACGACACGCCGTATCTCGTGGCCGGTACGCGGGTGATCGGCGGCGGTCCGACCGGTTACATGCTGAAGTCGCTGGAGCCGGAGGCGAAGGACCTCAACTCGCTGTCCTGGTCGCTGGGGATCGCCACGGGGCTCGCGCTGATCGGCTCGGCGCTGCTCGCGCAGGCCGCCGCGACCACCGTGCTGAAGCCGGTGCAGCGGCTCGGGGCGGCCGCGCGGCGGCTCGGTGAGGGCAAGCTGGACACCCGCCTCAGGGTGTCCGGGACCGACGAGCTCGCCGACTTGTCGCGGACGTTCAACAAGGCGGCCGAGGCGCTGGAGAAACGGGTCGCCGACATGGCCTCGCGGGACGAGGCGTCCCGGCGGTTCGTGGCCGACATGAGCCATGAGCTGCGGACGCCGCTCACCGCCATCACCGCCGTGACGGAGGTGCTGGAGGAGGAGCTGGAGGCGGAGACCGGGAGCATGGACCCGATGATCGAGCCCGCCGTCCGGCTGGTGGTCAGCGAGACGCGGCGGCTGAACGACCTGGTCGAGAACCTGATGGAGGTCACCCGCTTCGACGCGGGCACGGCCCGGCTCGTCCTGGACGACGTCGACATCGCCGACCAGATCACCGCGTGCATCGACGCCCGCGCCTGGCTGGACGCGGTCGAGCTGGACGCCGACCGCGGTATCCACGCCCGGCTGGATCCGCGCCGTCTGGACGTCATCCTGGCCAACCTGATCGGCAACGCGCTCAAGCACGGCGGCTCCCCGGTGCGGGTGTCCGTCCGTGAGGCCGACGACTCGCTCGTCATCGAGGTGCAGGACCACGGGCCCGGCATCCCCGAGGACGTCCTGCCGCACGTCTTCGACCGTTTCTACAAGGCGAGCGCCTCCCGGCCGCGCTCCGAGGGCAGCGGCCTGGGCCTGTCCATCGCCCTGGAGAACGCCCACATCCACGGCGGTGAGATCACCGCGGCCAACTCGCCCGACTCGGGCGCGGTGTTCACCCTGCGGCTCCCACGCCACACGTACGCGCCGGGGGAACAGCCCGCCGAGGACGGGCACAAGCCCGGGGACGACACCGGCCAGGACCAGGGCGCGGACTCGAAGGGGGACGCCTGATGACCACACGTCTCGTGTCCGGGGCCCGGCTCGGTGCCGTGTCCGTGCTGGCCCTGCTGCTCGCCGGCTGCGGGATCCGGGCCACGGAGGTGCCGACGAACTTCGGGCCGGCGCCCTCGCGGGTGCGGTGTTCGCTCGCCGAGCCGGACGTGTCGACGCAGGCCGCCCGGGGGCTGCCCGTGCAGGTGTTCCTGCTGTGCGGGTCCTCGCTGGTGACCGTCGACCGGACCGTACGGGTCCCGGACGGCGCTGCCGACTCCGAGCGGCGGATGCTGGTGGCGCAGGGCCTGCTGGACCAGCTCGCGGAGCCGCCGTCGCCCGCCGAGAAGGAGGCCGGCTACAGCACGGACGTACGCGGCGGCATCACCGTGGGCCGGCCCCGGCCCGGCGACCCGGAGGACACGCTGCGGCTGAGCATGGCGCCGGACAGCCTCACCTCGTACGCCCTCGCCCAGATCGTCTGCACCTTCTCCGACTCGGCGGCCGCCGAGGGCGACGGCTCCGTGGTCCTCGGCGGGCCCGGCGCCGACTCCGCGCGCCGCTACGAGTGCACGGACGAGGTGCGGGCCCGCCCGGGCAGCAAGGAACCGCCCTCCAAGGACGCGGCCGGGGAGTGAGCCGGCGGGCTCCGCCGGGGCTGTGGCGCATGCCTCACAGGCCGACCGGGGCCCATCCCGGAACCGATCCTGCCGGAGGCCGCGTCTTGGGGGGCGTGCGTCAAGGCTCCATCGGCGGCAGCGCCGCGTTCCGCATCCGTGTGACAGGAGGTGTCCTCCTCGTCGCACACCTCGCGTTCGTCGCCTGGCTCACGCTGCGGCCGCTGGACGTGCCCTGGGTGATGCCGGCCAATCTGCGGCCGTTCGACGGCATCCGGGCCGATCTCGCCCTGGGCTGGCCCGAGGCGGCCCGGCGGATCTGCGAGGGGCTGGCCCTGCTCGCCCCGCTGGGCGTGCTGCTGCCGATGGCGAGCGGCAGGCTGGTCGTCTCGCCGCTGGCGTCCCTGCTGAACACCGTCACGGTCGGCGCCCTGCTGTCACTGGGCATCGAACTGCTCCAGACCGGCGTTCCCGGTCAGGTCGTCGACGTCGACTCGCTGTTCCTGAACACCATGGGCGTGGCCCTCGCGCATCTCGCGCTCGTCCCCGCCGGCCGCTCCTGGCTGCGCCGCCGCACACCCGCGCGCCCGTCCCGTACGCCCCTGCCCCCGGAGGAGCCGGCTCAGGGTCGGACCCCGACGATTCCCAGGGTCGGGATCGCCCCGTGGAGCGACGCTTTGCCCCCTTCGTCTCCGTAGCGTGGAGTGCAGATGGGGTACTCGGACGAGAGGCCTCACGACACCTCACGAAGGAGCCGCACATGTCACGCCTCGCCCGCCCCACCCACGGCCGCATGATCGGCGGAGTGTGCGCCGCGCTGGCACGGCGCTTCGGCACCTCCACGACGACGATGCGAGTGATCTTCCTGGTCTCGTGCCTGCTGCCCGGTCCGCAGTTCCTGCTGTACATCGCGCTGTGGATCCTGCTGCCCTCGGAGAGCAAGGTGCAGAACAAGGCACAGACGGCCTGGTAGCCACCCGTCGCGGAAACGCCGATGGGGCGCACCCTGTGTCCAGGGGTGCGCCCCATCGGCGTGTGTGCGCCTGGGCGGGAGGGTCAGGCGCCCGGAAGGCCGTTCACCGGGAGCCCGCCGAGCAGCCCCGCGGCCGGGCCGGTCGGGCCCTGGGCGAGCAGCTGCCCCGCGACCGGCTGGGCGGCGGCGAGACCGGTGCTCGCCAGGGTCTGCCCCTGGCCCACCGCCTCGCCCGAGCCCGCCGGCAGCGTCCGGGAGAGCTGCTCCGCCGGGAGCGCCTGGGTGACGGTCTCCATCGCCTGGGCGGTGTCCGGGACGGCCGGGGCGGCCTGGGCGGCGCCCGCACCGGTGGCGGCGAAGGCGGCACCGAGAGCGGCGACACCGAGGGACTTGGCAGCAGACTGCTTCATGAAAATGCGTCCTCGCAATGGGATGACGGGGTGTGTGAGCGGTGCGGCGACCGTAATCACGCGGCACCACCCGCCGCAAACATCGAAATGCGGACGGCTTGTGAACACCGTCCGCATTCCCTGTGTGCCGACAACCCCGGGATCAGCCCTCCGAAGCCGCAGAACCGCTGGTGGAAGCGGTCTGCCGGAACAGCCATTCGGATTTCAGCTCGGCATAACCGGGCTTGATCACGTCATTGATCATGGCGAGTCGTTCATCGAAAGGAATGAACGCTGATTTCATCGCATTGACTGAGAACCACTGCATGTCGTCGAGCGTGTAAGCGAACGCCTCGACGAGGTGCTCGAATTCCCGGCTCATGCTCGTGTGGGACATCAGGCGGTTGTCCGTGTTCACCGTGGCCCGGAAGTGCAGCCGGCGCAGCAGCCCGATGGGGTGCTCGGCGTACGAGGCCGCCGCCCCGGTCTGGAGGTTGGAGCTCGGGCACAGCTCCAGCGGGATGCGCTTGTCGCGGACGTAGGAGGCGAGCCGCCCGAGTTCGACCCGGCCGTCCTCGTGGACCTGGATGTCGTCGATGATCCGCACGCCGTGCCCGAGCCGGTCGGCGCCGCACCACTGGAGGGCCTGCCAGATGGACGGCAGTCCGAAGGCCTCGCCGGCGTGGATGGTGAAGTGGTTGTTCTCGCGCTTGAGGTACTCGAAGGCGTCCAGGTGCCGGGTGGGCGGGTAGCCGGCCTCGGCGCCCGCGATGTCGAAGCCGACGACGCCCAGGTCGCGGTAGCGGTTGGCGAGTTCGGCGATCTCCAGGGCGCGGGCCGCGTGCCGCATGGCGGTGAGCAGCGCACCGACGCGGATGCGCAGGCCGTTCTCCCGGGCGCGGCGCTCCCCTTCCCGGAAGCCCTCGTTGACGGCCTCGACGACCTCTTCGAGGCTCAGACCGCCTTCGAGGTGCTGCTCGGGGGCGTAGCGCACCTCGGCGTAGACGACGCCGTCCGCGGCGAGGTCCTCGGCGCACTCGGCGGCGACCCGCACCAGGGCGTCGCGGGTCTGCATGACGCCGACGGTGTGGGAGAAGGTCTCCAAGTACCGTTCCAGCGATCCGGAGTCGGCGGCTTCGCGGAACCAGATGCCCAGTTTCTCCGGATCGGTCTCCGGGAGCTGGGTGTAGCCCGTCGCGCGGGCGAGCTCGACGATCGTGCCGGGGCGCAGACCGCCGTCGAGGTGGTCGTGCAGCAGGACCTTGGGCGCCCGGTGGATCTGGTCCGGTGTCGGGGTGTTCGCGATGGTCTGGCTCGTCATTTCCGCACTCTAACTCCTACGCGCGTAGATGGCGCGTTCCCGGATCCTTTACGTTTCCGTCGATACGTAACGGTGACCGCAAGGACGGGTCGAGTACACCCGCGCTTCTGACACTGTTCTGTCATGGCACACCAACCGACGCCGGTGCGCAGGGCCCGGCTGGGCAGGACATTCGGTCCGGAGCCGTCGGCGGTCAGCGGCGTGGTGCTGCTGCTCCCCGGCGGCGACGAGGTCTCCGGCCGCAGGCCGTCCCCCATGGTGGCGACCGCCTCCGTACGCGCCCTGGGGCGCCGCCTGGCCCGCGCGGGCCGGGACGAGGGCCTCGTCACGCACGTGGTGCACTACCGCTACCGCGGCTGGAACGGCAGCGAGGCCAATCTCGCGGCCGATGCGGCCTGGGCGGCCGACGAGGTCGTACGGCGTTACGGAGACGTTCCCGTCTGCCTAGCCGGCATCGGCATGGGCGGCCGGGCCGGGTTGCGGGCGGGGGGCCACGAGGCCGTCAACTCCGTGCTGGCGCTCGCTCCTTGGCTGCCGGAGGAGGATGTGGCCGCGCCACCCGAACCGGTGAAGCAGTTGGTCGGGCGGCAGGTGCTGATCGTGCACGGCACGAACGACGCGCGGACGGATCCCGAGTTGTCGTTCCGGCTGGCGGCGCGGGCGAAGAAGGCGAATCGGGACGTGTGCCGGTTCGAAGTGCACGCGGACGGGCACGGGTTGAATCAGTACCGGGACGAAGTGCTGGCGTTGGCCGAGGACTTCGTGATGGGGGCCTTGTTCGGGCGGGCCGTGTCCCGGCCTGTGCGGGATGCGCTGGCCGCGCCGCCGCCGTTGGGGTTGCGGATGCCGTTGGCTGCGGGGTTCAGTCCTTCGAGGCGGTAGCGCCGTTTGGGTGGCTGTGTTTTCGGGGTGCGGGTTGTTTGTGGTTGCTCGCGCAGTTCCCCGCGCCCCTCAAGCCAGGAGACTTCCCCTCCTTGAAAGCAAGAACTTCTTGAATGCTGCCACCGGGGGTGTGTCCGGGTGGCCTTCCAGCCAGGCCACGCCGATTTCGCGGGCCGCTCGGGGGGACGTGACCGTCAGTTCCACCACCCCCGGTCGGGGGACGGCCGGCGGGGGCAGGAGGGCGACCCCGAGGCCCGCTGCCACCAGGCCCCTCAGGGTTTCCGCCTCCTCGCCCTCGAAGGCGATGCGGGGCTTGAAGCCGGCCTCCTTGCAGAGGTCGTCGGTGATGCGGCGCATGCCGTAGCCGGGTTCCAGGGTGACGAACATTTCGTCCGCCGCCTCGGCGAGGCGGATGCGGCGGCGGCCCGCGAGGGGGTGGTCGGCCGGGACGACGAGGCGGAGCTTCTGCTCGTCGAGACGGCGGGCGACCAGGTCGGGGGCGTCGGGGACGGGGGAAGTCAGGCACAGGTCCAGTTCGCCGGCGCGGAGGCGTTCGAGCATGGCCTCGCCGTAGTTCTGGACCAGGCTGAAACGGACGCGCGGATGGTCGGCGCGGAAGGCCTGGAGGAGGCCCGGGACCGTCTCGGCGCCCATGGTGTGCAGGAAGCCGAAGGCGACCTTGCCGGTGGCGGGGTCGGCGTCGGCCCGCACCTCCTCGGCGGCGCGCTCGACCTCGGCCAGGGCCCGTTCCACGGAGGTGAGGAAGGTGCGCCCGGCCGGGGTGAGGGAGACCGTACGGCCGTGGCGGGCGAAGAGGTCGACGCCGAGGTCCTGCTCCAGACGGGCCATGGACCGGGAGAGGGTCGACTGGGGGACGTTCATCTCCTGGGCGGCACGGGTGACGTGCTCGGTGCGGGCGACGCCGGCGAAGTACGCGAGACGGGGAGCCAGCACCTTGGACATCTCCGCCATGTCTTCTGTGTCACTGGACGGTGACAGTCGAGCCGCTGAACTGTGTTGATGCGCCATGGGAACGATTATGGCGGTTCCATGCATTGGACGGATCAGTGGGCGCGTACGTAGCTTCGAAGCATGTCTCCCGCCAGTACCGGGGCGCCCACCATCGTGGGCGCCGATACCGCTGTCCCTGCTGCCGACTCACGTATGTCCCCGGGCGGCCCGGCTACCGCCGGATGAGCCTCGCCCTCTTC